>NZ_CP025120.1:331626-663252 GCF_002838765.1 Kangiella profundi | reverse complement strand
TTACTTTTCATAAGCGTCACTTATTTTTTACGAATCAGCATCATAATTACTCCAAACCAAACATTCAATCCGCACTCCGTGCTAGTGTTGGATAAGTATAAAAACTATGCATAAAAGCTACTGGTCAGTAGAGATTTAATACTGCATAATCCGAACTTTGTCGCACAATTCGGGTAAACCATGCATACAGTTTCCGGTCGTTGGCAACTTGGCTTATTGCTGTCCTTAACTACTGCCCTGCTCTGGGGTCTGCTGCCTATCGCATTAAAAACCTTACTCGACCAAATGGACGCGGTTACAGTGACCTGGTATCGCTTTTTCAGCGCTGCCGCAATTCTTTTTATCTTTCTGATATATAAAAGAAAATCACCCAATATAAAATTGCTGAAAGGGAATATTTTATGGTTGATGGTCATTTCAGTCGTTGGTTTATGCCTGAATTATGTGTTTTACCTGTTTGGCGTCAATCTGATTACTCCAAGTAGCGCTCAGGTCATGATCCAGACTGCACCCATGTTTATGCTGTTAGGCGGGTTGCTGATTTTCAAAGAATCTTTCAACAAGCAACAGTGGTTTGGTTTTGCCTGTTTTGTAATAGGACTTATTCTATTTTTTAATCTTCGCTTCGAAGAAATATTTGATCAAATTACAGGTGATTATGCAGTAGGTTTAGGCTGGATGTTTCTCGCTGCCATTGTCTGGGCAGCCTATGCATTGGCACAAAAGCAACTGCTTAACAATTATCGCTCAGACCAGGTGATGTTCATGATTTATCTGGCTTGCGTACCGTTACTAAGCCCTTGGTCATCACCGGGGCAAGTCTTGGAGCTCGACACATTAGGCTGGTGGCTACTAATATTCTGCTGTCTAAATACTTTAGTTGCTTATGGTGCCTTTGCTGAAGCTCTGGCTCACTGGGAGGCCTCGCGGGTCAGTGCAATTTTAGCTATCACACCCTTGGTGACTATTGGCAGTATGAAAGTGCTAGAGTACTTCTACCCAGAAACTCTGCTCTCTGAGCCCATCAACATTTTCAGCATTGCAGGGGCTTTACTCGTAGTAATAGGCTCAATGATAACGGCACTTTCTGGAAGGAAAGTGGTTCCTGTGGCTGAGTAAGGTTCTTCACTTAAAGTATCGGCCAGCTGCTCTACCTAACCCATCCCCCCAAAAAAAGCTTCCCGAAGGGAGCTTTTTTTAATCAACTTAAGAAAGCCGAATTTTTTGTTCTGAGCGAGGCATAAACCTTTTCGAAGTGGGAGTTCACATGGAGTGAATAACCGATATAAAAAAGGCCTCCTGACGGAAGCCTTTAATAAACAATAAATTAGGATTTTTTGCTTAGAGCGAGGAAGCACCATATAGCCGGAAACAAAAAAGCTTCCCGGAGGAAGCTTTTCTAGTCAACTTAAGAAAGATGAATTTTTAGTTCTGAGCGTGGCATAAACCTTTTCGAAGAGGGAGTTCACATAGAGTGAATGACCGATGATGAAAAGGTTTATAACAATACTCAGGACAAAAAATGCGCTTTCTTACTTTTTCTTGCGCTGCGGAGGAAGATCAGTACAAACCCCCTCATAAACTTCAGCTGCAAAAGTCACAGACTCAGAAAGTGTTGGATGCGCATGGATCGTCAAACCGATATCTTCTGCATCACAACCCATTTCAATGGCTAGACCCACTTCTGCAATTAGCTCACCAGCATTAACACCGACGATAGCACCACCTATGATGCGATTGTTCTTCTTATCGAATAACAACTTGGTGAAGCCTTCTTTACGGTTTACGCCAATCGCACGGCCTGATGCTGCCCATGGGAATTTACCCACGCCATAGTCAATACCCTGCTCTTTAGCTTCTTTCTCAGTTAGACCTACCCATGCCAATTCAGGGTCTGTGTATGCAACTGATGGGATTGTTAATGGATCAAAGTAGTGTTTTTTACCAGCAATCACTTCGGCTGCAACGTGTGATTCAGCAGTTGCTTTGTGCGCTAGCATAGGCTGACCAACGATGTCACCGATAGCATAGATGTGAGGAACGTTGGTACGCATTTGCTTGTCTACTTCGATGAAGCCACGATCGCTCACTTTGACGCCAGCTTTGTCGGCATCAATCAGATCGCCATTAGGACGACGACCTACTGCAGATAGAATCATGTCGAATTTTTGTGGTTTCTCAGGAGCGTTTTTACCTTCGAAAGTAACGTATAAGCCATCTTTCTTAGCTTCTACTTTGGTCACGCTGGTTTCTAACATGATGTTGTCATATTTGTTAGAAACGTATTTCTCAAGAACTTTAACCACGTCTTTGTCTGCTGCTGGAACCAATTGATCGGCCATTTCAACAACAGAAATTTTAGCGCCTAATGCACGGTAAACAGTTGCCATTTCAAGACCGATGATACCACCACCGATAACCAACATATGCTTCGGAACCTGACGAAGTTCTAGAGCTCCAGTTGAGTCAACGATACGGTCGTCTTCTGGAAGGAATGGTAATTGAACCACGCGAGAACCCGCTGCGATGATAGCGTTATCAAAAGTAACCTTTTGCTTTTCACCTTCGTGCTCAACTTCGATTTCGTTGGCGCCGGTGAATTTACCATAACCCTGAACGACTTTAACTTTACGGCCTTTAGCCATGCCCGCCAAACCGCCAGTCAATTGCTTGATAACACCATCTTTGTAATCACGGATTTTATCGATATCAAGCTTTGGCTTACCGAAGCTAACGCCATGAGCTGACATTTCTTCCGCTTCATCGATAACTTTTGCAGTGTGAAGCAATGCTTTAGAAGGAATACAGCCAACGTTTAAGCAAACACCGCCCAATGTGGCGTATTTTTCAATCAAGATTACGTCCATGCCTAAATCTGCAGCACGGAATGCAGCGTTGTAGCCCCCTGGGCCACTACCTAAAACTACGACTTGAGCGTGTAAATTACTCATGGGATCCTCTTTTTTGTATCTGAATTCGGAGCTTTTGGCTCACAAATTAACTAAATTGTATTGGCCACTCCAAAAGAGTGGCGTATTTTACCTGAACTGGCCGAAAAATCATCAATCAATTAGTCGTTTTCAGGTCGTTACAGAATGACTCTTCTAATATCACCCAGCATTTTGCTTAAATGGACTATAAATCGAGCTGCTACAGCGCCATCAATCACGCGATGATCATATGACAAGGACATCGGTAACATCATGCGAGGCTCAAATTCCTTACCATTCCAGACTGGCTTCATCTGATTTCGCGATAGACCAAGAATGGCAACATCAGGCCAGTTCACAATCGGCGTAAAGGAAGTTCCGCCAATACCACCCAGTGAAGAGATGGTAAAGCAGCTACCTTGCATATCTGCCGCGCCAAGCTTCTTGTCGCGTGCTTTTTCAGAGACTTCACCCAGCTCTTTTGCCAACTCGTAAACCGATTTTTTATCAACATCACGAATCACTGGAACTACCAGGCCATCCGGCGTATCAACCGCAACACCGATGTTGTAGTACTTTTTCAAGATCAGGTTTTCGCCATCATTAGCCAGGGAAGCATTAAAGGTTGGGAACGCTTTCAAACTCGCTACCAATGCTTTCATGATAAAAGCCAGTGGAGTTAAACGTACCCCCTCTTTGGCGGCCTCATCTTTCATGCTCTTACGGAAAGCATCCAAATCAGTAATGTCAGCATCTTCATGCTGAGTCACATGAGGAATCATGGTCCAGTTGCGGTGCAAGTTCACGCTACTGATTTTCTGAATTCTACTAAGTGGCTTTTGCTCAACCTCACCAAATTTAGAGAAATCTATTTCTGGCAAATCAGGTGTTCCAACAGCACCAGAGCTAGCGGTTGCTTTAGGACGAGACAGTTCAAACTTAATGTAAGATTGAACGTCTTCTTTCATGATTCGAGACTTGGGCCCTGTTCCTTTAACCTTTGACAAATCGGCACCAAACTCACGAGCCAAACGGCGAACTGCAGGGCTAGCGTGTACTAACTTACCTTCTTTAGGAGCCTGTACTGGATAATCAGAAACAGGAGCCGGCTTAGGCGTATCAGCCTGCTTTGGAGCTTCCTGAGAAGGCTTTGACTCATCAGCTGGTTGCTGCTTTTTAGGCTTAGTCGATTGGGTAGCAGTCGTCTTAATGACTCCAATTTGGTCACCTTGGCTGACTTTATCGCCAACTTTCACGCTCATGGAAACAATGGTTCCGGCAGAAGGTGAAGGCACTTCCATGGTCGCCTTTTCGGTTTCCAGAACAATCAAACTATCATCTTTCTCAACAGAGTCACCGGCCTGTACGGTTACCTCGATCACGTCCACATCACTGGAATCACCAATGTCAGGAACGATTAAAGGCTCTTCTTTTTCCTCAACCTCATCGCTGTCATCTGCCCCTTGCTCGGAAGCATCATCAGCTGATTGTTTTTGCTGAGTCTTATCGCTTTCTTCTTTGCTGGACTCGTCTTTAGTGGCCTCTTCTTTTGACTGTTCAGAGTCATCAGAAGATGAAGCATTTTCTGTCGCTTCCACAGATAAAATGACATCACCCTCAGACACTTTATCGCCAACTTTAACCTCTATGGATTTAACCACACCGGCATGGCTGGATGGTACTTCCATTGTCGCTTTGTCAGTCTCCAGAACGATCAGGCTGTCTTCAACATCGATGGTATCACCGACATTGACCAAAACTTCAATAACATCAACCCCACTGGCATCACCAATATCGGGGACTTTTACTTGTGTAATATCTGCCACGATTATTCCTCCAGTTAAAGGGTTGCCGGATCGGCTTTATCAGTATCGATGTTGTAACGCTTGATGGCCTTGGTGACTTCCTTAACATCAATCTCACCCTCGTCAGCCAAAGTTTTAAGCGCAGCCAATACGATATAGTAACGATCCACTTCAAAGAAACGGCGTAAGTTTTCACGACTGTCTGAACGGCCAAAACCATCGGTACCCAGTACCGTATAACGCTGTGGTACAAAGTTACGAATTTGATCGGCGTACGACTTCATGTAATCAGTTGCCGCAATAACAGGGCCTTTCTGCTTAGCCAGGCACTGCTCAACATAGGACTGCTTAGGTTTCTTGGTTGGATTAAGCATGTTTTCACGCTCAACAGCCAGGCCTTCGCGACGCAACTCAGTGAAACTGGTTACTGACCAGACATCAGAAAGAACACCAAAGTCTTTTTCCAACAACTCTGCGGCATACTCAACTTCACGCAAAATTGCGCCTGAGCCCATCAACTGAACACGTGGGGCTTTCTTGCGAGACTTGTTGTCATGCAACAGATACATACCCTTGATGATGCCCTCTTCGGAACCTTCAGGCATATCAGGATGCGGGTAATTTTCATTTAGAGTCGTGATGTAATAGAAAACATTTTCCTGATCGCGATACATACGACGCAAACCTTCACGAATAATGACTGCCACTTCGTGAGCATAGGTTGGGTCATAGCTGATACAGTTTGGAATGGTCGCCGAAATCATGTGGCTGTGGCCATCCTGGTGCTGTAAACCTTCACCATTAAGGGTTGTGCGGCCAGAAGTTGCACCAATCAGGAATCCACGTGCCTGCATATCACCAGCCGCCCAGGCCAAATCGCCGATGCGCTGGAAGCCGAACATGGAGTAGTAGACGTAGAAAGGTATCATCGGCAAGTTATTGCTTGAGTAACTGGTTGCTGCCGCCATCCAGGAAGACATGGCGCCTGCTTCGTTGATACCTTCTTCCAGAATCTGACCTTTCTTATCTTCGCGATAATACATAATCTGATCAGAGTCTACAGGCTCATAAAGCTGGCCTGAAGAAGAGTAAATTCCGATCTGACGGAACAAACCTTCCATACCAAAGGTTCGAGCTTCATCAGGAATGATTGGCACGATTCGCTCTTTCAGGCCTTTATCTTTTAATAAGATATTCAAAGCTCGAACAAATGCCATAGTGGTAGAAATCTCACGATCTCCAGTCGCTTTCAGTAATGGCTCGAAAGCAGAGAGCGCTGGGATATCCAGGCTGTCAGATTGAGGGCGACGCGCAGGTAAATAACCACCCAGCTTTTCGCGACGCTCACGCAAATATTTAATTTCATCACTGTCTTCGCCAGGATGGTATAAAGGAACTTCTTCTAACTTGTCATCTGGAATCGGCACATTGAAACGGTCACGGAAATGTTTCAACGCTTCCAGGTTCATTTTCTTAACCTGGTGAGAAATGTTTTTGCCTTCACCCGAAGAGCCCATGCCATAACCTTTAACGGTCTTAGCAAGAATAACGGTTGGTTGACCCTCAGTATTCACCGCACGGTGATAAGCAGCATAGACCTTATGCGGATCATGTCCACCACGGTTTAAGCGCCAGATATCTTCATCGGACATGTTGGCAACCATTTCCAGTAATTTAGGATCTTTACCGAAGAAATGTTCACGCGTATAAGCACCGCCTTTGGCTTTACAGTTCTGATATTCACCATCAACGGTTTCGTTCATTACTTTTAACAGACGACCTTCGGTGTCACGAGCGATTAATGGATCCCAATAACGTCCCCAGATCACTTTCAATACGTTCCAACCTGCACCACGGAACTCACCTTCCAGTTCCTGAATGATTTTGCCATTACCACGAACCGGGCCGTCGAGACGTTGCAAGTTACAGTTAACCACAAAAATCAGGTTATCCAGCTTTTCGCGACCAGCCAAGCTTATGGCCCCCATTGACTCAGGTTCATCCATTTCACCATCACCCAGGAAAGCCCATACCTTACGACCTTTGGTTTTAGCCAAGCCACGATCTTCAAGATACTTCAAGAAGCGAGCCTGATAAATCGCCTGAATGGGTCCCAGCCCCATAGAAACAGTTGGGAACTGCCAGAACTCGGGCATTAACCATGGGTGCGGATATGAAGATAGCCCCTTACCATCAACCTCCTGACGGAAATTGGCCAATTGCTCTTTACTTAATCGTCCTTCAAGGAAAGCGCGCGCATAAATTCCTGGCGAGCAATGCCCTTGGTAATAAATCAAATCACCACCATGCTCTTCGGTAGCGCCATGGAAAAAGTGGTTAAAACCAACGTCGTACAAAGTAGCACTAGAAGCAAAACTCGATAAGTGACCACCCAGCTCCAGATCTTTCTTCGAAGCCTGCAACACAATGGCAATAGCATTCCATCGGATGATGGCACGCAAACGACGCTCCATTTCCTGATCGCCGGGCATATGCGCTTCTTGTGATGGAGGAATAGTATTTAGATAAGCAGTTGTTAGATCGAACGGTAGGTTTGCACCAGCACGACGAGCTTTAGCTACCAATTTCTCTAACAAGTAGTGAGCACGTTCAACTCCCTCTTCTGCCATAACAGCGTCAAGGGCATCAAGCCACTCCTGAGTTTCAACCGGGTCAACGTCTTGTTGTACCGCTTCGTTATTTTGATCTTGTGTCATATTCTTGCCTTTCTATTGGCCTTGCACTGATTGCCTGTAAGTCATTTCAGTGCCAGTGGTCTATTACAAGATAGCTACCAACATTATTTAACAGATGTTAAGCAACTTTACTAAAATTCGCAAAGTCCCCATCATAGACAAAATCTAATGAAAAAGATACTTTTGACAACCGTTTTTAACGGTTCTATGAGTTAGGTCAAACCAGTAAAAATAGTTAACCTTAGTTAATTATTTAGAAAAAGGTCCACCCTAATAATGACATAACTGCCACAAAGGCAAATAGAATAACCCCGGTTCGCTCTGTTAGCTTAAGGGCACAAAGGTTTTCTGCAACCTTTTGTTTTTGCTCAGTTTCACAGTCTAGAACTGGTCCAATGGCTGCGACTCCGGTAGCTTCTATTAACTCCATACCACCGACATTAAGATTGAAGAATTGCTTCTTAATTCTAGAAACTCCCGATGCCATGTCGCCTGCAAGAAGATAGGCCAAAGCAGAAATTCTGCCTGCTACCCAGTCCATCACGGTCTTTAACGGTGCTGATAAAGCTCCTTCAGGGTTGTTTGCCAGATACCAATCTAAAAGACGATACAGAAGTGCTCCAGCAGGGCCTAGCAATACAAACCAGATTACCACAGCAGCATAGCGACGCTGAGTTTCAGTGAAAATAGCTTCGCTTACCATACGCTGGGTTTGCTCCCAGTCATCGGCTTCTTTTCCTGCAAAATTTGCGGCATGCTCATAAGCACCCTGCTCATCATCGTTAGCAATGTCAGAAAAATAGCCACGTAATGACTTTCTTGGTGACTCCGGGCCAAGACAATGAACCAGGATGACTACCGCTAAGGCTACGCTAAATAGAGAGGATAGAAATCCATCCTCAAGAGATTCAAACAACAGAAATATTAGTAGCACCGGAAGGAGTATGAGAATGGCTTCAGCCAGCCAGCCCTTAAACCAGGACTGCTCACCAAATGAGTCAGCCAGTCGTTTCTGATATGAAACAAACCAGCCAGCATTACTGAACTTCTCTCGCTCTTCGCTTGAGCCAGTATGGAAATAACGTTCAAACAACAATGCAATGATGAGAGATAAAAGAGCCATATTGAAACCTTATTAAATCCATTCTGATTAATAGTATCAAAAGAAAAAACAGAATGCGTTATTTATATCATGTTGTTTACCCCGGCGAAGACATACCTTACTAAGGGCTCTAACCTAACAAATTGCAACCTGAAAGCTGGTATCATCCGATAATACCCTCTGCTCACTCTCTCCAGGCTGGATAAATCGAACAGTAAAGCAGTATTTTGAACCACTGATTTCTGGATAAACACTAGTTGCGATGGGAAGTTTTACTCGAATTAAATGAGGGTTCTGTTTTTTATCAAAGTTGTGCTGATAAGAGCCGTTAACAGTTTCAGCATCAATAAACTGACCATTTTCTCGATACAATCTGAGCAAAACTTTAAGGCACTTATTCAGGCCATCAAAGTGCTCAAACCACTCATTAAATTTCTGTTGGCGATAATTAACTGGCTGTTGTAAAAACTGATGTAATTCGGGAAGATCAAAACTACAAGATGCACCAGGAATACGAATTCTGTGTTTGATCAAATCGATAAAACGATCCTGACGTAATGTTGCCCCAAACTTTCCCTGATAATTTGCCACCCATAAATAGAGTTGTTGCAGCTGCTCTAAAAAACGCTTCAACTTAACGTCGTCAATATAAGGACTGGCCTCAAGCTGCTTAAAGTGGTTCTTCTGCTGCTCAAGCTCTTTCAACAACTCAGCCTTTAAATCTCCACGGTCAAGACAGTCCAGAATTTCCCATAGATTATGCAAAGCAGCAATATGCGAAGCCACCGAATCTATGGACTGGAGTTCTTGCTGAATATTAAAAAGGTTTTCCAGGCGCAGATAAGTGCGTATCTGCTCATTGAGCGGATGCTCATACAAGATATAACTGGCAGCTTCGGGCATCAATGCCTAATTCCTTGCTAATTGCCTGTATTGTTTATCAAGCGTTATAACGCTTTGCTTGAGGGAATGCAAATCTGAGTCATTAACAACTACATCATCAGCAATGGATAAGCGTTGCTGACGTGTTGCCTGCTTGTCCAAAATAGACTGAGCCTGTTGGCTGGTAGAATGATCGCGAGCCATTAAGCGTTCAAGCTGGACTTCCTCAGCGCAATCTACAACTAAAACCCTGTCATAGTCCTTTGATTGGCCGCTTTCGTAAAGCAACGGAATGACACTGATGGAATATACTGAATCAGTAAGCTCCAGGCGTCGCTTCATCTCATTTCGAATAAGAGGGTGGAGCAGGTTATTAAGCCACAACCTATCCTGCTCATTAGAAAACACTGCATTGCGTAGCTTTTGGCGATCCAGCTCGCCAGTGTCGGTTAGAACTTCTTCTCCGAAATGTTCGACAATAGCCTGCAACGCCTGAGAATCTTTCGCCACTACCTCGCGTGCAATAACATCTGCATCAATGACCGTAACCCCTAGTTCGGCGAACATATCACTGACAGCAGTCTTACCGCTGGCAATACCACCTGTTAAAGCAACTTTATAGGTCATAGTTTATATTCTGAGTTAGATTGTACTTCCTCATTGTACGGACAAGTCATGACTTGTCCCTGCGAACTTCAGGGCCTATCCTACGGCTGCAACATCTGAATATAGCTATTGGTAATGGTTTCACCCCAAATTAAAGCAATCCAACCCGCTATCGCTAAAAATGGGCCAAAAGGAATCTTGTAATCACGTCCTTTCTTACTGATAGCCATAGTGATAATGCCTAAAACAGCACCTGTAACCGTAGACAACAAGATTACCAAAGGCAACATTTGCCACCCGAGAAAAGCGCCGATAGCTGCCAGTAACTTAAAGTCACCGTGCCCCATACCTTCTTTGCCGGTTAGAAGCTTAAATAGCCAGTAAATCGACCATAACGATAAGTATCCAGCTAAGGCGCCAATCACCGACGATGGAAGATCCTTTGCAAAGCCTGGTAACGAATCTGCTGGTGCTAACCAAAGCGCCGCAGTCACACCAATCCAGACTAAAGGCAAAGTCAATTGGTCCGGCAGAATCTTGTGGTCATAATCAATGAAACTGCCAGCAATGAGGAAACAGGTAAAAATCAGGGCAAACGCTAATGGCCAGGACCAGCCAAAAGTAACTGCACAGACAAGGAATGTAAGGGCTGTTAGCAATTCTACAAAAGGATAGCGGCCACTAATCTTCGTCTTGCAGTTAGAGCACTTACCGCCAAGAAACAACCAACTAAAAACAGGAATGTTTTCTAATGCAGTAATTTTATGATGGCATTTTGGACAGGCTGAAGCCGGAGTCATTAGATTATATTTTGGTGGGAGTTCATCTTGTGGGCATGAAACGCTGCAATTAGCTTCAGTCAAAATTTCTGTTGCAGTTGCACGCCACTCGCGCCCTAAAATTAAAGGCAGCCTATGAATGACCACATTCAAAAAACTACCCGTTAATAACCCCAGTATAAAAACTAAACCTGCCAACACCGGCAGGTTTGAAGAAAGTATTTCAATCATGTTTTTTGTCTTTTTAGAAATATAGGTTTCTTAGAATGCATCACCCAGTTTAAAGATTGGAAGATACATCGCCACAATTACGGTACCAACGACACCACCAATGAAAACGATTACGAATGGCTCAATTAGGGAGCTGAGACCATCTACCGCATCATCCACTTCCTGTTCATAGATGTCGGCAACTTTCGCGAGCATAGTATCCACAGCACCTGACTCTTCACCTATCGCAACCATCTGATTAACCATGTTCGGGAATACCCCTGTGGAAATCATGGCCATATTAATTTGCAAGCCAGTAGTAACATCTTCCTTAATTTTCATAATGGCCTTACGGTAAACGGAGTTACCTGAGGCTCCTGCAGCTGAATCCAAAGCATCAACGAGCGGAACACCAGCGGCAAAAGTAGTAGCTAATGTTCTTGCATAACGTGCAACAGCAGCTTTCTGAATTAACGGACCAAAAATTGGAAATTTAAGCAGAAAAGCATCCTTTGAATCCCTGAACTTCTCAGATCTTTTATTAAGCTGAACATAACCAACAATTATAGCTATCAATACAAATAAATAGATATACCAATTAGCTTGCATATCTTCCGAAAGACTTACAACTAAGGCAGTCAAAGCGGGCAAGTCGGCTCCGGCTCCGGAAAACAAATCTTTAAACATAGGTACAACATAGATAAGAAGAATGGCAGTAACTGCAATCGAAACAGTTATTACTGCAGCTGGATACATCATTGCTGATTTGATTTTTGATTTAAGTGCTTCTGATTTTTCTTTGTAGGTGGCAATCCTATCAAGCATTTGTTCAAGAGTACCAGACTGCTCACCGGCATGAATCAAGTCACAAACTAGGTCATCAAAATGTTTGGGGTGCTTCCTTAAAGACTCTGCAAATGGATTACCTGATTCAACATCGGCTTTAATGTCCATAACCAGATCTTGGACACTTGGGTTCTCATGACCCTTGCCAATAATATCGAATGACTGTACTAGTGGAACGCCAGCCTTCATCATAATAGCCAGCTGGCGTAAGAAGACTGCAATATCTACTGGCTTAATGGGTTTCTTGCTAGCTCCAAAAGAAAACAACTCAGCATTTACCGATTTAGGCTTAATGCCTTGCTTAAGTAATTGCTGCTTTACAATATCGGCACTTTCTGCAGGCATCTTGCCTTTAACTTTATTTCCCTGCTTATTTTCACCAACCCACTGAAAGTTTTTCAACTTTACTTGTTTGGCTTTCCGTTTAACTGCTGTTGCCATGTTAATTACCTTTCTAGTGTACTGTTATGGCTAAAGTGCTGAGCACTCCCCCCATGTATTGGCTTCAAACCCTGATATTTCTATTCCTGAGTCACACGATTAACTTCGGCAAGGCTGGTTAAACCTGCCTTAACCTTATTAAGTCCTGCTCTACGTAAATCTGGAATCCCCTCTTTTTTGGCTTGATCTGCAATGTCTATCGCATTACCTCCTTCCATAATAATACGACCATTTGCTTCTGATACGGGCATTACCTGAAATAAACCCACACGACCTTTATAGCCCATTGTGCATTTATCGCAACCCACTGGCTCGTAAATTGTGAGTTCGTTCAGCTCTTCTTCAGTAAAACCCTCTTCAATCAGGGCTTCTTTAGGTAAGTCAGAAGGCTTTTTACAATGCTCACAAAGACGCCTCGCTAGACGTTGCGCCACAACCAGATTAACGGTAGTTGCAATATTAAACGGTGCAACCCCCATATTAACCAGACGGGTCAAAGTTTCAGGAGCAGAGTTAGTATGCAGTGTAGACAAAACTAGGTGACCTGTTTGCGCTGCTTTAATGGCGATTTCGGCTGTTTCAAGGTCACGGATCTCACCCACTAGTACAATATCTGGATCCTGACGCAGGAAAGCTCGAAGTGCCGACGCGAAAGTCAAACCCGCTTTAACGTTAACGTTAACCTGATTAATACCATGCAGGTTAATCTCTACCGGGTCTTCGGCGGTTGAAATATTCTTGTACTCATCATTAAGAATATTAACACCGGTATAAAGCGTTACCGTTTTACCTGAACCTGTTGGGCCGGTAACCAATACCATGCCCTGTGGCTTTTCAATAGCCGTCATAAAGTCCTTTTTCTGCTTAGGGTCAAAGCCTAAGGCATCAATTCCCAACATTGCCTGTGATGGGTCTAAAATACGCATAACGATTTTTTCACCGAACAGGGTAGGCAAAGTATTTACACGAAAATCAATCGCTTTTGTTTTAGAGATTTTAAGTTTTACACGACCATCTTGAGGCACACGACGTTCTGAGATATCCAGTCCTGAAAGTACTTTTAAGCGGGCAGAAATACGTCCTGACAACTGTATTGGAGGAGAAGCAACCTCGTGTAGCATTCCATCAATCCGGAAGCGCACACGATATTTCTTTTCGTAAGGCTCAAAGTGTAAATCCGACGCACCTTTTCTAATTGCAGAAACCAACATTTGCTTGACGAATTTAACGACAGGAGCATCCTCTCCCCCTGCTGAATCCTCCATTTCTTGATCAGCATCTGTATCAACCGCATCTAAGTCAATATTATCCAGATCTGCATCATCAAAATCTGAAAGGGATTCATTTTCTTTTTCTTCAATTAACTTTCCAACAACCGCTTCCAGTTTATTAGGCTCTACAAGCACAGCTTCGACTGAGCAACCGGTCTGGAAACGAATTTCTTCTAAGCTTTTTAAGTTAGTTGCATCAGATACAGCCACAAATAGGCGAGTACCTCGTTTATAGAGTGGAACAGCCCTATGCGCCTGCATAAGCTTCAGGTCAATAACGTCTTTGGGAATGTTTTCGAAAGCAATACTAGAAAGATCGAAATAAGGGTAACCAAAATTAAGTGCTTGTGCTTTAGCGGCCTGTTTACCTTCTAGCCAGCCAGCAGATACTAACCAGTCAATGAGGCCCACTTTATCTTCTTTGGCATTCTTAACAGCCTGCTGAACTTTCTCCTTAGTTAAAAGCCCTTCAGCTACTAACAAATGTGCCAATCCAGAAAGACCTGTATCTGCTAAAGTCATAATTACTGAGCAATAAGTTTAAAAGACGAATCTATATCCTTGAATAAAAAGCGAGAAAAGTCAATCAAGTTACAGATATACAATGTATAAAAAAAGCAGGCCAAGCCTGCTTTTTTTATATCTAAAGTTAATTATTATGGAGCTTGTCTACAGTTAGCAGGAAGGTATTTATACTCTGTAGATGCCGCACTTGTTGAACACTTCCAAGCTTTGATATCATCACCATCAACAGCTGCAGTAGTTAAACCAACATCAGCATAAGGAGCAAGATTAAGAGTATTACCATCTAAAGTTGAATCAACACTTTGGATAGTTGCTTGAATAACCCCACCAGCACCAACACTTAAAGATGAAACGTAAGTAGAGTCACCAGCATCACAGCCAGACTCATCTGTAGTAGTAGGTAAAGCATTTTGTGAAGCAGCGAATTCAGCAACCGAAGTTTTACAAGCTGCAAGAGTAGCTGCTACTTCTGAAACTTTAGAACGCTTGATGTAATCTTGATAAGCAGGAATAGCTACTGCTGCCAAAATACCTACGATCGCTACAACGATCATTAATTCGATAAGGGTGAAACCCGCTTGTTTTTTAGTTTGCATAAGACTCTCTCCTATTCTTTATAAAGAATTTGCAAATTGTTTAAAGTTAAATCTGTTCACAGAGAATTCCGTATAATCTGATCAAAACTACACGGGCCATTACGGAATGTAAGTAGCGCTTCCCTGTGTGAACAAATCTGTAAACAAATATATCCTTTGCGCCTCATGAATAGCAACAGGTTATAGTTAAATTTCCTGACACTGAGCAAAAACAATGATTTACGTCACAGTTGTATGCGAATTTGCTTTTCAAAAAGCGTACAAAGTGTTGTTTTTTTGACCAAGCGAAGGAAAAAGTGACAATTTTTGTCAGCTTTGTAACCGTTTGTAAGTAGTCTTTTGGGTTGCATAAGGTCATTTTGGGGCATCATCCGACAGTTTAACCGAATTAGCTTCGGCTAGTGTTGGGGTGCAGCATTCGCCGTTATCCAACCTACGGTTATGTTCGACACTTTGCTAGGATTTTTTGTACGGACAAGTCATGACTTGTCCCTACACTTTCGTCGGATGGCGGCTTCACTTAGCCGAGCTAGCTACATCTAGCGTTTTTTAACTGCCAGCAAATCCCCTGACAGGTCTTTCCATTCGGGGTTAAAACGCTCAATGAGAGTTTCTTTTCCGATTCTGCACTCCGATTTGATTTCTTCTTCGCGTTCACGAGCTTTTTCTAATGATTCTGTAATTTCGTAATACACAAGTTCATTACAACCATAACTTCGGGTTAATCGCTCCGAAATCCTGTTCTTTTGCTCGAATAGCTGCTTACCTAAATTATTAGTGGCTCCTGTGTAAAACACAGTTTTTCTAGGATTGGTCAGTATATAGACGTAGCCTTTTTTCATGGTTTGTTTGCTATATGGTTGTTTGCCAGCTGTAGATGTACCCAGCTTAAGGGCTGTATTTTATTTATGATCACAAAACGCCGGTAAGCCTACCATATTTGCTTTTCACACCGTAATAACTGTCCGTTATAACTCGAGCCTTAACGAGAGGTCGACGGCCTGGATATGTTTTGTGAGTGCGCCAACCGAGATGAAATCAACCCCTGTGTCAGCGATATCGCGCAGAGTTTCAAGGCTGACGTTACCGGAAGCTTCGATTTGAGCTGTGTGAGAATGAACTTGATTAATGGCAACCCCTGTTCGCATATCGTCTATCGAGAAGTTGTCGAGCATGATGACGTCTGCACCAGCATCCAGTGCCTGGTCGAGCTGGGCAAAGGTTTCAACTTCCACTTCGACAAGAATATCGGGGTGTAGCTGGCGAGCTTTTTGAACGGCTTTTTCAATCGAGCCAGCAGAGATGATGTGATTTTCTTTAATCAAAAAGGCATCAAAAAGTCCGATTCGATGGTTTCTCCCACCACCGCAGTAAACTGCATATTTTTGTGCCAACCTTAACATCGGAATTGTTTTACGCGTATCCAACAGCTTGCATAAAGTTCCCTTTAATTCAGCAGCGTAACGAGCTGTCGTGGTCGCTGTGCCGGATAATGTCTGTAGGAAATTCATGGCAGTTCGCTCACCAGTCAGAATTTTGCGGGCATTACCACGAATCTCGCATAATTTATCATGTGCCTGAACCTTATCCCCATCCTGACAGAACCACTCAATCTCGATACTCGGATCCAGCTTGTGGAAAACAGCATTAAACCAATCGATACCACATACCACTGCATCCTCACGGGTAACCAATCTGCCAGTCGCTGCTTTATCCTGAGCAATAAGTTCTGCGGTCACGTCTCGCCCACTAGTGCCACCCAGGTCTTCCTGCAAAGCCAGGTTTACCTGATTTGGAATTTCAGTTGTTAACTGCTGCTGATAGGGCGTTTCGATCATAATGATTCCTATGCGACTTATTTGATTCAGCGGGGTAGTTTAAGTTACCCCTATATTATTTGTGCCAGTATTTTACGGTTTAAGCATGAGGACTCAAAGTGTTTTTCAACATTTACTTTAAGCAATCAATTGACGGTAGTAACTCCAGTCAAATGCAGGCCCCGGATCAGTTTTACGGCCAGGGGCTATATCGGAATGACCAGCAATTCTTTCTTGGGTAATCTGCGGATATGCTTTAAGGATTAGCTTGGTTACTTTCGATAGCACATGATATTGAATATCCTCATAAGGAATGTCATCAGCACCCTCCAGTTCGATTCCAATCGAGAAATCATTACACTTTTCTCTGCCCTCAAATATTGACACTCCAGCGTGCCAGGCGCGCTTTTGAAACGGGACATATTGAACCAGCTCACCATTTCGTCGTATTAACAAATGACTGGAGACACGCAGTGCAGCTATATCCTCAAAATAGGGATGGTCGGCCGGGTTTAATGATCCGGTAAATAGCTGGTCAATATAGGGGCCACCGAACTGTTTTGGTGGCAGGCTGATATTATGGATGACTAGTAGACTAATATCTCGTGCCCCTTTTCGCTCGTCACAGTGTTCAGTTGGTACGAAACGAGCAGGTTGAATGAGGCCTGTTGCTAGATTGATATAATATGGTTGCTGCACGATATTCTCTTTTTTATTTCTCACTTGACCAGATTGTCACGCCGCTAAACTCCTTGCAATGACAGAAATTAATAGGGACACCTGTTTCAAGGTGATTAACAACTTCTACAGTAGATTTATTTAGTTGCATGACATCACCTTTAGACTTAACCAAGCCACAAGTGAAGTTTTTCGTTATAATAACGCCAATTTACACTGTTTAATATCTATCTAATATGAGTAAAGCATTAATTGTGAAGTGCCCGACCTGTGAAAAGGCTGTAGCTTGGAAAGATGACAATGAGTTTAAGCCGTTTTGCAGTCAACGCTGTAAATTAATTGACTTAGGTGAGTGGGCGAGCGAAGGTCATCGAATCGCTGGTAAGCCTCTGGATCCAGAAACTGTTGAACAGCTTAGTCGAAACCAGGATTAACTTATCGGCGGATTGCCTCAACGATGGCTAAATTTGCTTCAGGAAACTTATACTCATCTAATTGATTGACTGGGCACCAGAACAAGGGCTGCCCTTCAACACCTCTTGGCACTCCCATATAATCCGTCACAGTCCAAACATCCAGAAACACAGATTTTTCCGGGTAAGTATGTTCTATTTGAATCAGCGGAGAAAATTTTACGGGAATTATTGCGAGTTCTTCGAAACACTCTCGAATTAGAGCCTGACTGATTGGCTCGTCATCTTCCTGCTTACCGCCAGGAAACTCCCAGTAACCACCTTTGTGCAAATGTTGCGGACGTTTGGCAATTAAAATTCGGTCGCGACGCTCTATCACAGCAACCGCGACCCGAACGGTATTACTCATAAGTGTTCTTTAAGATTCTATTTTGCCGTGGCACTGCTTGAACTTCTTACCGGAACCGCATGGGCACGGTTCATTACGTCCAACTTTCGGCTGCTCGCGAACAAATGTTTCAGCCTGACGAGCTGTGTCGCTTTGCGGCAATGCTGATGCTGACTCATGCTGCGTCTGCATGCCGGCCTGATTAACCTCAGTTCGCTTCATCGCCTCAACCTCTTCCGGCATCTGGAATCGAACTTTGGCCAGTAAGGTAATAACGTCTTCTTTTAAGTTATCGAGCATACCAGCGAACAAATCAAAGGCTTCGCGCTTATACTCCTGCTTAGGGTTTTTCTGAGCATGGCTTCGCATCCAGATACCCTGACGAAGATGATCCATATTCGCAAGGTGTTCTTTCCAGTGACGATCCAACTCCTGCAACATGACTTGCTTCTCAAGCTGACGCATCATTCTTGGATCAGGTAATAAAGCCTCTTTTTCCTGATAAGCCTTTTCAACTGCTTCATGAATACGCTGACGCAAACCTTCTTCGGCTAATTTGTCATCTTCATCTAGCCATTTTTGAAGCGGCAACTCAATCACGAAGTCCTGTTCAAGTCGCTGCTCAAGGCCTTTTATATCCCACATTTCTTCAATAGATTGTGGAGGAATATATTCGCTGATAATACTGTATACCACGTCATCGCGTAAATCAGCGATAGTGTCAGAAATGTCTTCTGAGTCCATTAGCTCATTCCGCTGCTCATAAATAACACGGCGTTGATCATTGGCAACATCATCATATTCAAGCAGGTTCTTACGGATATCAAAATTACGTTGCTCAACCTTACGCTGTGCGTTCTCGATAGCGCGTGAAACCATCTTGTGCTCCAGGGCTTCGCCTTCATCCCAGCCCAAACGCTGCATCATCATTCCAAGACGCTCAGAGGCGAAAATACGCATCAAATCATCTTCTAATGACAAATAGAATCTACTCAAACCAGGGTCACCCTGACGACCGGAACGACCGCGAAGCTGATTATCAATACGACGTGATTCATGGCGCTCAGTACCGATAATTGCCAGACCGCCAGCATCAAGTACCGCCTGATGACGCTGTTCCCACTCTTCTTTTGCTTTGGCGATTTGCTCAGCAGTAGGGTTTTCGCCAAGTGCAGCAATATCAGCCTGTAAATTACCACCAAGCACAATATCCGTACCACGACCAGCCATATTAGTAGCGATGGTTACAGTTCCCGGGCGGCCAGCCTGAGCAATAATATCTGCTTCTTTGGCATGGAACTTAGCGTTAAGTACCTGATGTTTAATTTTTGCTTTCTTAAGCTCTTTCGAAATTAGTTCTGACGACTCAATCGAAACAGTACCAACCAACACCGGCTGGCCTTTTGCCTGCAGCTCTTTAATTTCTTCAATAATGGCTGCGTATTTTTCCTGTTTAGTCAGGAAGATCAAATCACCTTTGTCATCACGCTGCATTGGCTTGTTGGTTGGAATAACCACAACATCCAGGCCGTAAATCATGTGTAATTCGGTAGCTTCAGTATCAGCTGTACCAGTCATACCTGAAAGCTTGTTATACAGACGGAAGTAATTCTGGAAAGTAATAGAGGCAAGTGTTTGGTTCTCATTCTGTATTTGTACTTGCTCTTTGGCTTCGATTGCCTGATGTAGACCATCTGACCAACGACGTCCTGGCATAGTACGACCGGTATGTTCATCAACGATAACTACCTGACCGTCTTTGACTACATAATCCACATCTTTTTTGAACAGTTTGTGTGCGCGAAGCGCGGCATTGACATGATGTAAAAAGGCTATGCTGGCTGGGCTATAAAGACTTTGTTCAGCTGGCAATAGGCCATTTTGACGTAGCAGCTCTTCAATGTACTCTTGACCTTTTTCAGTCAAATGAGCCTGCTTGGATTTCTCGTCAACTGTATAATGACCCGTATCTTCTTCACCCTCTTCTGACTCATGCTCCTGTTGTTCTAATTTGGGAATCAATTTGTCTATGGCACGATACATTTCGGAACTGTCTTCTGTAGGCCCTGAAATAATCAAAGGCGTACGCGCTTCATCGATCAGAATTGAGTCAACTTCATCAATTACGGCAAAATTCAAATCACGTTGAACACGATGTTCTTTCTGGAACGCCATATTGTCACGCAGGTAATCGAAGCCGTATTCATTATTCGTACCATAAGTGATATCAGCTGAATAAGCCTTTTGTTTCTCTTCATGAGTTTGACCAGAAAGGATCACCCCAACTTCCATTCCAAGGAAGTTATAAACCGGCTTCATCCAGTCGGCATCACGCTGCGCCAGATAATCATTCACGGTGATAACATGGACACCTTTGCCTGATAGGGCATTCAGGTAAACAGGTAAGGTTGCCACCAGGGTTTTACCTTCACCGGTACGCATTTCAGCAACTCTGCCGCCATGCAATACCATGCCACCGATAAGCTGAACATCGAAATGCCTCAGCCCTAAAGTCCGCTTACTGGCTTCACGCACAGTAGCAAAAGCTTCCGGAAGTATCTGATCCAATCTTTCGCCTTTCTCAAGACGTTCCTTGAATTCAGTAGTTTTTGCTTTCAGCTCCTCATCAGAAAGAGCCTCCATTCCAGGCTCTAATTGATTGATGAGCTCAACCGTTTTGCGTAATTTTTTAAGGGTACGTTCGTTACGACTTCCGAAAATTTTGCTTAAGAAACTCATATTGTTCTTTCTTGTGTCTATGTTGTATTAACTATGGGATGCCGGTATGGATTGGGGCTTGAATGCCCTATTATTACTTGCCCATAGCAGATAATTAATCTGTGAAGCACTCGATTGTACCCATATTCTGGTCGCTGTAAACGCCTGAGCGGGGTTTTCGAGCAGTATTTTCAACTTATGGGGGCTTGAAGCTGGCATTTCAACGTCGAGACAAGATTTTAAGAGATACAAAAACAAAAGCCCCAAATTTGGGGCTTTTTAGAATTAGTTTAAAACAGGTTAGTTTTTTAGGTACTTATAAGGATTAAGCTTTTTACCATTCTTGGTAATTTCATAATGCACGTGTGGTCCAGTTGAACGACCGGTACTACCCACTTTGGCAATGACCTGTCCTTTTTTAACAATATCACCTTTCTTCACAAGTACAGATTTGTTGTGGCCATAACGTGTGGTATAGCCGCCACCATGACTTACTTCGACGAAAACACCATAGCCTGGCTTACGGTCAACTGTGGTAACAACACCAGCTGCGGTCACAATAACATCAGAGCCTTCCAACGAGGAAAAGTCTACACCAGAGTGCCAGGCGCGTTTTCCAGTGAAAGGATCGGCACGATAACCGTATGGTGAAGATAACCAACCTGAAGTGATGGGACGACCTGAAATTTGTTGCTCAGTATTGATTTCTTTATCAAGAATTAAGGACTCAAGCGCAGAAAGTTCCTGCTCTTTTGCGTTGATATCGCTTTCAAGCTGATCAAGGAACACAACAACGTCATTATAGCTTGATGTGGTAGCTGAAACGTCTTCACTTGGACCACCAATTGCTGGATCTTCACCGAAACCAAACTCATCTTCTATTCCGGCAGAAGCAACCAATCTTGCCCCAGCCGCATCAAGACGTAGCAAATAAGCCTGCATAGTTGCCAAACGAGTGGAAAGAGCCTGGATTTGACTTTCTGAAATGCGTTTTGCTTCTTCTAGCTGTTCTTTTTGTGAGATCAGCTCTTGCTGCCACTTTTTAATGGCCGCCTCACTCACCAGGTCCTGTTGTAATGACCAGCGCGTAGCGAAATGGGTTAAAGCCACTACCGCTGTTAATGCAACAGCACCTAGCAGGCTAAACACCACTAATTTAGAACGTCCAAATTCCAAAGCTTTAATTCCCTTTTGATCACTCTTAATAATGGTTATTCGCATACTCACCCACGTTCGTTAGCGTCAGTTACAAGCAAGCTTGTAAGATGACAATTCTACCCCGTCAGCATACAATAGATGCTAACTTTAAATTTAGCCCAGAAATATTGAGCTTATGAAGCGTCCTTTCCGAGCCAAATCCGTGGCTGATGTGCTCAACTCACCTGACAGTGTGTTGAAAGGGCTGCTTGATAAAGCAGACTCCTTGAAATCCATTACCGATAGTATTCACCAGCACCTTCCGGAAGAGTTACAGAAACACTGTACAGTTTCCGAGTACAATAAAACCAGTCTGGTTATTACTGCCGACAGCCCTGTATGGGCTACACGACTTCGGTATCAATCTTCCGAGTTACTCACTCAACTCAGAAAAGCTGGCTTTCTTGGTTTGGCTAATATTCAAATCAAAATTGACCCCAATAAAAGTATGCCATGAAAACCCTATATTTTATAAGTCTTTTAAAACCAGCAAACGCCAGCGACTAGTCTGGCGTTTTTGAATTTATGACAATCAGGTCACAAAACTGGGTAAAAAATACTACAATTACGGTTACTAATTCAATCCCCAATCACTATTTCATTAATAAACCAGCACTATACAGAAAGCGCTGGATTCATGATATAAGAGATAGGAGCTGCATTAGCATCTTCATAAGTTGCTAATTCCCATGCAGTTTCGTCCGCCATTAAGGTACGGATCAATTTATTATTCAGTGCATGGCCTGATTTATAGCCTGAGAAGGCACCGATTAAACTGTGGCCTAATAGGAATAAATCACCAATAGCATCTAATATTTTGTGTTTTACAAACTCATCGTCATAACGAAGGCCGTCTTCGTTCAGGACACGGAAATCATCCATCACAATCGCGTTATCTTGACTACCACCAAGTGCTAGGTTGTGAGAGCGTAAGTACTCAATATCTTTCATAAAACCAAAAGTTCGAGCACGACTTACTTCTTTCACAAATGAGGTACTTGAGAAGTCGATAACTGCTGTCTGACGACTTTTCTTAAAAACCGGATGGTCGAAGTCAATCGTGAAAGCGACTTTAAAGCCATCAAAGGGCTCAAATATAGCAGTCTTTCCCTCATCTTCAACTTCAACGCGTTTTTTAATCTTGATGAATTTCTTTGGTGCATTCTGCTCGGTAATACCGGCAGATTGCAAAAGGAATACGAAAGGACTGGCACTGCCATCCATAATAGGTACTTCTGGCGCCGATACGTCAATATACGCATTATCAAGGCCCAAGCCCGCCATCGCAGATAGCAAATGCTCAACCGTAGATATACGAACATCATCTTTAACCAAGCAGGTAGAAAGCGTGGTATCACCCACATTTTCTGGCTTAGCTTCAATCTCAACAATCGGGTCCAGATCAACGCGACGGAACACAATCCCTGTATCCACTGGTGCTGGACGTAGGGTCAGATACACTTTTTCTCCTGTGTGTAGCCCCACGCCAGTAGCGCGAATGGTTGTCTTCAACGTACGTTGTCTTATCATTCAGTTTCTCCAACGCCTTGAAAATCAAGACTTTAGGTGTAATTTACTCAAATTCTAGCGCATAGTATCACAATATGTCAGTTCTTTGAACAATTTTTGAACATTTATTAGACAGTTGTTTGAAATATTTGTTTAACTCTTGATTTATATAGCTACAAATCGATACAAACATTCTTAAACCTTGCGCTAGCTCACACTTTCAGCCGTGGCTGACTTCCTTATTAGCCTAATCGCACAGCGTTGAACGGAAGCTGAACAATTAAACAGGCAAAACAGTACGAAGACGCTCGAAGGGAGGGCCTCTTCGTACTGTTAAAGTATGAAAGCAACTTTTTCAATAAGTTTCACCTTGTCACCGATGATATCGTCTAAGCAACAAAATCAGTGTCAATATAGACTGCTTATTAGTCGGCCTGCTTTCTCAGGAAAGCTGGAATATCCAGGAAGTTATCGACATCACTGCCAACCGCCATTTTCGAGCTTTGCTCAGGCACAGAGCTTGCACCCGCTTGCTTGCGAATTGAAGGCGGTAAATCCAACTGTCCATAATCCAGATCGCCGTTCGCCTTACGAACTTCTTTCTGGTTGTTGGTGTTGCTGACCAGACGCATATTCGCTTCCTGACCCAGACCTGTGGCCACCACTGTCACGCGAATTTCATCACCCATCGATGCATCGATAGCCGTTCCAACAACTACAGTCGCATCTTCATGAGCAATGTCTTCAATCACTTCACACACCTCTGAGAATTCATCAATAGTGAAGTCTTCGTTTGCAGTGATGTTAACCAAGATACCGCGAGCACCAGACAGGTCCACATCTTCCAGTAATGGACTGGCAACTGCCATATCAGCAGCGATTTGCGCGCGACCTTCACCAGCAGCAATACCTGTACCCATCATTGCCTGACCCTGCTCTGCCATTACTGTACGTACATCTGCAAAGTCAACGTTGATTAAACCAGGGCAGGTAATCAGCTCTGCAATACCTTGAACCGCACCATGTAGCACAGAGTTTGCTGAAGCGAATGCTTCGGTTAAGCGTAAACCTGCAAACTGAGCTACTAGCTTATCGTTTGGAATGATGATCAAAGAATCAACTGATTGACGAAGTTCATCAATACCGGCTTCCGCCAGTGCCATACGTTTTTTACGCTCAAATTTAAATGGCTTGGTCACAACAGCAACAGTCAAGATCCCCATTTCCTTGGCGATTTCGGCAATAACCGGAGCAGCACCAGTACCAGTACCACCACCCATTCCGGCAGTGATGAATACCATATCAGAACCTTGTAGCACTTCCATGATACGTTCGCGGTCTTCATGAGCTGCCTGACGACCTACTTCTGGATTTGCTCCAGCACCAAGTCCGCGTGTAATGTTCTGACCAATCTGGATAGTGGTTTTGGCAGTCGATGATTCCAACGCCTGAGCATCTGTATTGGCACAGATAAACTCAACACCATCAATATTGGCTTTCACCATATGTTCGACGGCGTTACCACCGCCACCACCAACGCCGATCACCTTAATGATCGCGCTGTTCTGACAGCTATCTACTAATTCAAACATGTTAGCCATAATAATTTCCCCTTCGATTTACTTTAAATTGCTTGCACTTAATGTGCTCTAACAACATTTACTTCCACTTTTTCAATAAAGCGTTCCGCGCTTTATTAAAAACCACTAAACCACTTTTTCATGCGCTCAAAGAGCCCAGTAAAACCGGTTACATTTCTTTCCCGATGATGACCTAGATCCTGCTTTCCATAGATCAGCAGACCAACACCGGTTGCATAAATTGGATTTTTAACAACATCCACAAGACCTTTAATGTGTTGCGGCATGCCTTGACGTACTGGCATATGGAACACTTCTTCTGCTAGCTCCATAAGGCCTTCCATTTTTGAACCACCACCAGTAATCACAATTCCGGCAGCAATCAGATTTTCAAAACCGCTGCGGCGAATTTCTGCCTGTACTAATTCAAATAACTCGCTATAACGTGGCTCAACCACGTCTGCTAATATTTGACGAGACAACCTACGCGGCTGTCTATCGCCTACGCTTGGCACTTCGATGGTTTCATCTAAATTTGTTAATTGACGTAAGGCACAGGCGTATTTAATTTTGATGTCTTCTGCAAACTGAGTTGGTGTACGCAATGCAACTGCAATGTCATTAGTCACCTGATCGCCAGCAATCGGAATCACTGCAGTGTGTCGAATCGCACCACCAGTAAAAATTGCGATATCGGTTGTGCCACCACCAATATCAATCAAGCAAACACCAAGCTCTCTTTCATCTTCAGTGAGCACTGCATAACTTGAAGCCAACTGCTCAAGAATGACGTCTTCAGTTTCCAGTCCACAACGAGCCACACACTTTGTAATATTCTGCGCCGCACTCACCGCACCAGTAACCATATGTACTTTTGCTTCTAGACGAACACCGGACATACCCACTGGCTCGCGGATACCCTCCTGGTTATCAATCACAAATTCCTGAGGTAAAACATGTAATATTTTCTGATCTGCTGGAATAGCCACTGCTTTTGCTGCGTCAATCACACGGTCAACATCGCTTTGTGCTACTTCATGATCTTTAATCGCTACTATTCCGTGCGAGTTCAAACTCTTGATATGACTGCCTGCGATGCCAGTGTAGACCGAATGAATCTGACAGCCAGCCATTAGCTCTGCCTCTTCAATAGCTCGTTGTATTGAGGCAACTGTCGACTCAATATTTACTACCACGCCTTTTTTCATTCCGCGTGAAGGATGGGAGCCGATGCCGATAATATCTACTGTATTATCGCTACCTACTTCCCCAACAATGGCCACGACTTTTGACGTGCCAATATCCAATCCAACAATTAATCGTTTTTCTGATGATTTCGACATTGCTTTACCTATTGCCCCCACCGTTTTCTAGCGGTGTTGTATTGCTAAACCATTTAGCTGCAAAACCGTTTTGATATCTCAAGTCCACGTAAGCCAATGCATCTGACTTATGCGTTTTTAACACATCTATGTGATTCAAAAGGCGCTCTATTCTCTCTTCCACATGCACCTTGCCAAGCTGCACAACTAGTCCGTCATTCAGCGTCAAACTTATGGCACCTCTTTCACTCAACTGCATACCTTCAATGAACAACGACTTCTTCAATAACTGTTCTTGATAGGTCTGCAACAGCACCGTTAAATCCTTTGCCATTTCATCTGGCCCCTGAAGCTTTACCCAGTTCATATCGGGAAGCTGATCAGGATAAAAAACTTTGCCTTCAACAGAGACCACGCCATTCAGTCCCCAATATGCCAATGGCTCATATTCATCTACAGTAACTTGCAATGTATCCGGCCAAACTTTGCGTAAACGTACCGACTTCACCCAAGGTAACGCGACAAATATTTCTTCAGCAGTTTTCATATCCATAGTGAAGAAGCCACGGTCATCTATCGACTTCATTGCTACTTTGACCTCATCAGCCGATGTAAACTGCTGCTCAAATACTTCAAGTCTATTAATTGGGAATACGTTGTCAGTATTAATGCTAAACACCCAAATTCCGGCAAAGACTACAGCCACAACAAGCGCACTGGCAGAAGCAATACCAAGCACCCACTTCAAAGGCTTAATCCAGCCTTTCAAGCTTTTCGCTTGTTTACGTTCTTCGCGTGTTGCCATCTTTGCCATATCAATTAATATCCGTTAGTTTCTTTCTACAAAACTGGTTTCAAGTACCGCCACCACCAGCTCTTCAAAACTCATGCCTGACTGTTTCGCAGCTTTAGGAACCAATGAGGTTTCGGTCATGCCAGGTACAGTGTTTACTTCAAGCAAATACCAGTTGCCGCTTGAGCGCTCTCGCATCAAATCGACTCGACCCCAACCTTCACAACCCAGCGCATAAAATGCTACCTGAGATAACTCGGCCAGTTCTGCTTCATCTTCAGCATTCAAGCCGCTGGGACATAAATACTCTGTGGTATTACTTTGGTATTTAGCCTGGAAATCATAAAAAGTATTCGGCGTTTTGACCCGAATGCTCGGCAATGCTTTGCCATTTAAAATACTGACAGTGTATTCATCACCATCAATCCACTGTTCCAGCATCACTTCTCGGTCATACTGCTTAGCACTATTCACCGCTTCGACTAACGTTTCTGCATTATTAGCTTTGGCCATACCGACACTTGAACCTTCACGAATCGGCTTTACCATCACGCAGTCATTCATATCGACTAAAACGTCTGCAGCTTGTTCGATACTTAAAACACCGGTATTCAACATACGGTGCTTTGCTACTGGGTAACCCATCGCTTGCCAAATCAATTTCGTGCGCAATTTATCCATGGCGATTGCAGAAGCCATGACGCCACTTCCAGTATAAGGAAGCCCTAACAATTGCAGGTGCGCTTGAATAACACCATCTTCGCCACCACGGCCATGTAATGCATTCCAGACCCGATCACATTGACTGTTTTTTATAGCTTCCAGACCATCTACTTTTGGGTCTATTAGAACAGCGTCAATGCCAACCGCATTCAACGCACTATGAACAGCCTTACCACTGCGTAACGACACATCCCGTTCTGCCGAATGACCGCCATAAAGCACGGCGACCTTGCCGAATTTATCGATACTCATTATTCGGCCCCCATGTTTAATTGACTCAATTCCATTTTGACTTCAGCCCATGCCGGAGCGAGAGCCCCTACATTGCCAGCACCTTGAGTCACAACAACATCTCCGTCTTGCAAAATATTGCTAAGTAACTCTGGAAGCTGTGAAATTTTTTCAACATGAATTGGTTCTATTTTTCCACGCTGACGTATGCTTCGACACAAGGAGCGGCTATCTGCACCTGGGATTGGCTCTTCACCTGCAGGATAGACTTCAAGCAACAATAACGCATCGACCTCCGAAAGAACTTTACTGAAATCTTCATACAAATCACGGGTACGGCTGTAGCGATGCGGTTGATAAACCATAACCAGACGACGTTCTGGCCAGCTACGGCGCATTGCTTCAATAGTTGCCATGACTTCACTCGGATGGTGTCCGTAATCATCAAGTAAGGTGATAGTTTTACCGTCAACTTCAAAATCGCCGTACATCTGGAATCGACGGCCAATGCCACCAAATTCAGCAAGTGCTTTCTGGATCGCTGCATTTGAAACACCATCTTCACTAGCAACTGCAATCGCGGCCAAAGCATTCTGCACATTGTGTCGACCTGGCAAATTCAAAGTAATTTCAAGCTCACCTTCATGGTCACGACGAATCACTTTAAAATGACTTTTGGTACCTAACTGTGTGGAATCAATCGCCCGAACATCTGCATTCTCGCTGAAACCATAGGTAACAGTTGGGCGCGTAATTCGTGGCATAATTTCCTGCACCGTTTTGTCATCAATGCACAATACAGCCAGACCATAAAACGGTAAGTTATGCAGAAAATCGATAAAGTTATTTTCGAGATTCTTAAAGTCACCGCCATAGGTGTCCATATGGTCAGCTTCGATGTTAGTAACTACTGCAACCATTGGCTGAAGATGAAGGAATGACGCATCACTTTCATCCGCTTCGGCAATAAAGAATCGGCTGGTTCCCAAACGGGCATTCGAACCTGCACTGTTAAGTAAGCCACCAATAACAAAGGTTGGATCGAGCCCACCTTCTGCAAAAATACTGGCAATTAAACTTGTAGTAGTCGTCTTACCGTGTGTACCGGCCACAGCAACGCCATGTCTGAAGCGCATCAACTCGGCCAACATTTCTGCACGAGGAACCACCGGAATGCGGTGCTCGCGAGCGGCTTCTAATTCAGGATTTGATTTGGGTATTGCTGTTGAAGCAACCACCACATTCACATCTCTAATATTGTCGCTTCTGTGACCAATAAAGATTTCAGCACCTAAAGTTTTTAGGCGTTCCGTTACTTTACTTTCACGCAAATCGGACCCAGAAACCTGGTAACCTAAATTCAACAATACTTCTGCAATACCGCTCATCCCGGCACCACCGATACCGATAAAGTGGATACGACGAATCCGACGCATCTCTGGAATCTGTTGCATTAATGTACTGTTAGAATTCATGTTCTATTTCTCGCTTTCAATTCTGCTTTTTCTTCAGCCGCCTGCTTACAATACTCAGCAACTGTACGAGTTGCTTCGGGTCTTGCCAGCGCCTGTGATTTTCTTGCCATATCAATTAAATGTTCTTTGTCATTAGCCAACGCAGTAATTTCCTGTGCTAACCTTTCCTTACTCAAATCATGTTGCTGAATGATTAATGCAGCACCCTGATCGGCAAGATATCGTGCGTTATAGGTTTGATGGTCATCTACTGCATGCGGGTAAGGTACAAATATCGCTACGCATCCAGCCATTGCAATTTCAGCTACTGTCAATGCACCTGCGCGACACACGACAAGGTCTGCCCATCGGTAAGCTTGCGCCATATCATCGATAAACTCACAGACTTCAAACTTAACTTTATCTGTTGCGGTTGCATCGTATCTTGCGGTAACTGATTCATAATTACCTTTCCCGCATTGATGCTTTACATGAACTTCCAGCCCGCTATTCACCAAGCTAAATGTTTCTGGTAATTCTTCATTAAAAACGGCTGCACCTCGGCTTCCACCCACCACTAGAATATGAACACTTCGGTTATCCATTTCGATTCTTTCTGATGGGTCCTTATCACTACCGATATCCTGTCTAACAGGGTTACCAACTGTCTTTACTTTTTCACTTTCCGGGAATGCGCCCGGGTAGGCCTGTAATGTCCAACGACTGAATCTGCTTAATTGAGTATTAGTCATTCCGGCAATGGCATTTTGCTCATGAATGACTAATGGAACTCCGCACAGTTTCGCGGCAATGCCTCCAGGCCCACTTGCAAAGCCACCCATTCCCAGTACTACATCCGGTTTAAATTGTTTAATCGCTTTGCGGGCAAGCCAAACACTTTTCATCAGTTGAAATGGTGCTTTAATTAAAGACAATAGACCTTTATTACGAATGCCTTTAACTGGCAATAAGCTCATCGGAATATCATGCTTGGGAACTAAGTCCTGCTCCATTCCTCCCTGCGATCCCAGCCAATGCAGGCTCCAACCTTCCTGCTGTAATTCTTTTCCGACTGCTAACGCCGGGAAGATATGTCCGCCAGTTCCGCCTGCCATCAATAAGATTCGTTTAGTCATCCTGACCTCCTCTCGCAGAGCGATACTCGCGTTTTACTTTGGCAAATTCATGCTCACGACGACGCACCTCAAAATCCACACGCAAGATGATAGCTATTGCCATACAGGTAACAATCAAAGAGTTGCCACCATAGCTGATAAACGGCAAGGTCAAACCTTTGGTCGGCAGGCTTCCGCTAGATACTCCAATATTGATTAATGCCTGTAAGCTCAACCAGAAACCAAATCCATAGCTGATATAGGCAGCGAAATACTGTTCCATTTTCAGAGCACGACGACCAATGCTAAGACTGCGTAATAAAATTATCGAAAACAGGATGATGACGAACAGAACGCCAACAAAGCCAAACTCTTCTGCAAATACTGCAAACACAAAGTCTGTGTGCGCTTCAGGTAAGTAAGACAACTTTTGTACGCTGTTACCCAGCCCTACTCCGAACCAGTCGCCACGCCCGAAAGCAATCAAAGACTGAACTAATTGATAGCCGCTACCAAATTGATCAGCCCAAGGATCAAGGAAGCTAGTTAAGCGCTTCATCCGATAGGGTTCTTTCCAGGCAACCAACGCCATTACTACGCCAACAAAAGCGGTAAGTGATATGAACTGCCACAGCTTAGCGCCAGCCAGGAACAACATAGCAAGAGCGGTCGCGACAATAACTGCAGACGAACCGAAGTCTGGTTGCAGCAGTAAGAAAGCAACCACTAAACCAATCACCAATAAAGGTTTGGTAAAGCCTTTAATTTGCGTCTGTAACTCATCACTACGACGAACCAGATAGCCCGCAAGATAGGTTACGATGAAGAACTTCATTAATTCTGCTGGTTGAACTGTCAATGGACCAACACCAATCCAACGTTTACTGCCATTAACTTCTTTGCCAATCACTAACACCAGCATCAACAAAATGATGCCTAATAGCAGCATGTAGATTCCGTTAACCTGCCAGAATCGAGTATCAAGTTGCAGTACTAATACCGATGCCACAACCGCAATTGATAGGTAAATAACGTGCCTTATCAAGAAGTGGAACTCATTGCCGTTCATGTGATCTTCAGCGAATGGCATCGAGCTTGATGCGACCATCATCAAGCCAATCGCTAATAGAATCATGACAGGTCCCAGCAACCAAGGATCCAGACGAGTACGCGGGTCAGACAGTTTCAGCTGTTCCATGAAATCCGTGATTCTCAATGTATTCAGGATGCTAGTCATAGCGCCTCCACACATTGAGCAAATTGTTCGCCACGCTGCATATAGTTAGCGAACATATCCAAGCTTGCGCAAGCCGGTGAGAGAAGTACCAAATCACCAGTTTGTGCATATTGATTCGCAGTGGTCACTGCTTCTTTTAAGTTGCTGACCAGCTGAGATTTTTGTGGACATAGCTTGGCAATGGCTGGCGCATCTTTGCCAAAACAAACCACAGCTTTTACCGTTTCGCTAATAGTTTGTTGCAGGCTGGAAAGGTCAGCTCCTTTTGCATCACCACCAGCGATTAGAACGATATTGTTGCCAAACTGCGGCTGGAAGCTTTGTATTGCAGCAACGGTAGCCCCCACATTGGTAGCCTTTGAATCATTTATAAAGGTCACACCATTTTTAACTGCGACCAATTGGCAACGATGCGGCAAGCCCTGATAGGCTTTGGCAGCATCTAACACAGGCTGAGTTAACTCAACGCCTGCAGTTTCCACCAATGCCAATGCTACAGCTACATTCAGTGCATTATGTATTCCCTGTAATGTCAGCTCATTCAAAGCTAGTAACTTATTGCCATTGTGAGTAATTGAGTTTGTCTCAATATTGACAGCCCACTCTGGCTGAGCATCTTCTTTTGAAATACCAAACTGAATGACCGTATGTCTGCCATCAGCGTCATTAAGCCAAGTATTCTTGTCGTCCGCATTGATCAGACAGGTTTCAGCCTGATGATAAATTCTTAGCTTGGCGTCAACATAGTCCTGGAAGCTGTTATAACGATCCAAATGGTCGTCACTAACGTTCAAGACTGTTGCCACAGCTGGCTTCAGGCTATCAGTGGTTTCAAGTTGGAAACTGGATAACTCAAGTGCCACCAGATGACCATCCTGTTCCAGTAACTCCAATGCTGGCACACCGATATTGCCACCTACTAATGCTTTTTTCCCGCTAGCATTAATGAGTTCACCCACCAGATCAGTAACCGTACTTTTTCCATTGGAGCCGGTAATAGCGATTACTGGCAAGCAATTAGCCTGAGCGAATAATTCGATATCACCCACAATGCTGACGCCAGCATTTCGGGCAGCCTGAATATCTTCACGCGCAACAGAGATGCCAGGACTAACAACCAACTCGTCATAATGAGTAAACAGTTCGCCATTCCACTTGAGTAAGGCACCCGGAGACATCTTTTCCAGTTCTTCATGACCCGGAGCTATATCCCGTGTGTCCATCACATGGAACGGTTGACGCAATGCAGATAAATAACGCGCAACCGCAAGCCCGGTCTGTCCCAGACCGAGAATCAAGCGGTTTTTATAAGCGATATCTTTTTGTTGCATTCCCATCATTCTCTTGTGTCCCGTTTAGCGTATTTTCAACGTCGCCAAACCAATCAATACTAAAATCAATGAAATAATCCAGAAGCGCACAATCACGCGAGGCTCTGGCCAGCCTTTTAATTCATAGTGGTGATGTAACGGAGCCATTCTAAATATTCGTTTACCGGTCAGCTTGTATGAGCCGACCTGCAGTATCACTGATAAGGTTTCAATCACGAAGACCCCACCCATGATGAACAGCACCAGCTCCTGTCTGACCATCACAGCCACAGCTCCAAGCGCTGCACCCAAACCAAGCGCACCCACATCTCCCATGAACACCTGTGCTGGATAGGTGTTGAACCAAAGGAATCCTAAGCCAGCGCCAATAATAGCTGCACAGAAAATCACCAGTTCACCAACGCCTTTCACATAAGGAATCGCAAGATATTCTGAAAAAACCTGGTTGCCTGTCACATAGGCAAAGATGCCAAGACCACCGGCTACCAGAACCGTTGGTAGTATTGCCAATCCATCTAGGCCATCTGTTAAGTTCACTGCATTACTCGTTCCGACAATTACAAAGTACGCCATGAAGATGAACAGAATGCCCAGCTGTGGCATAACGTCTTTCAAGAACGGCACTAACAGTTGAGTTTCGGTGGGTGATGCTGTGTAGAACAGATAAAGTGCAATGCCAGCACCTAACACCGACTGCCAGAAATATTTCCAACGTGCGACAAGCCCTTTAGGATCTTTCCGAACCAACTTGATGTAATCGTCTGCCAGGCCAATCAGTCCAAAGCCGACTAAAGCAATCAAAGCCACCCATAAATAACGGTTGCTCAATTCACCCCACATCAGTGAGCTGAAAACAATGGCGAATATGATTAAGGCACCACCCATGGTCGGTGTTCCCGCTTTTGCCAGATGTGTTTGCGGGCCATCATCGCGAACGGTTTGCCCAATTTGGTACTTACTTAAACGTCGGATCATTGATGGACCAACTAACAATGAAATTCCCAACGCTGTAATAACGCTGACAATCGAGCGAAATGTTAAGTATTGGAACAGGTTAAAACCTGAGTAATACTGCGATAAATAATCTGCTAACCAGGTCAGCATTATTGATTCCCCCCCAAATTCGAATTGTGCTCATCCGCGGCGGTTGCTACCAATGCATCGACCACCTGTTCCATTCGGGCGCTACGTGAGCCTTTTACTAATATTTTATAATCTGACTGAATAATGCTATTCAGGTAAGAAACAAGTAGATCTTTTGTTTCAAACCAATGTGCCTGCTCGCCAAATACATCAGCACTATGTTTTACCCATTTGCCGCAAACCAGTAAGCGATCAATTTTTCTATCTTTTGCGTATTCGCCTACCTCACGATGATAACGCTCGCTTTCTTCGCCCAGCTCAGCCATATCCCCAAGAACTAGTACTTTGGTTCCGCTTAGTGTTGATAAGTAATCAATCGCTGCTTTTACTGCTGGAACGCTGGCGTTATAAGTATCATCAATAATCAGCGCACCATTCGCTGCTTTGAACTGATTAAGACGACCCTTTACGGAAACCATGGTTTCAAGACCGTTTTTAATCATTTCCATGTCCGCACCCGCAACTGATGCCAATGCAGCAGCAACTAACGCATTGGATACATTGTGCATACCGGGAACAGGAAGCTGCACGCTGATTGTCTGGCTACTGCCATCTTGTGTATGTTGCATATCAAAAAGCACATTGCCGTTAGGTTGTAACTGACAATTATCAGCAACAAAGTTGGCATCTTTATGGCGTGATACTGTTACTTTGTGTAATGAATCGAATCGTTCAACCCACTCATCAGCAAATGCACTATCAAGATTAATTACTGCCGTACCTTTTTCAGTTAAACCTTCATAAATTTCAGATTTAGCCTTTGCAACACCTTCAATCGAGCCAAATCCTTCAATATGAGCCGCCTCAACATTATTAATGACGCTAACATCTGGCTTTGCGATTGAAGCACAGTAAGCAATTTCACCAACATGGTTGGCACCCATTTCTATCACTGCGAATTGATCAGTAGCTTTTAATCGTAAAAGAGTTAATGGCACACCAATGTGATTATTGAAGTTGCCCTGAGTTGCTAGTAGATTTCCTTTTTGACGCAAAATACTGGCAACCATTTCCTTAACCGTCGTTTTACCCGCGCTGCCAGTGATACCAATCACAAAGGGGTTAACCTCGTCGCGCACATAACCGGCAATAGCACCCAATGCTTTTGCAGTATCGGCAACAATTACCTGCGGCAAATCACTTTCCACCTCATGGTCGACCAATAATGCAATAGCTCCTTCTGCTTTCGCTTTATCTAGAAATTTATGGCCATCAAAGTTTTCACCTTTCAATGCCACAAAAAGTGCACCACGACAATCCACTCGACTGTCGGTTACGATAGTTTCAATTGTTTTGTCCGCACCCTGAAGTTTGCCATCTGTTACTTGTGCTAAGGTTTTTAGACTTAATGGGATCATGCGATTTCCTCCATTAAGTCTGCTACTGTTTCCAAATCCGAGTAATGGACTTTTTTAGTCCCTATTTGCTGATAATCTTCATGACCCTTTCCAGCAACCAGTATCATGTCATTTGCTGCGCTGTGAGTTAATGCAAACTTAATCGCATCCTTTCTTTTTTGAATATACTCAGCATCCTTGTTACTCATGCCTTGACGAATCATGTCGACAATAGCATCAGCATTTTCTGTTCTAGGATTATCGTCAGTAATAATCACATGGCTTGCTTTCTGTTCGGCTACGCTACCCATCAGAGGTCTTTTTGTATTATCGCGATCACCGCCACAACCAAATACACACCATAAGTCACCATCGCAATGCTCACGCAAACTACTTAATGTTTTATCTAAAGCATCAGGTGTATGGGCATAGTCGACCACAACTGTTGCCTTACCTGCTTTGGTAAAGCTTTGCATACGACCTGGCACAGCCTTGGCAGCATTGAGTGCAACTATCCATTTATTAATATCTCCAAACAGGAATCCCAAAGCAGACGCGACCGCCAATAAGTTTGATAAATTGAAATGACCTAATAACCCAGAGCGTAATTTACTTGTGCCCCATGGCGTATGTAGCTCAGCTTGAATGCCTTTCATATTGAACATTTGATTTTGAGCGACAACCCAGTCACTGATATTCAAACTGTCATCTTTTTCTTTACAGCTATAAGCAATTTTTCGGCAAACAATCTGATCATCTGCTAATAAGCGACGTCCATATTCATCGTCAGCATTAATCACAGCGACTTGCAGGTTTTCACTGATAAATAATTGTCTTTTAGCCTGGAAGTACGACTCCATGTCACCGTGATAATCCAAATGATCCTGCGATAAATTGGTAAATATCGCGACCTTATAGGCAACCGCCGCCACTCTGGACTGCACCAATCCATGCGACGATACTTCCATCGTCATGTGGTAATTTTTATGCTGTAGATATTCAGCAGCTAAACGCTGAATCGCTATCGCGTCAGGCGTTGTGTTTTCAGTAGCCTTCAGCTCCGTTGGATTACCATTACCTACAGTACTTAGCATTAATGTTGGATATTGTAAAAACTCAAGTGCCTGAGCCAGTAGATAAGCGCAACTGGTTTTCCCATTGGTTCCAGTAACACCAATCACCGACATTTTCTTAGTCGGGTTGCCGTAAAAACGGGCGGCAATCAGACTGACATTTTGACTTAAGTTTTTAACAGGAATTAAAACAGCCTCCTTATAGTTATATACCCCGGAGAGAGTCTTGGCGGAGGCTGCCACTTGCTGGTTGTCATTGAGCAAGGTTTTTAAAATCGTTTCACTTCTATCCTGTTCGAAAAGAACCACCGAAGCTCCAGTATCAACGGCTTGTTGGATATATTCACGGCCATCAGTGGCATGCCCAGGATAAGCTATAAACATTTCGCCAGTTTTTATTTGACGACTGTCCAATTGTAATCCGTTCACTTCAATGCCCGCTAATTGCGGATAGTCTTTCCATAGTTGTTCGCTGACTATCGGCTTGATGATCTTTTTTAATGCAACTGACTGTTGCAGTGGTTTAGTCATGCTGACCTCCCACCACATTGGTTGCTGTAGCGATTGCATTTTTTTGCGACTTATTGTCTGGCGCGATATTCAGCAAATGCAGTGCCTTATCTGCCACTTTCGAAAACACCGGAGCAGATACCGTACCGCCATAGTAGCTATCTCCTGCTGGCTCATCGACCATGACCACAATGGCAAATTTGGGATCGCTGGCTGGTACAAGTCCGGCGAATACTGTTACATATTCATCCCCATATCCACCGCGCACAGCTTTTCTAGAAGTACCTGTTTTACCAGCGACCCGATAGCCCTCGACCTTAGCCTGAGTACCGGTGCCACCTTCTGAAACTACCTCTTCCATCATTTTCACAACTGCACGTGCGATTTCCGGCTGGATGACCTGCTCCTGCGGATATTCCTGACCATCGGTTCGCTTGATAAGCGTCAATTGATTGCGCACACCACCAGCACCAAGAATGGCATAGGCCTGGGCCAACTGAATGGGGCTAACCATAAATCCGTAACCGTAAGACATGGAAGCCTTTTCATGTTCTGACCAGTTAGCTCTCGGTGCCAGAATTCCATCCGCTTCACCCTGAATACCCAATCCAGTTTCCATGCCAAAACCGACTTTATAGTAGGTACTTAAGAATTCTTCATCAGAAAGTTCTAGAGCTATCTTGGACACACCCATATTGCTTGATTTCTTGATGATGCCATCTAGATCCAAGACCCCATAATTACGAGGATCTCGAACCCAGGCATAGCCCAGCTTCATACGCCCTGGTGAAGTATCCACCTTAGAGTTTGTCGAAAATTTACCGCTTGAAAGGCCACTGACTACTGTTAGTGGTTTTACGGTGGATCCAGGCTCGAATAAATCGGTTATGGAACGGTTACGTGTAAACTCAGGAAGTCTGCTGTCTGAACGATTTGGATTGAATGATGGCTGGCTTGCCATAGCCAGAACTTCGCCGGTATCCACATCAACCACCACAACTGAGCCACCTTTGGCACCGTTTTGTAAAACAGCCTTTTTTAATTCTTTATAGGCAGTTGCCTGAATACGAGAGTCGATACTTAGCTGCAGATCATTACCCTGCTCAGCCTGCGCCAGAACCCCACGCTCTTCGACAACCCGACGGTATAAATCTACCACTACCTGCTTACTTCCAGGCTGGCCGGTAAGGAAGCTGTCAAAAGCTCTCTCAACCCCTTCCAAACCCTTATCATCAATACCAGTAAAGCCCACAAGATGGGCAGTCAATTCAGCGCTTGGATAATACCGACGATACTCGGTTTTAAATTCAACTCCGGGAATATCCAGTCGTTTAATATACAGCCCGACATTTGGATCAACATGCCGTTCGAGCCAAACAAATCGTTTATCTGCTCTATCTTTAACCCATTGATTTAATTGATTTTCATTACGCTTTAATGCCGCAGCAAAGGCTTTCCATTCTTTACTTTGCAGCACGCCTTCGTTTGCTAATAATGTTTTAGGGTCAAGCCAGACTGACTCGGTGGGAACTGAGCGAGCCAGCTCAACACCATTACGATCCAGGATCAGACCACGATGACTTGATATACCTTTAACACGTACCGAGCGTGACTCACCTGCCTCTGCTAACTCTTCTGCATTAACCACTTGAAGATAGGCTGCGCGTGTCACTAGAGCACCAAAACCGCACAACAATACCGCAATCATGACGTAATAACGCCATGTACAAAGCGGTACTGTTTTCAATTTACGGTTCTGTACTTTCTTCATTATTTACCTCTAACCGAGGGCGTAATCAAAACTTCATTTCTTGAGTCTAACTGTTTCATTTGTAAACGTTTTTCAGCTAGCGACTCGACCCTGCTGTGTTCCGATAGTGCACTTTGCTCAAGGCTTAACTTCTGCCATTGAAGATCAAGTGCTGTTTGTTCATCTTCTAGTTGCTTTAGAGCAATTGTCGCCTGACGCATCTGATGAGTCTGATGCGCAATAACAATTCCTGAAACTACCACTAGTACTCCTAAAAAAATGACTCCAAAGCGACGAAGCACGGTTGCCAGCAAACTGTAAAAAGGCCACAAACTCGTCGTTTCTCTAACCTTTTCTTTTAGTTTGGCCGGGCTCATGCCAATTTCTCCGCAACTCTCATTACTGCGCTTCGAGCTCGTACATTTCGTTCCAGCTCGCTTTCGCCAGCTTTGGTAAACTTTCCAACCTTCTTCATACGACGATTAATCATGTCTTCCGTAATCGGCAAACCAGGTGGAAAGTCCTGTCCTTTTTCCTGCCTCTGAATAAATTGTTTAACGATACGGTCTTCCAACGAGTGGAAGCTAATCGCTACCAGCCGCCCGCCTACCTTAAGTATGTTAAGCGCCTGCTCCAAAGTATCTCTAAGGTCATCCAGCTCACGATTGACCGCGATTCGAATGGCCTGAAAACAACGCGTCGCCGGATGTTTATGTTTTTCCCAACGGGGGTGCGCTTCTGAAATAATGTCCGCCAATTCTTTAGTGCGGGTAATTGGCGTTTTTGCTCTTTTTTCTACGATGGCGCGAGCGATACGTTTGGCATAACGCTCTTCACCGTATGTTTTAAAGGTCCAGACCATGTCTTCTTCATCGGTATTGGCAACCCATTGCGCAGCTGTCTGCCCACGTGTGGTATCCATGCGCATATCCAATGGCCCATCCTGCATGAAGCTAAATCCACGCTCGGCCTGATCAAGCTGTGGCGACGAAACGCCTAAATCCATTAATACACCCGTTACTTCACCAACCCACCCACGCTTGCTAACCTCTTGTTCTAAAAGAGAAAAGCTCTCATGTACGATACTGAACCGATGATCTTCCTGTTGCAGTTGTTCGCCCACCGCAATGGCCTGTAAATCTTTATCAAATCCAACTAATCGCCCCTCTTGTGATAGATGTGACAAAATGGCGCGGCTGTGTCCGCCACGACCAAAGGTGCAATCTATATAAATACCGTTCGGGTCGATCACTAAAGCCTCCACTGCCTCATTTAGCAGGACTGAATCGTGTTCTTGTTCGGTGCTCATAACTAGAACGCCAGTTCAGGTAAACTTTCTGGATCCAATGGCCCCTCAGCCAACGCTTCAACATCCTGTTCAATCTTCTTGTGCCAATTCTCTTCATTCCAGATCTGGAACGTTTTGCCTTGGCCGGCTAGAAGTAATTGTTTTTCCAATTGTGCGTATTCACGCAGGACAGGAGGCAGTAGAATACGTCCATTACCATCGATTTCATGCTCTGATGCATGACCGAGTAACATACGTTTAATACGGCGTTGGTTAGGGTCTGTGTTAGAAAAAGTGTCGAGTTTTGCTTCGAGTTGTTCCCAGTGGGGAAGCGGGAAAAGTAGTAAACACGGGTCAAACAGGTCAATAGTCACCACAATTTGATTGGAGCAAACATCTTCAAAACGCGAGCGGTACTTCGCCGGAATGGCGATACGACCTTTCGCGTCCATATTGATTGCAGTTGCTCCACGGAACATGGCTCTATGTAAACCCCACTTTTGACTCGTTATGCCAAAACCGGAAATGCTACCCGGTTTTCAGCTGTTTTATGCAAATTGGTCGTTGATCTTCACTGATCCCCTACGATCCACTTTGCGACACTTTTCTCCACTTCTCTACACTATATGAAGTTTGCATTGATTTTGCAAGGCAAATTTGCATGGAAAATGTGAAAAATGTCCTTATTTGACAAACACTTAGCGAAGTTAGTCAGCACTAACAAACAACCAAAAATAAACTGCTTATTTTTCAGAAAATTAGATAGGGAAGTTAGAATTTACTTTAAGTTAGAAGTTAAGATTTTACATTTGGAGCCATTTTGAGGCAGAAAATGGGTTTGCTCTGATTAAACCGCACTTTTGAAAGGTCTTGGCCTAACCCAAAACCAGCTGGCCAGCACCAAAAGTCCAAATAAGCTGTAAACTACAGCAAATACCCATTGCGGGAACTGGTAATAGAGAATTGTTTCCAGCCAATATGAAATGAAAGAGCCCTGATAGCCCGCTTCTCCAGCATTTTTTCGTAATGCGTTTTCCCAGATAGTCAACGGACAGATAGCACCAAGCCACGTTTGAATGACAACAAAACCAATCGCAATTAAGTGCAACAACCGAAACCAGGGGTTACGAACCCAAGACCACCTTAAAACGCCACCAATTAAAATCATTATTAATCCGGTCACCACAAACACCACGAAGAGTGCATGAATGATAAGGATTAAATCGGCCAGCAAAATATAGAAGTCAGAAGAGTTCATAGAGTTAGTATAACCCTTGAAGACCGTAAATCGGCATACAATTGGATTAATGCAATAAGCTATAAGCTGTCCGGTAAGCCGCTTCTTTTGTGAAAAGTTTGTCTTGGACAGTCATTGACGAATGACTGGAACTTTTGATTCTGATAATTGGTTAGGAAGTAAAAATAATCTGGCCCGTAAGCCGCTTCTCTTGTAGAAAGTACGTCTTGGACAGTCATTTCGTTCGAATGACTATTATAGATATTTAGAATTCCGAATAATATTAGAAAATTAAGCTGGCCGGTAAGCCGGATTCTGTCAAGGACAGTCATTCGTCTAGGCCATGGATCACTCCATGGCTCAAGCAACCTACCCGGTTCCAACGCGAGCCACGCCATACGGAACCCTATTTGGTCTTGCTTCGGGTGGGGTTTACCTCGCCACATACTGTTACCAGCAGTGCGGTGCGCTCTTACCGCACCATTTCAACCTTACCTGTGAATCTCTCGATTCCATCGGCGGTATACTTTCTGTTGCACTTGCCGTCGGCTTGCGCCGCCCAGGCGTTACCTGGCACCCTGCTCTGTGAAGTCCGGACTTTCCTCTCCCCACCAAATGGTGGGCAGCGACTGTCTGGCCAGCTTGTGGGCAAGTTTAGTCTTCACTGGTGAAAAAGCAAGCAAAAATAAAAAAGGCAGGCTCAATGGCCTGCCTCTAAACACTGATTTAACAACTCTTATTTAAATTGACTCACGATATTCTCATCAAACCACTGCTCAAACATGTATTTCTCGTAATAAAAACCATCATTACGATACTGTGCAGGAGTTCTGATACGGTCAAGAAAGTTCATGTCTTTCAATGACTCAGAGCCTTCTTTTAAAATCTTCCCTTCTCCATCAATCAACTGATAGTCAAACTTCATTTTTGGAAAGTAAATTCGCTCCACCAGTCGATATTCGCGAATACCGCCATAACGAACATCGCCTGCCAGATCGAGATCGGTAACCCTGAACTCGAATACCGCACCATCGGGCAGTTTTTCACCAAGCTCGGTAAAAGACTTCTCAAGACTTGTTTTCACTCGCTTATAAAAAGCTGATTTCGTTTCACTTGCTGGCCGGACATCAATAAAGTCATCAAAATCACCCCAGCTGACTTTAACCTCACCGGCAAGCGCCATCATCGGAAGCGTTAGTAAAATAGCAACTGCTGATTTAATTAATTTCATAAACAACTCCAGTTCGGTTAATACTCATTAAGTTCCAATTTATAGAACTTTTCGTTACCTACTAAGACTCTAGTTAAGAGAGAAAAGTGACACTAATTTTATTTTTCTTTCTGCTCTAAGGCCCATTGATATAGGACCTTTTTCTTTAATCCTGACACCTTAGCAACAATTTTAGCAGCCTTATTTGGAGGTAACTCATCGAGTAAAGCAGCCATTAGGGTCTGAGTATTGGAATCCATTTCTGTCGGTTTATCGTCAGATCCAGAAACCATCAGGACAAACTCTCCTTTTTGCTGATCTAGATCTTGTTCCAGACGTTTGGCTAAACTAGAAGCCGTACCGGTTAGAATAGTTTCAAAGGTTTTGGTCAGTTCGCGAGCAATTACTAACTCCCTACTCCCCATGATTTCGCTTAAATCTTTCAGACAGTCTAAGATTCTATGAGATGACTCATAAAATACCAGTGTTTCCCTATTTTGAGACACATCACTGAAAACTTGTTTTCGTCCGGATGATTTCGCTGGTAAAAAACCCCAGAAACTAAAACTATCAGTCGCCAGACCTGCAACACTCAAGGCTGTAATGATTGCGCTGGCCCCAGGGACAGGACTGATGCGAAACCCTTGTTTTCTTATTTCTCGTACGAGCTTAAAGCCGGGGTCTGATATCAGGGGAGTACCGGCATCAGAGATCAAGGCTATATGCTTTCCTTGCTGCAAAAACCCTGCAATTTGTTCAATTCTAGCTACCTCATTATGCTCATGGAGCGACATCATCTGAGTATCTATGGCGTAATGCTGCATGAGCCTTTGACTGTGTCGTGTATCTTCAGCAAAAATCAGATCAACTTCTTTAAGTAGACGAATCGCACGCGCAGATATGTCTTCAATATTGCCAATCGGTGTGGCCACCACATATAAAATGCCTAATTGTGCCGATGCTGTATCACTTTGTGCGAATTCTGCCATAGCTTTTTTGCCTTGCTGCGCCTAAGCGCCTAAAATACCGATAATTATTTGATGAGTATGGAATTATGACAAAAAAGCGTATGCATAAGAACCTCATATTAGTATTCACGGCCTTTTTCAGCGTATTGATGGTAACGTCTTGTACAACCACCTCTTCTCGTAAGTCTGACTCGCCAGCTGTTGCAGACTATGACATGCAGCCTGCGGAATTTTATTTGCAGCAGGCAGAAGCAGCCGAAGAAGCCGATAGAGCCCCTTTTCTGCTTCAAGCAGCAAAAGCCTATGTGCAGAGGGAGCAATATGCTGAAGCCTACGATGTGTTAAATAGCTTTTATCCAACTCAATTGCCTCTCGAGTTACGCAAAGACTGGTATTTGCTGGTTGGTGAAGTGGCTTTGACTCAGGATCAACCATTTGATTCTATTCGCGCTCTGCAAACAGTGCGTAACCCTGAACAGTTTAGTCTTGAGTGGCAATCACATTATTACAGATTACTTGCGGATAGCCTGGCCGCCAACCAACGTCATGCTGATGCGGCAATGACACGCATAGAAGTCATGCATTTATTTACTGACCCTGACCTACGCGAAGAACAGGAGCGTAAAGTCTGGATTGAGTTGATGACTTCGCCAACCGGGGCTCTGGAAATCACTCGTAACCGAGCTGATCAGCATGATGAGCTCGGCTGGTTAGACATGGCAATCATTCAGCAGCAATTTACTAATAATCCAGCAGCTCTTTCTGAGGCCATGCAGGAATGGAATATCCTCTACCCCAACCATCCGGCTCTTTACTATATTGATATTAAAGTCCAAAGAGAAAGTGTTGTCGTTGATATTGGCGCTCCAACAAAAATAGGACTGTTTCTTCCAACTAGCGGTCGCCTGTCTACAGTCGGTAATGTGATTCTTGATGGCTTCATGACCTCCTTTTATGACACCCAGATGATGGGTAGCGAGAAGCCTGAGGTGGTTGTTTATGACACAGCCAGTGACCCAGTGGAACTTCTTTATCAGCAAGCTTTAGCTGACGGTGTCGAGTTTGTGATTGGCCCTTTATTGAAGAATAAAGCCAACGATATTGCCCAATATCAAAAACTACCCATTCCAACTTTAGTTTTAAATCGACTGGACAATACCTATGCTCCAACAGGAATGTTCCAGTTTGGACTGCCAATTGAAGATGAAGCAGAACAGATCGCCCGCTTTGCTATTGATAAGGGACAAACCCGTGCCTTTGTTATCAATGCCGATAAAACTGTTGGCAGTCGAGCAGTCGAAACATTTAACGACGTATTCCAGCGCCACGGCGGTACCGTAGTAAGAAGTGCCGACTTATCTCGAACTCCGGATCCTAAAGTTGCTGTGATGCAGATGCTTGGAGCTGATCAGGCCGAAAAACGAAAACGAGAACTGCAAAACCTTCTCAATCTTCCTATTGAGTCTTCAGCACAAATTTCTACTACTGCTGATTTCATCTTTATGATTGCAGAGCCGGAGAAAGCTCGCATTATCAAGCCATACTTGAACTACTATTATGCTTACAACCTGCCTGTTTACGCCACTTCAAACCTTTATAATGGTAGTAATAGACGGGAAAATGATCTCAATGGCATTTATTTTGTCGACGCCCCCTGGATGATACCGCAAACTGAGGAACAGGCTTCCAATAAGCAAAAAATCACAAAAATGTTCCCAACAGCTGGCGGTAGCCTTGGACGTTTTTTTGCATTGGGCTATGACTCATTCCTGCTAATACCTGAAATTGGCCAATTATCCGCATTATCCGATTACTCTGTTGAAGGTCTTTCAGGTGAGCTTACATTAGATTTTTATGGAAGAATTGTTCGCAAGCTGGCCTGGGCTAAATACCAGAATGGACAGTGGAGACCAGTTAATCCTTAGCGATACTAACTTTAATAAATTGGTCATCAAGGAATAGTACGATAAATGAGTACTCGACAGCGTGGTGATAGGGTTGAACTCTTCGCTGAAAATCATCTCCAAAAACAGGGAATCAAGTTAATCGAGAGGAACTTTAGTTCCCGTTACGGTGAGATTGACCTGATTATGCTGGATGGTTTGACTTTAGTATTTGTTGAGGTTCGATTTCGCGCCAATACCAGCTTCGGTAGCGGTGCTGAAACCGTTGATTTTCGCAAGCAACAAAAAATCATCAAAACAGCTCAGTTGTATTTGCAGTCAAATAAAAAAATGCAGCAACGTGATTGTCGTTTTGATGTGGTTTCCGTAACATTGGCATCAAATGAGCCAATGATAGAATGGCATCAGAATGCTTTTCAGGCCTCTGCCTGGTAAGTATTGTATCAGTTACTCGACCAGGTAGATTATGATAGAACGAATTCGTGATATTTTTACAGAAAGTATTCAAACTAAAATTGCTGCAGCTGATGCTCTCCCCGAGTCGATCGAAAAAGCTGGCCAAATTATGGTTAACAGCTTACTTAATGGGCATAAAATTCTGAGTTGCGGTAATGGTGGATCCGCCGGTGATGCACAGCACTTCTCTTCAGAAATGCTCAACCGCTTTGAACGAGAGCGCCCTAGCCTACCGGCTATTGCCTTAACAACTGATACGGGTACGCTGACATCCATTTCTAACGATTACAGTTACAACGATGTGTTCGCGAAACAATTGAGAGCACTGGGACAACCTGGCGACGTATTGCTGGCAATTTCAACTAGTGGCAACTCCCGAAATGTGATTAATGCCATGGAAACTGCTCTCAGTAAAGATATGCTGATTGTTGCCCTAACCGGCAAAGATGGCGGTGAAATGGCTGGTCTGATGGGACCTAATGATATTGAGGTTCGTGTTCCATCAAATTCAACCGCACGAATTCAGGAAGTCCACCTTGTAGTTATTCATGCACTATGCGATTTTATCGATAACAGTTTATTTGGAACCGAGGTTTAATAATGCCAACTAAAAACTCACTCCGCTTACTAATTCTACTTCCAGCTCTACTGCTTGGGCTATCAGCCTGTACAACTTTTGGCACAGTTGCAGAAGACTCAAGTATTGAAGGCCGTATCAAAGACCGTATCGAGCCTATTCTTGAAAAGAACCAACCTAATGCAGTGGATGTAGTAAGTCATAATCTTTATGTTCTCATTTATGGGCAAGTGCCAAGCGAAGATGTAATCAATCAGATTTCCAATGCCATTAAAGGTGTGCCTGAAATGAAGAAAGCATTTAATGAGTTACGTATAGGTAACCCTGAAAATGTCAGCACCGCTTCAGATGTGTGGATTACAACTAAAGTCAAATCCAGCCTTGCTGCAGAAAAGGGGTTAGACTCGAAACGTATAAAAGTCATTACCGAAGATAAGGAAGTGTTCCTTATGGGAATGGTTACTCGTGAAGAGGGTGACAAGGCGGCCCTCGTTGCACGTAATATTTCTGGTGTTAAAAAAGTAGTAAAAATCTTTGAGTATATTGACTAAGTAAAATTCACAGTCGATACAAGTGCAAAGGCGAGCATAGTGCTCGCCTTTTTTATTCATTGAACATGTTTGACCGAGCACGTCTATTACTTAACGACTTTTAGGTTAGGCTTACCTTTTGGAGGCTTGGGTGGCTCATCGTCTGGACCATCGCCGTCTGCTCCATTACCGTCAGTTTCCGAGCCATTTTCATCTTTAATTGGCGCCAACTCCGGCTCAGTTGTCTCATCAGAATACATATTAGCCGAAAACATGATCCCCTGATCATTTTCTCTGGCATAAATTGCGATAATTGAGCTGGTAGGAATATATAAGCCTAAAGATTGCCCCGAAAAGCGGGCATTGAAGCTTACAAAGTCATGATTCAGTTCGAAGTTAGCAACAGCAGTTGGGGCAATGTTGAGAACAATTTTTCCGTCATTGGCGAACTGCATTGGGACATCAACTTGAGGATGGGACGTGTCAACAAGGATCTGGGGAGTCCACTCATTATCGAGTATCCACTCGTAATAAGCGATTAATAAATAAGGTTGTAATGGCGAGTTACCCGCCATTACATTAGACCCATTTTGATTTCACGTTCTTCTTCAGTCAAACTGACCTTGAAAGATTCGCGATCAAAAATACGCTCCATATAATCGTGAATAGCTTTGCTACCACGACCAGAGATCTCAATTTCTAATTGATCAGCGCGCCATAACAAAGGAGCAATGACACAATCAACTAGGGAGAACTCTTCACTCATAAAGTAAGGGTTGCTGGCAAACACAGGCGCTAAAGCCATAATGCTTTCCTGTAATTCCTTACGAGCTTTTTTAGCCTTTGCCTCGGTACCATTGACGATTATTTCGTATTGGCTATACCACTCTTTCTGGATGCGATGCATCATCAGGCGGCTACGACCACGAGTCACTGGGTATACAGGCATTAATGGGGGATGAGGGAAACGCTCATCCAGATACTCCATGACAATACTGGCTTCGTATAAAACCAAATCACGGTCAATTAATGTTGGAACTGAACCATATGGATTCAAGTCCAGCAAATCTTCCGGAACATTATCAGGGGTAACTTCTACAACTTCATAATTTACGCCTTTTTCTGCTAAAACAATGCGCGCCTGATGGCTGTACACATCATTGCCAGAAAAAAGTGTCATAACTGAACGTTTGGCAACTACTGCCATACTGTTTTCTCCTGCGAATAACAAGAAAGCCCCGGTAAGGATTCACCGAGGCTCAGGATGCCGATTAATGAATGTCTTTCCAGAACTCTTTCTTCAGGAAATAGGCAAATATTAATAGCACAAATAAGAACAATAGAACCCAAACACCCATACGCTTACTTTCCAGTTTCACTGGATTGGCGGTGTAGGCCATAAACGCAGTTAGGTCACGAATATTTTCGTCATATTCTTCTGGGGTCATTTGCCCTTCTTTAATTTGAACAAACATCTTGCCTTCAGCTGCTAATTTAGCCATAGCCGCTTCTGCTTCATGTTGTTTTTCTTCTGCTGCAGCTTTTGCTTCTTCGCTTGCTTCAGAATCATTCAACACAGCTTTGGCTTCAGCAATTTGCTCTTCAACAGAAAGCAGTTCATCACTTTTTGCCTGCAACCCTTGCAGATCAGCAAGAATATGCGGCATACCCACTTCAGGGAAAACGGTATTGTTTACCCCAAATGGACGTGATGGATCGACGTAGAAAGAACGCAAATAGTTATACACCCAGTCCTCTCCACGAACACGAGCAGCCAAAGACAGATCCAGCGGGTCTACGCCGAACCACTTCTTGGCTAAATCACTATCCATACTTTTATCCATGGTATCACCGAACTTTTGATCACCTAAAACCAGGTTGTTCATAACCTGTTCTTCTGGGATCTCAAGGTCTTGGGCGATACGTGAATAACGCACGTATTCCATCGAGTGACAACCCAAACAATAGTTGACGTATAACTTGGCACCATTCTGCAATGATGTTTTGTCCGATAAATCAATATTTGCCGGATCGTTTGGATATGTTGTACCACCACCCGCAGCGAATGCAGATACAGGTAGCAGGAATAAAATAGCTGTAATTAACTTTTTCATTTGTCTGTTACCCTCTCTGGTACTGGTTTAGTTTTCTCGAACTTGGGCAAGAACCACAAGGCGATAAAGAAGAAGAAGTAATAGACGGTACAAATACGTCCTAACCACTTAGTAAAGTCTGTTACTGGAACAACACCCAGAATACCTAGAATGATGAAAGAGATAACAAACAGTGCTAATAGAATTTTGTACGAAGCACCACGGTAACGGATTGACTTCACTTTTTGACGGTCAAGCCAAGGAAGCAAGAACAAAATTACAATTGCCAACGCCATTACCACAAAGCCACCGAACGGATCCGGAACCGCACGCAACATGGTATAGAATGGTGTGAAGTACCAAACTGGAGCAATGTGCGGAGGTGTTTTCAGCGGATTAGCTGGCTCAAAATTTGGGCGCTCAAGGAAATAGCCACCAAAATCTGGAGCAAAGAAGACCACGCCAAGGAAGATCATCATGAAGACCACTACACCGACGATATCTTTTACCGTGTAGTAAGGATGGAAAGGAATACCATCTAATGGAATACCGTTCTCATCTTTCTTCTCTTTGATTTCAACACCGTCTGGATTGTTTGAACCAACTTTATGTAGCGCCACAATGTGCAAGAAGACCATCGCAACCAATGCCAATGGTACTGCTACTACGTGTAAAGCAAAGAAACGGTTAAGAGTCGCTAATGATAAAGTAAAGTCACCACGAATCCACTCAACCAAATCAGGACCAACTACAGGAACGGTTCCAAACAGGTTAACAATCACCTGAGCTCCCCAGAATGACATCTGTCCCCATGGCAATAGGTAGCCCATAAAGGCTTCCGCCATCAATAGAACGAAGATGATCATACCGAAGATCCAGATCAACTCGCGTGGTTTTTTATAAGAGCCGTACATGATGCCACGGAACATATGCAAATAAACCACAACGAAGAATGCTGAAGCACCTGTTGAGTGGAGGTAACGAATAAGCCAACCATATTCAACATCACGCATGATGTATTCTACAGAAGCAAATGGCTCGCTTGGGCTGTAGAACATGGTTAACCAGATACCGGTTAGCAATTGGTTAACAAGAACCAGCATTGCTAATGAGCCAAAGAAATACCAGAAGTTGAAGTTCTTTGGCGCATAATACTCAGCTAAATGTTCGTTCCAGACTTTAGTAGCTGGGAAACGGGCGTCAAGCCATGTCATGAAATTCTTAAACATTAGGCACCTCCCTCTTCACCAATCACAATCATTTTAGCTGCTGTGTCGATAGTATAAGGAGGAACTTCTAAGTTAGCGTTAGCTGGAACACCGCTATAAACACGGCCAGCCAAATCAAACTTAGAACCGTGACATGGGCAGTAATAACCACCTAGCCAGCCACCTTCTAAAGAACCCGCATCTGCAAAAAGCTGCGGTGAACAACCCAGGTGTGTACAAATACCGACCGCGACAAAGATGTCAGGCTCAATTGAACGGTATTCGTTTTTACAATATTCAGGTTGTTGTGGTTTTTCTGACGCTGGATCCGCTACAAGCGCTTCACTTTTAGTGATGCTTTGTAACATCTTGTCGTCACGACGCATAACCCATACAGGCTTACCACGCCACTCCACAGTTATTTGCTGTCCTACCTCAAGTTTTGTGTAGTCATACGCAACTGGAGCACCTGCAGACTGCGCTTTGGCGCTTGGTGCCCAGGAACGAACAAAAGGTACTGCCGCACCAATCACACCAACCGCACCTACTACTGAAGTAGCACCGATTAGCAGATTTCTGCGTCCTTTGTTGACGCCCTGATTACTCATTCGGTTAGTCTCCCCACGAAGAAATAGCACCACCCACCAATGGATGGCGTTGGAAAATCATGATTTATGTCGATTCTGCAATGAAGCAAGCCAAAAAAATTGCCTTCAAACACTTATTATTACTTCTACGGCAGAATACTGCGCAGGGATCATATAGGAAAATACCCACAAAAACAATGAGGTCAGACCAGAGGAGAGTATGTAACTTATTGATAGTTGGAAAATTTCAGAAAGGCATAGATAAAAAAACACCCGCAGTGTGCGGGTGTAAATAATGCCGGAGTTCCTCTCCGGCAATTCTGTCTGAAACTTAACGTTTCGAGAACTGAGGGCGCTTACGTGCTTTATGTAGACCCACTTTCTTACGCTCAACGGCACGAGCGTCACGGGTAACGAAGCCAGCTTTACGCAATGGAGCACGCAATTCTTCATCATACTCCATTAATGCACGAGTGATACCGTGACGAATAGCACCGGCTTGACCAGTACCGCCGCCACCAGCAACAGTTACGTACACATCAAATTTTTCTAGAGTTTCAGTTAGCTCAAGCGGTTGACGAACCACCATACGCGATGTTTCACGACCAAAATACTCGTCAAGACTACGCTGGTTAACGGTAATTGAGCCATTCCCAGGACGCAGGAAAACGCGAGCTGTAGAGCTTTTACGACGACCTGTTCCGTAATATTGTTCAGCCATTGTTCTCACCTTAGATTTCTAATGGGATTGGTTGCTGAGCAGTATGATTGTGCTCAGAGCCAGCGTAAACTTTCAACTTGCGGAACATCGCACGGCCCAAAGGATTCTTAGGAAGCATACCTTTTACCGCTTTCTCGATGATCATTTCAGGTTTAGTCGCCTGTAATTTCTCGAAGTTGGTTTCTTTAATGCCACCTGGGTAGCCAGAGTGACGATAATACATTTTGTCCTGTGCCTTGTTACCAGTCACAGTCACTTTCTCAGCGTTAATGATGATAATGTAGTCACCAGTATCAACGTGAGGCGTATATTCTGCTTTGTGTTTGCCTTTCAAACGGCGAGCTACTTCAGTCGCCAGGCGGCCTAAAGTCTTGCCGCTAGCGTCGACTACGAACCAGTCACGCTTAACAGTTTCAGGCTTTGCACTGTATGTTTTCATATTCTTTAAGCTCCAAAAAGCCATTTGCACCCGCAATAGGGAACCGATCACGGCCCTAAAAAAGAGAGCGCGAATTCTACAGAAATCACCCCTATAAAACAAGAGGCGACACCAGGATTTTCAAAAATTATTAAATGTCTCGGCCAAATTTATGAATTTTAAGTAAAATCCTGCTAAAAAGACTTTATTTACGGGGCTTTTAGCGCTATAAAAAGCGCTGATGGGGAGTCAATTTTGCAATACTCGCCAAGACGACCGATATTTTAACAGTCAACTAACATAAGAGGCAAAGGAAAAATGGCAGATAATAAAGCCCGCAAAGTTACAGCGGTTCAAGAAAAATTCACAAAAACTCAAATCCTTAATGAAATCTCAGCACAAACAGGCCTAACCAAGAAAGACGTTTCAGCGGTTCTAGACGAGCTAGGCGTAGTTATTGAGCGCCACGTAAAAAAGCGTGCGGTTGGTGAGTTCACGCTACCTGGCCTACTAAAAATCAGCACAGTTAAAAAGCCAGCTGTAAAAGCTCGTAAAGGTATCAACCCTTTCACTGGTGAAGAAACCATGTTCAAAGCAAAGCCAGCCAGCGTTGCAGTTAAAGTACGCCCACTTAAGAAATTAAAGGATATGGTTAAGTAATACTGACCCTTCCTTGAACTCAAAAGCCGACTACACAGTCGGCTTTTTTAACCCTGAAAGAAGTGGTTAGATAATCTAAGCCAAATGCTCCTTGGCAAGATACTCTTTACTCTGCATCTCCTGCAGTCGGCTAACCGTTCGTTCGAACTCGAAAGCCAAACCCTTCCCTACATAAAGATCTTCAAAAGCCACTTCAGCAGACATGATTAACTTGACGTGACGCTCATAAAACTCGTCCACTAATGCAATGAAGCGGCGTGCAGCATCATTTATCGCGTCAGTCATTTGCGGGACTCTGCTAACAAACACCGTATGGTAATTACGCGATAGTTCAATGTAATCATTGGCTGAACGCTCAGTTTTGCAGATAGCATCAAAGGTAAACCAGACCACGTTATCGGACAGGCGAACCGCATCAATTAAACGCCCTTCAACCTTGAGTTTACAATGCTGTTGCCCTTCTTCACCAGATAACTGTAGAAAGTACTGCTCCATATTGCTATCAGCAGCGGCGTCCAAGGGGTAATGATAAATTTCAGCCTTTTCCAAAGTACGAAGACGATAGTCAGTGCCACCATCCACGTTTAAGACCTGACAATGCTTTTGTATCAGTTCAATGGCCGGTAAGAAACGTTCTCGCTGCAGGCCATTCCAGTAGAGTCGTTCTGGGGGAATATTCGAAGTTGCAACCAGAACAATATTGCGCTCAAACAATTCCTTGAAGAGCCCGCCCAAAATCATCGCATCGGTAATGTCGGTGACGAAAAACTCATCGAAACAGATAACACGTGCTCGTTGCGACAGCTGATCTGCAATCTTAATGAGCGGATTTTTTTCCCCAGCAAGGGCTTTTAGTTCGTTATGCACCTCGTGCATGAAGCGATGAAAATGAAGTCGGATTTTACCTTTAATCGGCAAGCAGTTGAAAAAGGTATCCATTAACCAGGTCTTGCCACGACCTACCCCGCCCCACATATATAATCCTTTAACCGGGTCGAGATCTGAAGAGAGTAAACGTTTTACTAACTCCATAAAGCCACCACTCGGTCGGCTGTCTAGAAGATCATCGTAAACCCTCTGCAATGCGGCAACAGCTTCTGCCTGCGCAGGGTCTTTAGCAAAACCGCTGGCCAGATCCTGCTCATACTTCTGCTGAGGAGTTAAATCGATTGTGCGCATAGTCAAAGTACTTATAACTCTTCAGGCAAATGAGCCTGTAATTTGTCTTCCATAGATTCACGCAGATCAACTAATCGGCTATGAAAAAAATGTCCCGCTCCTTCCATGCGAATTACCTCGGGCTGCTTCGGCAAATCATCCAGCCATTGGAATACAGCCTTCGGGTCAACCACTTCATCAGCATCACCCTGCACCACTAACCAGGGACAGTCAGGAATTTCAAACTCATCAAAACTAAAGCGATTTACTGGCGGCGCGATACTGATCAGCTGTTGAGCGCCTAATTTTTTAGCTTGTAGTGCTGCAATCCAGGAACCAAAGCTAAACCCGGCAAGCCATAGAGGGCGACCTGGATATTTTTGTTGCATCCATTCAACAACTTTAATCAAATCCTGTTGCTCACCCTTGCCTTCATCATATTCACCTTGCGATTCTCCAACACCACGAAAATTGAATCGAACGGAAGGAATACCTAGCCCGGCCAGTGTTCTTGAAACCGTGTAGATTACTTTATTGGTCATGGCTCCGCCATGGAGTGGATGAGGATGGCAACACACAGCAATAGCATTGCGTTCAGGTGAGTCAGGCTGATCAAGAGTTGCTTCAATATCACCGTTATCACCTTCTATCAAGAAATGATTTTTATTCACTTGATTGTAGTCATTGATGGACAATGCGGGCTATTTTCGCACGTTTTAGTGAGCTTGGAAACCAACAGCCATATAACGGAAAAAGAGGCCTAAGCCTCCTTTTTCAATAGATAAGAAGAGTGGCGAGACTAGTACTTATTAAAGTCCTCAGTTGCCTTTTTGTCTTCTTCTGACTGTTTTTTGCGGAGCTCTTTTTCTGCTTCTTTTCGCTCTTTATTCAACTCTAGCTCTGATTCAGCTCGTGATTTTTCCTGCTCACGAAGCATTTCCTCATAAGCTTTCCGGTCTGCCCTCTCAAGTTCGAGCAACTTTTTTTCACGCTCTTTTTCAAGCTGCTCGCGCTCTTTAAGTAACTCTGCGCGCTCTTTAAGTAATTCTTTTTGCTTCTTAAGATCATCGAATGCGACAGCCGGATTGACTAAACAAACAGCAGCCAACAGACCAATCATGATTATGGACTTCATAAGTCTTATCCTGGGTATTTATAGATAATGGCGACTATTATTTTGCATCACCAATAGTAAGAAAAGCACTTGCTAATGCTTTAATGTAAAAGTGCCAAGCGGTTTACGTTTGCGGGCACGACAGGCTCACAAGGTTTCAGGGTTTGAAGTCTGAGGTGTAAGACTTTCATTCCACTCACGAGCAAAGTCTCGCTGCCAGCGCCAGTTAATAAATGCCAACGTTACCATGGCGATTAAAGCTCCTAAGCCAGCTAAAGCCATATCCTTATGTGCATCCCAGACATCACCTTGTGTCCCAAGATAAGCGGCTCCAACATCGCCACCGAATACAAGCGCTGCAGCCCACTCAATAAGTTCATAGATGGCTGAGGTAGACAAGGTCAGATCCAAAGGCAAAAAGTAGCCCCAGAATCCTTTAACCTTAACGACACGAATAAATATTTCACGAATTGGGTAAGCAAATAATAAGCCATAAGCAAAATGTAGGAATCGGTCATAATGATTACGTTCCCAACCAAACCAATCGTTCAGAGGTGATCCGAAAACTGATTCAGTCCACTGGTTATAAGGTACCTGCGAATAAGTATAGTGAGAACCTATTTCATGAAAGCACAGAAATAGAAATATACAAAAGTAGGATATTCTCGAAAGGCGGAATTTATTATAACTGCCAATCATGCCTGCAATTAACAGGAACATCAGTATATTTTCTAAGAGCCATGTTGTTCGGTCGATTGGGTTAATGGCACATAGAATGAAGATAACAAGAAAGATGCCGCTCAAAGTCAGTAAGAATTTTGTGTTATAGGTCATGAATCCTCTCGAACTTCCGGCCAATTATTGTGTATCATAAGATCAAATCAGGGATTCAGGCAATTTTCGCTTAGACGACATTGACAGATTGAGGAATATTGATTCATGTCCAGTCCATTTATTATCTTCTTGCTCCTTATTATTGCAGTTGCGGCTTTCTTCTTTGGTCGCTGGCATGGTGTGTCACAACGAAGTAAAGCGCTATCGGAAGAGCTAAAAGCTAAAGATGAAGAACTCAATTCATTAAAAGATGATGTGAACAAACACTTCGATGAAACTGCGCGCCTATTCAGTAACGTCACAGAAGAATATAAGTTGCTCTATCAGCACCTCGCCAGTAGCGCCAACAAATTAGGCAACCGGAAATTTGACCTTAAACTCAGTAGCAACACCAGTGGTCTACCAGGGCTGAGCGATGCTGGTAGCAAACCTTTTGAAGAATCCGTCATAGATAGCGAAGCAAAAGAGATCTCGGAACATGGTTTTGGCCCTCAGCAACCAAGAGATTATGCCGATGACGATATGGATGATGACTACCACCCAAGTCATACTGTTGAAAAATCTGAGGATGCTCCTCAGCCAGACGACATTACTCATGCGGATAGAGCTGGGAACTCTAAGCCTGAAAAAGAATCAGAGCTAGCTGACGAAAAACAGGACAAAAGTTCTACGGCAGCAACAGACAAGGAATCTAAAACAGGCTCCAATGATAAACAACAATCTACAGGCTAGTGGCTTACTCCTCAATTAAGGATTTCTATGCAATTTCTTACCTACATTGGTTACATTATTAAATATCTTTTGGTCGGCCTTGGCATTGCCGCCCTCTTTATCGTGTTTATACCCGGACGCTTTTCAATCAATAGCCCAGCTCAACAAACCACTGACACTGGGCAGGTAGCACAACAGTCCGCACCCTTCTCAGGATATGCCGATATGCTGGATAAAGCTCGTCCAGCTGTTGTATCAATTCAGGCTCGTTCTAAGCTATATCCTTTGAATGATCCTGAGTGCCAGAATAGCTTACGAGCAATTCCATCAGGTACCAATGCCTGCGCCTTTCTTAATAATGGTTCAGGAGTCTTTATTGATGAGCAAGGCCATATCGTAACCAATGCTCATGTGCTGGATAAGGCTGAGTCAATTATCGTGGAGCTACTCAGCGGACACAAGTTTGCTGCCAGGGTCATTGGTCTAGATAAGGACTCAGATCTGGCCCTATTAAAAGTAGACTATCAACCGCAACATATTTTACCCCTTGGCACAGAAGATAAAAGCCGGGTTGGTGACATCGTATTTGCGATTGGTACCCCTTATATGGCCTTTGAACAAACGGTGACCCAGGGCATCATCAGTGCCAAGTTTTTCTCTCGGGTATCTCACTATATTCAAACCGATGCCGCTCTTCGCTCAGGAAACTCAGGCGGTGCGCTGGTAAATAGTCAGGGAGAACTGGTTGGTATCACAGCTTTAAGCTCACGCGACGAGTCTGGAGAAAAAACTTATCAGAACTTTGCGATTGCAGCGGCTGACGTACAGCATGTGGTGAATGAGTTGTTAGAAAATGGTGTGGTCCAAAGAGGCTGGCTTGGGCTCAATGGAGATATGACCATCAACTTCCGCTCTATCGTTCAGGAAATGAACTTACCTCTCCCACAGCAGCAAATGCTGGCATCTCAAATTGAACAGTTACCGTTCGGACAAGGGATTGTGATCACTGCCGTTAATGGCAATGGCCCAGCGGATAAAGCCGGCTTGCAGGCGCTGGACATTATTACCGAGGTAAATGGCAAACCTATCAACAGCACCGCTGATTTAATGGCAGCAATTTGGAATGTAGCCCCTGAAACCGAGATACAGCTTGAGTATTATCGTGCTGGTCAGAAAAATCAGACAGAAGTCGTATTAGGCTATCGAGACTAAAAATCACCTCAAATAGATAGAGCATAAAAAAGGGCCTGTTGGCCCTTTTTATTTTTAAGCAATGGATACAGTATCAATTAACCGATTCGTTTAATCGAAGCACCCAAATTCTGAAGCTTCTCTTCTATGGTCTCGTAACCGCGATCAATATGATAAATCCTGTCCACTAAGGTTTCACCGTCCGCACACAAACCAGCCAGGACAAGACTGGCTGAAGCGCGCAAATCGGTGGCCATGACTTGAGCACCGGAAAGCTGCTCAACGCCACGACAGATGGCGGTATTACCCTCAATCGCAATATCAGCACCCATACGCTGCATTTCAAGAACGTGCATGAAACGGTTTTCAAAAATAGTTTCGGTGATTGTGCCTGTCCCTTCTGCCACTGCATTCATGGCACAGAACTGCGCCTGCATGTCTGTTGGGAAGCCAGGATAAGGCGCGGTCTTGATGTTTACTGCTTTAGGACGTTTACCATGCATATCAAGTTCAATCCAGTCATCACCGGTAGTGACCTCTGCGCCAGCTTCTTTCAGCTTAACTAGCACAGCGTCCAGAATATTCGGATCGGTGTTTCTGCAACGGATACGACCACGAGTCATTGCTGCAGCAACCAGGTAAGTACCAGTTTCAATTCGATCAGGCAATACGTCGTGATGTCCGCTGTGTAAACGCTCAACACCCTCAATAGTAATTTCAGAGGTTCCGGCACCGCTGATTTTCGCGCCCATGCTATTTAAGAAGTTAGCTAAATCGACCACTTCAGGTTCACGCGCTGCGTTTTCAATCACTGAGGTGCCATCGGCCAAAGCGGCGGCCATGATCAAATTCTCGGTAGCACCGACACTGACCATTTCCATAACAATTTTAGCGCCTTTCAAGCGACCATCTGATTTGGCTTTAACGTAGCCCGCTTCCACTTCTATGTCAGCGCCCATTTCGCGCATCCCTTCTATATGCAGGTTAACTGGGCGCGAACCGATAGCACAGCCACCCGGTAATGACACCACCGCCTCACCAAATCGCGCCAGAAGCGGACCCAACACCAAGATTGAAGCACGCATGGTTTTTACCAACTCATAAGGAGCTTCATGGCTATGGATGTTGCGACTGTCAATTTCTACATTGAACTTGTCATCAATGGTTAACTTAGCGCCCAGACGTCCCATCAACTCAAGTGTAGTTGTGACATCATTTAAATGCGGAAGATTGCCGATGGTGGTCACGCCATCAACCAGCAAGGCCCCCATTAATATTGGCAATGCAGCGTTCTTAGCACCCGAAATTTTTATCGAGCCATCAAGGGCGCCAGCATCTTTAATCAGTAATTTATCCATGATTGATTACTCTGGCTTATGCAAAATGCTTAGCTTTTGACCATTCTTCAGGCGTGTATGCCTTGATAGTCAATGCATGGATATCACCGCTGGCAATATGCTCATTTACAGCAGCGTATACCATTTGCTGTTTTTTAACACTGCGTAAGCCCTCAAAGGCTTTGCTGACAACAATGACCTGAAAATGACTACCATCACCATCCACTCGCAGCTCTTCACAATCAATTTCTTTTTCAATCAGGGATTTTATCTGTTCAATCATCTGTTAGTTACTTACGTTAATCGAAGTTATGGCCAAGCATGATAACGCCAAAAACTGCGTCAATATAGACACAAAAGTATGAATCATTAGCAAAGTTGGCACTAAAGTGGCGTGATTTTACCTGAATTCCCCTTGATAAACACCTGTGAATGACATCAAACCTCATTCACTGTACAATGTCGCGCTTGTTTGTCGTCATTTCACATCACCTGGGGCAACGCTTTGAAACAATTTCAATTTGTCAGTCAAAGTCGTGCTTATCCTATAATAAGCTAAGCCCAGTTACTGAAAACTCAAGCTCTCTAAGGTTTCCATGATAGAACACATTGCCTATATTCTGGTTGGTATTACATTGCTGGTCTGGAGCGCTGATCGCTTTACCGATGGTGCCGCAGCAGTTGCTCAGAACTTTGGTGTTTCGCGCCTGATAGTAGGATTAACCATCGTCGCTATTGGCTCTTCTGCTCCTGAAATTTTTGTGTCGATTCTGGACTCTTTTAAAACCTGTGCGCCTGACGTCGAAAACTGCGGCCCAGAGGTCGCTATCGGCAATGCCATTGGTTCGAATATCACCAATGTGGCGCTGGTACTTGGTATCACTGCTCTGGTTAAGCCGCTTCTCATTAATTCAGGCATGATTAAGCGTGAAATTCCTATCCTGTTCGTGGTGTCATTTGCCGTTCTCTATTTCTTCTGGGACCTGCGACTGTCGCATATTGAAGGCATTATTCTGCTAAGTTCATTGGTGGCCTACTTTATCTGGCTGGTGCATATGGGTATCAAGTCACGTGCCACCAATGACCGTATGCTTGAAGAAATTGTTGACGAACTGCCAGAACAGATGTCGAGTCCAAAAGCAATTTTTTGGCTATTTTTAGGACTCGTTTTATTAGTTGTAAGCTCCAAGATCTTAATTGTGGGTGCCAGTGGTTTTGCCCTGCAGATGGGTGTTTCCGAAACCTTGATTGGTTTGACCATTGTGGCTCTGGGTACCAGCCTGCCGGAACTGGCAGCTTCAATTTCAGCCGTTTTGAAGAATGAGCATGAAATTGCGATAGGTAATGTTGTCGGCTCCAATATCTTTAACTTGCTAGGAGTTCTTGGGATTCCGGCAGTGATTGCTGCGCCAATGGTGGAGAAAGAAATTCTGACCATTGATTACCCGGTAATGTTCGGATTATGTATCCTTTTAGCAGTTTTAGCCTATGGTATTCGAGGGCCAGGTAAAATTAACCGACTTGCCGGTGCTATTTTACTTGCGGCCTTCATTGGGTATTATATAGTTCGCGTTTTCTAACTAATTGAATATTAAAGCCACCAACGGTATCGTCAATGACTGACTCAAATCTGGAACAGCAAATTTTACACAGTGCTGAACGTGTTATTTCTATTGAAAGTAATGCTGTGGCAGACCTCAAACAACAATTGGATCAAACCTTTGTTGCCGCCTGTACTAAATTGCTGGCCTGCCAGGCCAAAGTAGTGGTCATTGGTATGGGTAAATCAGGTCATATTGGCAGTAAGATGGCTGCAACTCTTGCCAGCACTGGCACTCCGGCATTTTTCGTTCACCCAGCTGAAGCCAGTCATGGCGACCTAGGAATGATCGGTGAACAGGATGTTGTTATAGCCCTGTCCAATTCTGGTGAAACCCATGAAGTCACTGCCCTGCTTCCGGTCATTAAACGTCGTGGCATTGAGTTAATTTCAATCACCAGCAATGACAACTCCAGCTTAGCCAAAGCCAGCGATATTCATATAAAGGTACAAGTCGAGCAGGAAGCCTGCCCTCACAACTTGGCACCGACGGCTTCAACCACAGCCGTTCTGGCTCTGGGCGATGCCATTGCTGTCAGTCTGCTTGAGGCAAGAGGCTTCACACCTGATGATTTTGCGCTATCTCACCCTGGCGGCAGTTTAGGCAAGCGCCTAATTATGCAAGTCAATGACCTGATGCATAGCGGTGATGCTTTCCCTTCGGTCAAGCCCAATATCTCAATTCGCAATGCGCTATTTGAAATGACGGATAAGCGTATGGGGATGACTACTGTTACTGACGAGCAAGGTAATTTATTAGGAATCTTCACCGATGGTGATTTACGTCGCGCCTTTGAACGAGATGTCGATATCGATGCACCTATCAGTGACGTTATGACCAAAGGATGCAAAACAGTAAAGACACAAACACTTGCTGTGGATGCGGTGAATCTGATGGAAGAAAGCAGCATCACATCCTTAATCGTGGTTGATGAAAACAGCAAGCCGTTGGGTGTCATTCATATGCACGATTTGCTGAAAGCAGGAGTTGTGTAATGAGTAACCCAATGAGCAGACCCAGCTACCCAGATTCTGTTGTAGACAAGGCACAGAAAATTAAGCTCGTAATTTGTGATGTTGATGGTGTGCTGAGTAATGGTCAGGTCATTATTGGCAACCATGGTGAAGAATTCAAAACGTTTAACATCAAAGATGGCTTCGGTATCAAGTGCCTGCAAAAATCAGGAATCGCTGTTGCCATTATTACCGGCCGTAATTCAAAAATTGTCGAAAAGCGTTGTCAGGAACTTGGTATTGAGCACTACCACCAGGGTCAATCTGACAAACAAAAGGCTTTCGATTCCTTATGTGAGAAGCTATCGGTAACTCCAGAAGAAGTTTGCCACATTGGAGATGATCTGCCGGATCTGCCGTTATTACTGCAAGTAGGTTTAGGAGTCACGGTCGCTGATGGTCACTGGTTAATGCAGCAGCATGCTGACTGGATCACGCAACATAACGGTGGCTTTGGAGCTGTGCGCGAAGTGTGCGACTTGATTCTTGAGAGTCAGAACAAGCTGGAAGCCATTCATCAGGAATATCTGGCTGCCGGAAAAATATCCGAGGTTAAAGAATGACCTTCCTCAAAGGTCGTTCAATGTTATGGCTGCTAGTTCCAGCCACATTTGCTATTGCCTACTGGTGGGACCGCTCAACGGAATCCAAACCTGATTTCGTAGAAGTATCAACCAACCCAGATTACTATCTCTCCAATACTCAAACCATAGAGTTTGATGTGAACGGTAAACCACAGCGATCATTCACGACAGAAAAGACTCTACATTATAAAGAGATCATGCAGACTCATCTGTTAAAGCCAGTCATGCGCTTTAATGACGAACAAGACCCCAGCTGGACAGTAAGTTCGGAAAAAGCTGTAAGCAATGAACTGAGTGAGCAATTAACGCTCGAAGGCAATGTAACTATCGAGCTTGAACGTCGCCCGTCTGAATCCAATGCAGTACTAACCATGCCAATGTTAAAAATTGACTTTGCATCAGAAACTGCTTTTACTGATGAACAAATTGAACTAATTGATGGTCGCTTTAGAATGACCGCCAAAGGTATGCAGGCCGACCTGCGTACTAATAATATCGAATTTATGTCTGAGGTCTTTACAGAAGAATTATGAAGTTTCGCCTCCTTACAGCTGCATTAATGTTAAGTTCGCTGACTAGCGTGTCTTTAGTTCAGGCTGCGACCTTGGAAAAATCACGCTTACGTTCGGATAGGTCTAACCTTGATGTACAAAAGAACATCATCATTTATCGTGATAATGTGATTTACGAGCATGGCAACATGACAATTTATGCCGACTCACTCACCAAACAGGGTGAAAATGCAGGAACCATTACTGCATTAGGAAGCCCGGTTAAAATTCACTACGTTGACGAAACGGGTGAAACAACTGACATCGATGCTCCTAAAATAATTTATCGCCAACAAAGCGGAGAGCTTTCAGCCAGTGGTGATATTAAAATCGTTCAATCCTCAGGCATAGACAGGTTAACCTTGCTTGGTAATCAATTAACCGCAAATCAGGGTGCAACCGAAGGTTTTGGTTTTGTGCTTAACGGTGCTCCAACTGAATTCCGCATAGAGCAACCTTCTCAGCCAGCTATATATGCTACCGCAGATCAGCTTCGTTCTAATGGTAAAGATAAGCAAACTGAACTTGTCGGTAATGTAAAATTACAGCAGGGCGACTCCAACATGACCGCCGCTTTCCTGACCTATGACGGCACCAGCAAAGTTATCTCAGCCGGCAAAAGTGACTCGGGCGATCAACGTGTTGAAACTGAGTTTTTCTGGGAACAGGAACAAGGCGATAACGCCACTTCGAATCAGTCGGCCACTGAACAGCAGACCGAAAAAGAGCAACAGCAATGATTTCACTTCAAGCCAGGCGTTTGGCCAAAAGTTATAAAGATCGCAAAGTGGTTGAAAATGTCTCACTGGAAGTTAACCAAGGACAGATTGTTGGTCTGCTTGGACCAAATGGCGCAGGCAAAACCACCTCCTTCTACATGATAGTTGGTCTGGTACCTTCCGATGGTGGCCAGATATTTCTTGGCGATGACAATATCACTACTGATCCGATGCACACTCGCGCCAAAAAAGGTATTGGTTATTTACCTCAGGAAGCTTCGATTTTTCGTAAACTGTCCGTTGAAGATAACATCATGGCTATCCTGCAGTTACGAAAAGATTTAACAGCCGCTCAACGCGAAGAAAAGCTGGACCAGTTACTGTCAGAGTTTCACATTGAGCATATCCGACTGAGCCACGGTATGAGCCTGTCCGGTGGCGAGCGTCGACGAGTTGAGATTGCCAGAGCACTAGCGAACGACCCTAAATTTATTTTGCTTGATGAACCATTTGCCGGTGTCGACCCTATTTCAGTGCTGGATATTAAAACCATCATCATACAGTTAAAAGAACGTGGTATCGGGGTTCTGATTACTGACCATAATGTTCGCGAGACATTGGATGTCTGTGAGCAGGCTTATATCGTTGACTCAGGAAACATCATCGCTTCAGGAACACCGGCAGAAGTCCTATCCAATGATCTGGTGAAGAAGCGTTACCTGGGCGAGCACTTCAAAATGTAAATTACGCTGTGATATCACTTTAAAGATCACTAGCCTTTCAAAATTAATGAGCCAATGGTTTCCCCATTGGCTTTTCATTACCTAAGCTCTTGAAATTCGGTCAACCAATCCTCAGTTATTTAATAAGCCCTTGCAACCCTGGTTTACTAGGAGTAATTTGTAGTTAAGGGACACATTAAAAGGCAAAGATTGGTATATAAATTTCAATGAATCCAACTCTCCAGTTAAACCTTAGCCAACAACTGAAACTGAGCCCTCAGTTACAACAGTCCATAAAACTGTTACAACTATCTCATCTGGCTTTGCAACAGGAAATACAATATCAACTGGAAACCAATCCTCTTCTTAATTTAGTTGATGATAGCTACTTTGAAGTTAACGATCAGAATGATTCACTAGCCGATAATTTCCAAAAATCATCAACCAAGTCAGCACCTGAAAGTCGCGATAATAGCCAATCATCTCAAATGCTTAGTCAATCATACTTTGACCTGGATCAATCCTCATATGGTAAAGGTTCAACTACTATAAGCGATAGTTACTTTGAAACCCTGATGCAAGACTCTGTCGGGTTACGCGAGCACCTGGAATGGCAAATTCAGATGTCATCGTTAAGCAGAGGAGATATGGAAATCGCGTATTATGTTATCGAAAACATTGATGATGCAGGATTCCTGACGGTCAACCCTGAAGAAATAGCCGTACAGATACAAGAAGATTTCATGCATGAAGTTGAAGCAGATGAAATTGTTGCAGTTATTCATCAGGTACAACAACTGGAACCCTTGGGATGTGCCAGTAAAGATTTGCAGGAATTTCTGATTATTCAATTAAATTCTATGAAGCGCGAAGCTGCATCTCAACAGAACCCCAATATTTCATTAGCTGTTAAATTGGTGACTCATCATTTTCACGCACTTCAAAAGCATCAGTATCAGGATCTGATACAGCGATTGTCTTTAACCGAGCTGGAAATGAATGACGCATTGAATTTGATAAAGCACCTTCGCACTCAGCCCAACTATCAATTTATTGGTGAGTCCACAGAATATATCAAACCCGATGTACTGGTTTACAAACTGGACAATGAGTGGCAGGCACAGCTTGCAGGACATAGCACGCCACACCTGGACATTAATCATCAATATGCCGATTCTTTGCGTAAATCACGCAACCCCACTGATCACCAGTACTTAAGGGACAGACTACAAAGTGCGCGCTGGTTTATGCAAAGCATTCAAGCACGCAACGATACCCTTAAGCGGGTTGCAGACTGGATTGTTCATTACCAACAGAACTTTTTTGATAATGGAGAGTCATCAATAAGACCCATGCGATTAAAAGATCTTGCGCAAGATCTCGATCTGCATGAATCAACCATTTCACGTGCCTGCAGCGATAAATATTTGCAGTCACCCAGAGGCATTTACGAGCTTAAATATTTTTTCTCAAATGCAATTCCATCAACCCAAGGAGGTGAATGGTCATCTAAAGCAATAAAAAACAAAATTAAACAGTATGTAAACGCGGAACCTTCCCGCAAACCTTTGAGTGATATTAAACTTGCTGAGTTACTTAATCAGGAAGGTGTCTCAATTGCTCGTCGCACTGTTGCAAAATATCGCGAAGCATTGAATATCCCTCCTGCGTGCCAGCGTAAGTTATTCACAAATTCTTAAACTATTCGATAGAAGGAATAAGCATTATGCAAATCAATCTAACTGGTCGTCACCTTGATATCACTGATGCCTTAAGAGATTTCGTCAATGAGAAGTTTGCCAAACTAGAGCGCCACTTTGACCATATTAATAACGTATACGTTACGCTCACTGTTGAAAAAGTACGTCAGATCGCTGAAGCGACCTTACATGTCAATGGTGGGGAGATATTTGCTAACAGTGAATCAGAAGATATGTATGCCGCGATTGATTTATTGATTGATAAACTGGATAGACAAGTGATAAAACATAAGGAAAAGATGACACGTCATTAACCTTATGCACATTGAAGATGTTATTGCCCCCGAGCTTTGCGTGCTCGGGGCGCAAGCTACAAGCCGAAAAAAAGCGTTACAATTCATAGCTACCCTTTTCGCTGATCACAATTCACAATATGAACCCTTCCTGCTGTTAAAAGCTTTGGTTGCCCGTGAACAGATGGGAACCACAGCTATTGGTAATGGTGTAGCCCTTCCACATGGTAGAGTTGGAAGCTGTGAGGAACCCTTGGCAGTTTTTGTTACCCTTGCCGAGCCAATCGATTTCGATGCTCCTGACCAGGAACCTGTGGATATTGTATTTGCACTGATAGTTCCTAAGCAGTTCGACTTTCAGCAGCTCAATGGACTTGATGGATTAATTGAAATCCTTAAAGATAAAAAGGTCTGTGCGCAAATACGTCACGCTCACAACAATCAAGCGCTCTATGAAATTATCGAAAGCGCAATAGCGCAGCATGAAAAAGCCCAGGGGCTCGAAAGAGTTAACAGCGAAAGAACCAACAACGAAAAATCCAAAGAGAAAAAAGAGATAGAAGACAACGCATGAAGTTATTAATAGTAAGTGGTCGCTCAGGTTCAGGTAAGTCAGTCGCTCTTAAGGCGCTTGAAGATATGGGCTATTACTGTATTGATAACCTTCCGTTAAGTCTCACCCTCAATGTAATTAATGACCATATTCTGCGCAATGAAGATATTGCGATTGGGGTTGATGCCCGTAACCGCCATGACCTTGAACACTTCTCTGAAGAAATTAGCAATATCAAGAAAGAAGCACCGCAGGCAAAGACTTTATTCCTGGACGCAGACGAAAGTACTCTTTTAAAACGTTTCAGCGAAACCCGTCGCCGCCACCCATTAACAAACAGTGGCCTTTCTCTAAGGGACGCCATAAAAGAAGAAAAGAAGCTACTTGAACCAGTGCGAGCCTCGGCTGATCTGGTGGTTAACACCTCAGAGTTATCGCCTCATGAATTGCGCGAGCGACTGCGTGAGCGGGTTAGTAGTGACAAAAGCCAGTCCATGGACATTCGGCTGGTTTCATTTGGCTTCAAGCATGGCGCCCCCAAAGACGCAGACTTCGTGTTTGATGTTCGCTGCCTGCCCAATCCTTATTGGGATCCTGAGCTTAGAGATTTCACGGGCAAAGATCCGCAGATTCAACATTTCCTTGAGCAAAGCTCGATGGTCATGGAGTATACCTGGCAGCTCAAAGTTTTCTTCTCGACCTGGATTCCTGAGTTTAGCAAACAGGACCGCAGCTATTTCACCTGCGCTATTGGCTGCACCGGTGGTCGTCACCGTTCAGTCTACATGGTTGAAACTCTGGCTAAAGCCCTTAAACCGCTTTATCCAAATATCTCAATAGAACACCGACAACTGGATAAAAAACAGTAAATTCCTACAGTGTCATAGCCAGCAATGGCAAATCTGCGTTAGAATACCAACAAAATCAACCAGTAAGATGCACCTATGGCGGAAACACAAGCAACACAAACACGTCAGGAACAGCTTCAGCTCCTCAATAATGCGCTGGACAGTGGTCATCTTATTCCGGTTAGAAATCTGCTGGAAGAATTACGCTCGGCAGATATTGCCCACCTTTTAGAATCCACACCACCTCGCGTTCGTAATGTTATCTGGCAGCTGCTGGATAAAGAGCGGGAAGGTGATGTTCTTCAGCATCTTAATGACGAAATTCGTCAATCCTTCATTGAGCAGATGCAGCCGCAGGAACTGGCTAATGCACTTGCCGATCTGGATACCGATGACGTTGTAGATATTCTGGGTGATCTGTCGCAGAACATCAGTAATCAGGTACTTCGCCTACTGGATGAGCAGAATCGCGCACAGATCGAGCATGCCCTATCCTATCCAGAGGATTCTGCCGGTGGCTTGATGAATATCGATACCATCATGATCCGCCCTCGGGTTTCGGTGGAGGTGGTACTTCGCTATCTACGGATTCGTGGCAATATGCCACCCAACACTGACCATTTGTATGTGGTCGACTCCCGAGATGTGCTAATTGGCTCTGTACCCATCAGCTCAATTCTGACCTGCGATCCTGATACGCCAATTACTCAGATAGTCGATAAGGAAACCTTTACCATCCCAGTGGAAATGCCTGAGACCGAAGTTGCGCAGATTTTCGAGCGCCACGACTTGGTTTCTGCGCCGGTACTGGACGAGAATGGCCGCCTATTGGGCCGTATCACCATTGATGACGTGGTTGACGTTATCCGTGAAGAAGCCGACCACTCTCTGATGTCGATGGCTGGTCTGGATGAGCTCGAAGATACATTCGGTAAAGTGGCTGCGACCGCCAAAAAGCGTGCTATCTGGCTGGGCATTAATTTGCTGACCGTTATTCTGGCAGCGCTAGTAATCGGTCTTTTTGAAAAAACCATTGCCCAAGTCACTCTTCTAGCAGTCCTGTTGCCTATCGTACCCAGCATGGGTGGCATTGCTGGTACCCAGACTCTTACGCTGGTCATTCGCGGTATGTCCCTGGGCCATATTGGTGAAGGTAACAAAGGCTACCTACTCAAGAAAGAGTTGGCCGTCAGTATTATTAATGGCGTACTGTGGGCGCTGGTTATTGCGGCTCTGGTTTATGGCTACTCTTACTACAAAGACTCAGGTATCAACCATCTACACCTGGCAATCACGATAGGTGGCGCCATGCTTTTCAACCTGGTTACAGGTGTTGTCAGCGGTGCCGTTTTACCGCTGTTTCTGAAAAAGATAAATATTGACCCTGCTATCGCTGGTGGCGTAGTGCTTACCACTGTGACCGACGTAGCTGGCTTCTTTGCGTTATTGGGATTAGCGACACTCTTTTTTGGTTAGCTGGCAACCATCATTCCTTCAATCGCCACTGAACCGGTCAGAATACTAGAACGGGAATCCACATCATTGGATATAGCAACAATGTTCTTAAGCATCTGCTCAAGGTTTCCGGCAATGGTCAACTCCTGAGCGAAATGTTTGATTTCCCCGTTTTCAAACCAGAAGCCGCTCGCGCCTCGCGAATAGTTACCGGTTACAGTATTAACACCTTGCCCCATGACTTCAGTTAATAGAAGTCCAGAGCCTAACTGCTTCATCATATCCTGCAACGACAGATCCATTGGTTTGATTAATATATTATGGATACCACCCGCGTTACCGGTAGTTTGCAGTCCCAGTCGCCTTGCTGAGTAACTACTCAAAAAGTAATCTTTCAGAACACCGTCCACCACAATATTTCGTTTTCTGGTCGCAACACCATCACTGTCATAGCTACCGCTACCAAAGCCTTTGAGTAAAAAGGGATCTTCCTCAATCTGCACAAACTCCGGCAAAATCAGCTGGTCTTTCTTGTCCAATAAGAAGGACGCTCTTTGATAAAGAGCCGCTCCTTTTAGCGCAGACAGCATATGCGACCAAAGACCACGCGCCAGTTCTGCGCTAAAAATTACGGGGTGATTGCCAGAAGGTACTTTGCCTTGAACCAGCTTATTCAGGACGCGGCTTGCGGCCTGCTCACCGACGGTTTCAGGAGGTAACAAATCCGCCACGTCACGACCAATGGTGTAATAGCCATCACGAATCATGCCATTATCTGTTTCTGCAATAACAGAATTGGATAGGCTAAATCGAGTGGTGTGATTGGCACCTATAAATCCATGACTATTGGCATAAAGGGACACTGAGCGATGACTATAGCTGCTGGCCCCTTCTGATTGCTTAATACGGGGATCAGTTAAAGCCTTAGCCTCACATTGCCTGGCCGACTCAACCATTTGCGGTATGGTAAGGTCATTGGGGTGATCAAGCTGTAAGTCTTTAAACTCGGTAGCCATCAGCGTCTTTTCCGCCAGTCCAGAATAAGGGTCTGGCTCGGTAAAGCTCGCTATTTCACAGGCGGCCTGCACACCTTTATGCACTGCTGCTTCAGTTAAATCGTTGATTGAGACTGTGCCCTTGCGCTGACCAAAATAGACATTGATGCCAAAATGACTATCCTGATTAAACTCCAAAGTTTCCAGCTCACCCTGACGTACCTCTATGCTGTTGCCAACCGTGTTGTAACACCAGATTTCAGACTGCTCAGCACCAGCCTCCGCTGCCTGCTGTAAGGCAACCTGCACCATCAACCGCAACTGCTGTTCGGTAGCAGCCTGTTGCTCAGCAATTTGAGTTAAAGTTAAGTGTTTGTCAGAAGCCACTCGGCACTCCAGGATTGAGTCAAAAGATGAGCCATTATAAGTGTTTGTTGGGTAAGGACAAAACTTGACTTAACTTATTAATTTGTAAAGAATGAGTACTGGTTTTCTTTATGAAAAAATCATGGCCCAAAAGAAGTTGCTAGTTACCCTCTTGGCATTGCTATTGGCTCCCAATGGCTATGCTGCGGAAGATACCGAGACTACCGATCTGTTCGGAGAAGAACTGCCTACGGTATTATCAGCAACTCGCCTAAAACAATCTCAGGCCGAAACCCCAGCCTCAGTTACCATAATCGACCGTGAACTAATTGAAGCATCAGGCGCCCGCAATATTGTTGAGGCTCTGCGGCTAGTTCCAGGTATGAATATTGGCTATCTAAGTGGCAATACCCCAGAGGTAAGCATCCACGGCCTGCACACCGATTTTTCGCGTCGTTTACAAGTCCTGGTTGATGGGCGTTCTGTGTTCAAGCCAGCATTGTCCCGCGTTCTTTGGGGCAACTTAACTCTTTCAATTGATGATGTTGAGCGTATAGAGGTAGTTCGCGGCCCCAATACCGTGACCTATGGAGCGAATTCATTTTTAGGTGTCATCAATATTATCAGCCGTCACCCGTCAGATGTTGCTAACGATCAGGCAACCGTTACCATTGGCAATAAGGGCATAGCAGATGGCTCATTACGGATTGCAAAGCAATCAGAAGATTTCAGTTATCGAATGACTGTCGGTCGTCACAGTGATGATGGCTTTGATTTACAACGTAATGGTAGCGAGCGTTACGATGATCATGACACTAACTATTTCCGTGGTGACATGGTTTTCAATCCAGCCCATGACCAGCAATGGCGCTTCATTTTTGGATACAGTCAGGCCGATGAGCAACAGGACTTGTTAGATGTTTATCAAACAGAGCCGTACCATCTCAAGACTACGGATGATAGCTTCGTTCAACTTATATGGGATCGTCAGCTTTCATCTGATCATGACATCAAATTAAACGCCCATTACAGCCAGGACTCCATCGAAGAAGAATGGCAAACCTGCCCACCTGCGTTATTTTTCACTAATGAGCTAGGTGCGCTTTATGACTATGACCCGGTCTACACCGACCAGTTGATTAGCGCCATTTCTTCAGGCTCTCCAATTCCAACTCCCGGCACACCAGAAGCAGCCTTGCTAACGCAGCAGGTCTATAACCGATTTCTGGAGCTAGGAGCAAACACAGTTTGCGGAATAGCCAATCAGAATATTGATGAGGATAAGTGGGAAATAGAATTACAGGATACATATACCTTCAATGAAAACTTAAGACTGGTTTCAGGCCTGAGTTCAAGACGTGACAGTATTCGTGGCGAATCATTCTTCGAGAAAAAGCTCCACAACGATATTTATCGGGTATTTGGCAATTTAGAATGGCGGCTGGCAGAAGATACACTGCTAAACTTTGGCAGCATGTACGAGCATGATGACTTTGTAGGGGGAGAATTTTCACCTCGACTGGCGCTCAACTATCTTGCGACCCCTAGCTCATCTTGGCGTTTTATCCTTGCTAAAGGAACGAGAAATCCTGATTTTTATGAAGAAAGTGGGCATCGTCGATATATCGTTCGTAACCTAACGATGCCTGTCAATGGCACCGATACCTTTGCAACTTTTTATCAAACTCCACAAGCTATGGGCAATCTGGAGCCAGAAACAATACTTTCCCGTGAAATTGGCTGGTTCTATCGCCTGGGTAGCGATCTTAATTTTGATATAAAGTTCTATTATGACGATCTCGATGACACTATTGACGGATTGTTTGGGCTTGAAGACTATAACCCACGAAACGCCAATAGCTTTAAATCTAAGGGTGTTGATATGCAACTTGATTACCACCTGAGTCCTGATAGTCGATTATGGCTAAGTTACAGTTATCAGGATATTGAGGTTGAGACTGGTCGTAGCCTTCGCCATCAGGCACCTGAGCAAACCGCCTCATTATTATTTAGCCATCAATTAACTGAGCGATTGGCTTTCAGTAGTGCATACTATTTACAAGATATGGAAAGAGGAGCTGATTTCAAAAGATTTGATGCCCGGTTGAGTCAGACCTTACCGATTGATGACAAAGAGCTTTCTTTATCATTGGTAATCCAGCACAATATCAATGACCGCGCTTACTTTGATAGCAGTACCGTCTGGGACTCAAAAAACATCGTTTACCTCAAAGCAAGTTTGCAATTCTAATTTCATACCTTACTTAAAACGGTTAACCGCTTTTAGCGACTAGATACTATGACACAGCAAGACGAGCACGACCTTACCGAAAAATCAAAATCCCAAGTTAAAAGAGAACTGCTCGAAATTACAGATCTGGGTGAACGTTTGTTAGAAATTCCTGAGGGGCTTCTGGCAAAGTTACCTATTTCTGAAACCTGTCTCAAGGCCATCAAAGAAGGTAGAAAAATTAATCATCACACAGGTAAAAAGCGTCAAATTAAATATATTGGCAAACTGTTAAGAGATGAAGATTTAGAGGGTATTAGAGCTGAGCTAGCGATTTCCGATCAGTACCATCAACTGGAAGTGCGCAAACAACATTTGCTGGAACAATGGCGAGACCGTCTGATGAACGAAGGTGATAAAGCAACCTTCGAGTTACTGCAACTGGAGCCAACATTGGATCGCCAGCAACTCAGACAAATGGTTCGCAATGCCCAAAAAGAAAAGGAGCTCAATAAAGCTCCTAAAGTCCAACGCGAACTATTCCGTTATCTGCGAGATAATATGCGGTTTAGCGAAGAGAACTAGAGCCTAAGCATTAATATTTATTGTTGATGTTATTAAATAAATTGTCACTTGAAGGTTAGCCCCCATTATCCCCCTTAATATTGAGCTAAGGCACGGACAAAATATAGCAATCAAAATCGTGGATGATTTTGATAAGAATTTTCAGCACAAGGATGTGATGTAAATTCTGGTGCGTTAAGTATTTTGGAAGTGACGTAGGAAGTCACGCAAAGCGTGACCTCAATATCGGGGTGTCGTTTCTTTTGGTTCCTTTTCTTTGGACAAGCAAAGAAAAGGAACTCGCTGAAAAGCGAAATTTAAAGTTGATTAATGTGCCCCTATTAACAAAACCTATATACCTTAAACATGTCTGCAATTTCAAAACTTAAACTTTAAAATACCATGGACATAAGGCAAAGGTTGGATTAAAAATCAAACCTTAGTCCCACCAACCGTCATTTGATCAACTTTCAAGGTTGGCTGACCTACACATACAGCAACACTCTGACCATCCTTACCGCAAACTCCTATTCCAGGATCAAGCTTACTGTCATTGCCAACCATACTGACCCGCTTCAATACTTCGGGGCCGTTGCCGGTTAAAGTTGCGCCTTTAATCGGTGCTGTAATTTTACCATTTTCAATCAGATAAGCCTCACTGGCGCTAAAGACAAAATTACCTGATGTGATATCAACCTGCCCACCAGCAAAGTTTGGCGCATAAATACCTTTTTTAACACTTTTAATGATTTCTTCGGGATCTGAATCGCCGGACTTCATAAATGTATTGGTCATACGCGGCATAGGTAAATGTGCATATGACTCGCGACGGCCATTACCTGTAGCCGACTGCCCCATTAACCGTGCATTATGTTTATCCTGCATGTAGCCCTTGAGCACGCCATTTTCTATTAATACGGTAGACTGAGTTACTGTACCCTCATCATCCACACTCAAGGAGCCTCTCTGATTAGGCAAAGTACCATCATCTACTACTGTGCATAAACTTGACGCCACCTGCTGACCTATTTTGTTGGCGTATGCTGATGAACCCTTTCGGTTAAAATCACCCTCAAGGCCGTGTCCAACAGCTTCATGTAGCAATACTCCTGGCCAGCCACTGCCTAAAACTACAGGCATCATACCCGCCGGCGCATCGATTGCTTCAAGATTAATTAGGGCCTGCGTCACCGCAGTTTTAGCCAAGCCATTGAGATCAGCCTGCATCAATTCCTGCCACCCATAACGACCACCCAGGCCTGCGCTTCCGCGTTCACGTCGCCCCTGATGCTCGACGATTACAGATACATTAAGCCGAATCATTGGACGGATATCAGCAGCAACCACACCATCACTTGCCAACACCAACATCTGTTCATCTACCGCTGATAAGCTCACGATAACCTGCTGAACTTTCTCATCAAGATGGCGAGCTTTGGCATCGAGCTCCCTCAACAAGTCAATTTTCTGCTGCTGAGCCACATCGAATAAAACTGGCTTGCTTGTGTAGAGAGATTGAGGAGTGAGTACATTAAAAGCAATCACTTTTTCCTGACCTGAACGACTCATGCTTGAAGCTGCAGTAATAGCATTTTCAAGAGCTTGAAGTTGCAGCTGATTCGCATAAGCAAAGCTAGTTTTCTCGCCTTCTATAGCCCGAACACCAAGCCCTTTATTCAAGTTGAAGCTAGCATCCTTAACGATACCATCTTCCAGTTGCCAGTATTGATGTTGAACTTCCTGAATGAAGATGTCTGAATAATCTATATCAAAAGCATGTAGCTTAAGAATTGCAGTCTGTAAATTTTCCAGATGGAGGTCACTCTCCTGGAATAAATTCGTTTCAACCTGTTCTAATAATGATTTCATTCAGTATTAACTCATTAGTTTTCGGTGTTGATGAACCGGGAATTTTTCTTTGATGGTTTCTATTTTTGATAAATCCAAATTGCACAGAAGACCACCTTGTTGCTCAGCCAACTCACCGACAATAGCACCCCATGGATCGACTGTCATGCTGTGCCCATAAGTTTTACGCTGGTTATCATGGGTTCCGGTTTGATTAGGCGCTACTACAAAAGCTAAGTTTTCAACTGCACGGGCCTGAAGTAATAATTTCCAGTGAACCTTGCCGGTAGCCAAAGTGAAGGCAGAAGGAGCTAGAATAACGTCTACGTTGTGCGTTTGATAATATCGGTATAACTCTGGAAAGCGAAGGTCATAACATACGGAGCATCCAAACTTAATGTTATTCCACTCAAATACTACAGGCCTCTCACCAGCTAAAGTATTTGCAGACTCTGAGTAACTTTCACCCTCTTTTACTGATACATCAAACATATGAATTTTGTCATAGTGAGTAAGCTCAATGCCCTGTTCGTCATATATATAACAACGTGCATAGGGACGGCTTTCAATGTCAGACTGTATAGCAATCGTTCCGCCAACCAATAGCACCTTCTGCTTTCTGGCAATCGAGGACATCCAGCTTTGAATGAGACCATTCCCATGCTGCTCGAGATGCTCCAGCTTCTGACCGTTATATTTTTCCATCAAGGCAAAACTTTCAGGCAACACAATGACTTCTGCACCCTGCTCAACCAGCTGTTCAATGATAGCTTCTGCCCTTTCGAGATTATCTTCTATACGGCTGGATGAAGTCATTTGTACTAAGCCAACCACTAATTGCTTATTCATTTCCATCATCCTCTTTCTGCTGTTCCGAAGAAGCATCTAACTCCTCACCATTGGAGTCAGTTCTATCTTTTTGTTGTTCCGGAAGCTGGGTTTCCTGAGCTTCTTCGTTCAATATTAATTCACTTTCAACAATAGGTTTATCTTCCGCCTCATCGAGAACTTCTTCGTCAGGCACGACAATTTCTTTTGACTTCTTATCAACTTCAATTACTTCTGGATTTGATAAATCACCCTTGATGTTATATTCAATTCGAACAACAACATCTAAGACAGGCTCAAAGATTTTATTGATTAACAGCATAATTAAACCGGTGGTAGGCTCAATTGCCCAGCCAGCTAATACTGGTAAGCTTGAACCCAATTTTGGAATTACCACAACATTTTGATCAACGGTATTATTAACCAGATCAGTTGAGCCTGTAATCGTGACTTCCGCCGTTGCACCATTAATAGACACTCGATCGCTATGGACTACACCCTGCTTAATGGTGAAATTACCATTGATGGAATCATAGAAAAAACCATCCTCGAACAGATCTCTAAAGTCCAGCGATAATCGTCGACGTAAACTTTGTAAGGATAACAGGCTGAATACACGGGCCTGGCGATCACTCAACTCTCGTACCACACCCTGTCCGGTGTTAACTGTGAAGCTGCCATTACTTTTGTTTAACTCAAATTGATGCCAGCCACCCTGCCAACTCAATTCAAGCTTTCCTTCAGTGCTGGTATCTCGGATACCATCACCGTAGCCCCAACGTTGCAATAAGCGACCTGCATTCGGAGAGGTAAAAGTAATGTTAACTTTGCTTAAATCTCCTTTCCAACTTCCCTCAAGATAAGCTGATAATAAGCCCTCAATTTTGCTATCGCCTTGAATTGAAACACCCTGCTCTGTTTTCTGTGTAACTAAAGTTAACACGCCAGTATCAATACCATTGATACGACAGGATGCACACTCAAGCTGCCAGTTATACAAAGCCGACTTTTCCAAATGGATATCATCGTCCGATAACTTGCTAAATGGCTCCAGAACTATATCCAGCTCATCAACAACAACATGCTTACGACCATCATCATAGAAAGTTAAGCTTCCCTTCCCTTCTTTTGCCGTCATTCTAAATCGTAAGTACTGCCCAGCCAGCTGCTCATCGGTCAGGTGTACTTCATGCAGCTTCTGGCCAGCAACATCAAGTGATGGTGTTTTGATATCAATATCGTTAATCCACTTAGGCCAACTGAATGCCCCGCCACTTTTAAGTTGTAAGCTATTAATCCAGTCATAACTTTTAATTTCATTAAACTCTCCACGAATAGCCACTCCATTCTGTGGAGCTGGAATTTTTGCTGTCGCAAGATTTCCTACTGCAATCACCCCATTAACATCATTGATATCATCACTGCTGAATTTCAACTGAGATGAGATAGAGTTTCGATAAATAGCCCGTGATTGAACTTTACCATTTGACTCGAAAAGTGTTATCAACACATCGGCAGCTTCTTCTTTTTGCTTACTTAACCAATCAGGACCAATTATTTCAGTGCCTTTTAAATCAGTTCTCATAATCAAAGACTGGTTGGCATTGTCAGCTACCCGATAACGCACCACTAACTCACTGCTGCCAGTAATACTTAGCGGTGATTGAATGTTATTTGCATCAAACACTTTGCCAGCTGAAAAGTTTGATCTGGCATCAAGTTTGACCAAATCATCATCACCAGTGTACTCATCAACTTTGACATCAATTGAGAACGGATTACCCCAAAGGTTTCCACGTAATTTTTCTGAGTAAGCACCATTTTCTGTGAAATGAACAATCCCTTTTACACTATCAAGTTTTAACGGATAGTCTTTTAATGAAATCTGATGTCCATCAAGTGGTATCACACCTTTCAGCGAAGCGGGAACATCGTTGCCTAGTGGAATTGTAATTTCAAGCGTTGGATTTATCGGTTTATTGATAACGAAGTCAGTGACGGCATCCCCTATATCCTCTTTCAAAGGGGAGTTCTGATGTAAGGCCAGGTAGCTGGCATCAGTTGCCTGCGCATCAACAGTAATTACCAGCATCGAAATATCATTACTGAAAGAATCGATAGTTGCAGTGGCTTGATTGACCTGACTTCCAAGAAGCTGGCCTGAATTCGCAACAATACTCATGGTATCGTTATCAAAAATTGCCTTGGCATTGATCTGTTCTGCCTGAGGCCACTCAGGATCAAACTTAAATGTCACATCTTGTGTATCAGCTTCGATATAAAATTGCCCAGTACCATCCTGATATGGAAAGTTTGCGAGGTTACCGCGCATCAAAAATTTGGCTTTACTGACAGTGCCGCCAAGCAAGCTTTGATTCAGGTATTCGACTGTCTTCTGTTTCATTCCCTTTGTTGGCCAGTAACGATGCAACTCTGAAATATTGATATCAGTAGCTTCCGCGTAAAGTGCTAACTCCACATCAGGCTGGCCCTTGCTATCCTCAGTTAAACTTACTTGTCCCTCTGCCCTAATGGATAGGTCAGGGTTAATAACTTTCAACTCATCAATTTCAATGTTGGATTGACGATCACTCGTTATTAGACCATTGAAAGATAACTCCTCGATGTCGATCGGACTTTTAAGCCAACTGCTGCTTACAAGCTGACTATTTTTAGCGAAAAGCTCAACTCGCCATTTTCCATCTTCATCATTGATTGTTATCTGATCTAGCTTAAAACCTGGAGTTTCCTGATATTCATTTATTAACAGATCGCTTAAATGAATATCAGCATGAATAGGGTTAAATGTTTCTTGTGACTGCTCTGCTATAAGATGAAACTTATGAATATGCCCATCAGGCTCTAATCCAGAAGCCAACTCAAAATGTTCAGCAGGCAAGAAAGGTTTAATTGAGGTTACCAAATAGCTAATAGGAAAGTTGTCAGCAGACATGTCCCAGCTGGCCCCTGAATCATTACGTTCAACAGTGACATTAAACTCACTGTCAAACTCAACCAGAAGCTCTTCTTGCTCTGTTTGTTGTTCCGTATCATTTAATCCAACGCGTTCTATTAAATGAAAACGGTCGCTGGCTATACGAAAACCAGCATCATCAGAACTGAATCTAATAGCTCCATCCAGCTGAGCAATTCTAGATTGATCACCGGAAGCGAGAATTTGACTGTAACCTTCAACGGGGCGATCACCTTCATAGGTCAACCATATTTTTGCATTGATGAGATCAACTGGATAATCCTGCTTGAGATTTAAAAATTTTGCTAATGATTTTATATCGGTATCTTCAAGTGAAGCATACAGATCAACATGACTATTTTCAGAAAGCGGCTGACCAACACTTTCAATCACAAATCGGCCACTAGAAAATAGTTCACTACGAGCATCTATAATTAGTTGGCGTTCGTTGCCAAGCTTTGTGTACAGAATAAGAGGAGCCACCAGGGTTCGACTATTACCCTGGTGCCTTGCTGTTAAAGTTACATCACGGAGAGAAATTTTACGTTGCTGCAAAATTTCCGGATGCATTTGTAATGCAAGTTTTAATCGGTTTATTGAAAATTCTGAGACCTCATTCGGATCTGCTTCTGGAGTTAAGTCATTTAGTGTATAACTCAGCTTTACACCATTAACTTCTACAGACTCTGTCTGTAAGTAGCCATCGATCAGACTTTGCCATAAATTTAACTCAATGGTATTTCGCTCACTTGATATTTGAAGCCTGTGGTCGTTACTTTTCCAGCTGACTTCCTGCAAGTAAACCGTCGGTCTAAACCGGGTCCAGTCTATAACCAGTTCCTGATAATCAAACTCACCGCCAATTTGCTGCTCAACCAGTTCAATAACAGTTTCTTTATCATCTAACCAGTAAGGAAGAATGAGCTTAACAACTGAAACCAATAACACAAAAAGGATCACAACAATGGAGGCCAACCAAAGTAATTTGGTTAACCATCTTCGAATTGTAGTGATGATGCCTTTTAACATTCGACTTCCGTATTACATTAATACAACGTCAAACTGATCAGGAGAGTAGAGACTCTCTACCTGTAATCGAATAGGTTTATCAATATCAACTTCGAGCTCAGCTAGACTACTGGCTTCTTCATCCAGTAAGCAGTCAATGACTTCCTGATTTGCCAGCACTAAAAACTTTTGTACATCATAAGCGCGTGATGCTCGACTGATTTCTCTGAATATTTCGTAACAAACCGTAACCGGTGTTTTCACAAAACCTCGGCCGTTACACTGCTGACAGGGTTCACACATTAAACGCTCAAGACTTTCTCGAGAGCGTTTGCGGGTCATCTCAACCAGACCTAATGTTGACACTTCTGATATTGAGGTTTTAACGTGATCGCGCTCCACAGCTTTTTCCAATGTGCGTAATACCTGGCGCTTATGTTCTTCATCCTGCATATCGATAAAGTCGACAATAATAATACCGCCCAGATTACGTAATCGAAGCTGGCGAGCCAACGCAGTTGCTGCTTCCAGGTTGGTTCTGAAAATTGTTTCTTCCAGATTTTTATGACCTATGAATGCACCCGTATTAACATCTACTGTTGTCATGGCTTCGGTCTGATCAATAATCAGATAACCACCAGACTTAAGCGGCACTTTTCTTTCCAATGCTCTTTTGATTTCTTCTTCAATATTATAGAGATCAAAAATTGGACGCTCGCCTTCATATAATTCAATTCTATTTTTTATATCAGGCATGAACTCCATGACAAAGTTCATAATACGCTTAGAGCTTTTCTGGTTATCCACTCTGACCCGCTCAATATCATCTTCAATAATATCTCGCATGATTCTAAGTTCTAAGGCAAGGTCTTCATGGATTAACTGAGGAGCTTTCGCAGTCTTCCCTTTCTCGCTAATACCACTCCACAACTTCGATAAAAATTTTACGTCACGATCGAGTTCAATATCGCTGGCACCTTCTGCGGCAGTCCTAATGATATATCCGGTATCGCTGCCAAAGTCGGTATCTGCTAACAGATCCTTTAGGCGAGTTCGCTCATCAAGATCTTCAATTCGTTGTGAAACCCCCACATGAGGATTATCCGGCATCAGCACCAGAAAGCGCGACGGGATTGTAATATGTGTGGTCAGGCGTGCACCTTTACTACCGATGGGGTCTTTGATGACCTGAACAATAATTTTCTGCCCTTCATGCAGTAAAGTTGTAATATCGGCTTCATGTGACTCTTGTTTATCCAGAAGCTCAGAGCCTTCAACAGCTTGCTTGTCTTCATCGCTCTTGATGGCAACAATATCAGCCACATGCAAGAAAGCAGCTCGGTCATGTCCAATATCGACAAATGCTGCCTGCATACCCGGCATTACCCGCCGCACAATTCCTTTATAAATATTTCCGACAATACCGCGATTGCTGGTACGCTCCAGGTGAACTTCCTGTAACACACCATTTTCCACCAAGGCAACGCGCGTTTCCTGTGGAGTGACATTGATTAAGATTTCATCACGCATAAATTTATTGCCCTCCTTCTTGAGGTAAGAGCTCAGGTGACAAGCGAGATGACAGCAAATGCTTAACCTGCATCTGCTCAAACAGAATTCTGGTTTCAAACAATGGTAACCCAACAATTCCGCTGTAACTACCATTGATACTAGTTACAAAACTACCAGCCACTCCCTGAATTGCATATGAACCAGCTTTACCAAGCGGTTCCTCTGTGTCGCAATAGGCATCAATAGTTTGCTGAGATAATTGACTGAAAGTCACGTCACTTTTTGAAATCTGCCACAACTCCTTATCCTCATAGCAGAGACTAACGCCGCTATAGACCTGATGAGTGTGTCCGGATAATTGGCGCAGCATTAACTTGGCTTCGTCCAGATCTTTGGGTTTGCCTAAAAATATCCCATTCAAGACAACAATCGTGTCAGCACCAAGTATGGGCAGGGAATGTTCAGGATCGCAAAAAGGCAGTGCCGAACTCGCTTTGCCAATGGCCAGTCGTTTAACATAGTCTTCAGCGGATTCATTAGCTAATGGTGTTTCATCAAAATCGTTAGCAACCTGAGTGAAGGAAACACCCAGTTGATTCAATAATTCTTTTCGGCGTGGAGAAGCGGAAGCCAAATAGATTTGGTCGAACATCAAGCCTCCTTAAATAACATACTGATATAAATTGCTTAGCCAACATGGGCTCATGGCCAGCCTAAACCACATGGAAATAACGTCGAATATCACGTAACAAAACGAATAACCATGGCCATAAAATGCCGTTAGTTATGGTTGCTAGCCAATACCAGATATTACTCTCAGGCTTTCCGGTAAGGCGCGCCAGCCACAGTACAATGGCAAAATAAATGATACTCAGAAACACCATGGTAAAAGCCTGTTTCCATAACGGGAATAAACGAAGTCGTTGATGGTTCAGCTGTAAAATAAAAGTCAGAATTGCTAATGCAAAGCTATGCAGACCAAGCGTAGTACCGAGCAGTGCATCCATTGCCAGTCCAGTGGTAAATGCCCACAACAAACCAATTCGGTGAGGTAATGCAATTATCCAGTATGCTAAAACCAGGAAAGTAAAACTTGGTCTGAAAGGTTGCCAGCTTTCGGGAAGCGGAAAGATATCCAAAACCATACCGATGATCAGGCTCAGGATTATAATCCAGGTTCCATGTTTGGTTTCATTAGTCATGGTCTTCATTGCCTAGTTCTCCGTTGCTTCCGGCTGCTCTTCTGTCACAGAGTTTGTTGTTGGCTCATAAGGCCAAAGCAACAGCACATGATTGGCTGTATTAATGTTGGCAGTTGGTTCGGCAATAATTTGTGCGTAAGGCTGAGCTGTTTGCTTGGTAACAGAAATCACTTTGGCAACTGGATAGCCATCAGGAAACTTTTCGCCCAGCCCGGAACTTAATAACAAGTCGCCCTCGCGAATATCCGTAGTATTTGGAAGATGACGTAAGAACAACAACTGACCATCGCCCTGCGCAATCGCTCTTAGTCCATTGCGATCATTTCGAACTGGAATGGCATGTTTTTGGTCATTAAGCATTATCATGCGACTGGTTGATAGCGACACTTCAACGACCTGCCCCATAACACCCTCTGAGTCGACAACTGGCTGCCCAACAAATACCCCGTCTGCACTACCCTTATTTAGCAACAGCTCGTTTGAAAAACGTTGGCTATCAATATTTAATACTTCTGCAATCAGGCGCTTTCCGCGGAATGAACGCGATGAGCCAAGTAACGAACGCAAACGTGCATTTTCTGACTCAAGACCAATCAGGCGTTGGTTCTGCGCTTTAAGGATCAGGACTTCATCTTTAAGCTGACGATTTTCATCAATCAAATCATTGCGGCTGACAATATTGTTATCAGCCCACGCCGCAAGCTCATTGGGTAAATTAGCGAGAAAGTACAGAGGAGAAAGGAACGTGGCCGTTGCCTTACGGGCACTGGTCAAATAGCCATAACGGTAGTCCAAAACCATCAGGACACAGGCCAACACCAGCGTTATAATCAGCTGTAATACTAGCGACGGTCCCCTCGTAAATAGGTTTTTAATAACTGGACTCCTGAAGCAGATACAAAAATCGGGCCTAATTGCCCGATTTTCGTCAATATTTCTTTAAAAATCAATCGTATGAGAATAAATCGCCGCCATGTTCATCGATTGTTTCAAGAACCTTGCCACCACCACGTGCAACACAGGTTAGTGGATCTTCAGCAACAATCACTGGCAGGCCAGTCTCTTCCATCAATAAGCGGTCAATATCGCGAATTAAAGCGCCACCGCCTGTTAATACCATACCACGTTCAGAAATATCAGCAGCCAGTTCAGGAGGAGATTGTTCCAGCACTGTTTTCACGGCACGAACAATACCATGCAACGGATTCTGTAATGCTTCCAGAACTTCGTTACTGTTAATGGTAAAACTTCTTGGGATACCTTCAGCCAGGTTACGGCCACGTACATCAAGCTCACGAACTTCGGTGCCAGGATAAGCGGTTCCGATTTCGTGCTTGATGCGCTCAGCGGTTGCTTCACCAATGATAGTGCCGTAGTTGCGGCGAATATATTCGATGATGGCTTCATCAAAGCGGTCACCACCAATACGCACCGAATCCGAATAAACCACGCCATTCAAAGACAGGATTGCGATTTCAGTTGTACCACCGCCGATATCGACGACCATTGAACCGCGCGCTTCGCCCACTGGCAAACCAGCACCTACGGCTGCAGCTACCGGCTCTTCAATCAGGAATACGTCACGAGCACCAGCTCCAAGAGCAGATTCTTTAATTGCACGACGCTCAACTTGAGTAGAGCCGCAAGGTACACAGATAAGAACTCGAGGGCTTGGACGGAAGAAGGTGTTATCATGAACTTTACGGATAAAGTGTTGAAGCATTTTTTCAGTCACTTCAAAGTCTGCAATCACACCATCTTTCAAAGGACGGATAGCAACAATGTTGCCCGGAGTACGACCTAACATGCGCTTTGCCGCTTCACCCACCGCTGCTATTGATTTTGCTCCGCCAGCACGTTCCTGACGAATAGCAACAACCGATGGCTCATTCAATACGATGCCCTGGTCACGCACATAAATCAAAGTGTTGGCAGTCCCCAAATCAATCGACAGGTCGGTTGAAAATAAACCACGTAATTTATTAAACATCTAAGGAAATTTCTCGCTAATTTCAAAAATAAGGATGATTATAGGATTCAGGCTTCGGTCTATGCCAGAAGCCAGCCTTACCAGTATAAATGTGGCTAACGCCAGTAATAGCAAGGCTTTTATGCTTATTACCCAATCGGGCTACTCTAACAATACTGACCTGAGTGAGCAAGCTAAAAACCTAATGCTTCACATATTTTTGTGAAGCGGTAATGGCTTTTAACTCGATTGGTGGTAATACAAGCAAAATACCTACATAAACAGACACTTTCGTCAGCGCTTGGTTCATCTCACACAAATTAAAGCGTAATTATCTTTTTCCCAAAGTCACGCGATCCTGACCCGCATAATCTTTAACGGTTTCTACCTTGGTAAAACCTGCTTTGTGTAATACCTCGCGAACGGCGCTTCCCTGATCATAACCATGCTCGAACAACAGGAATCCATTCGGTTTTAAATACTGGATTGCCTGTTGTGTAATGGTGTAGATATCGGACAAGCCATTGTCCTCAGCAACTAACGCAGTGACTGGCTCGTAAACCAAATCAGCCAGATGAGGATCGTTGGGCGCCACATAAGGTGGATTACTAACAATCATATCCAGCTGGCCATGTTGCCAGCCATCAAGCCAGTTACCGCGCCCAAAACTTACGTTATCAATTTTATTGTGCTCAGCATTTGCCTGTGCAACGGTCAGTGCACCCTCACTCATATCCAGAGCCCAGATGATTGCCTGCGGTCTCTCCTTGGCAAGAGCCAATGCGATGGCCCCACTCCCAGTTCCCAGATCAGCAACTTTATAATCGCTAGTTTCTGGAATTCTTTGCAGCGCCAGCTCTACCAGCAGCTCGGTCTCTGGACGCGGTATCAGTGTGTCTTGAGTGACTTTGAGAGTTAATGACCAGAAATCTTTTTCGCCAATAATGTAAGCGGTTGGTTCGCCCTGTTTTCGGCGCTCAATAGATTCTTGATAGTGAGAAAACTGCTGCTTGGAAAGGATGTGCTCAGGCCAGGTTTTGAGCCAAGTCCGGGATTGCCCCATGACGTGGCTCAATATAATATCTGCGTCAATGGCAGCCTCATCCATGCTCTCGAGTTGCTGCCTGGCCCAAGCCAAAGCTTGGGCAACGCTTTTGGTATCCATCGTCGTTACGAATTTTGTCCTGACAACGCTGCCAACTGATCAGCCTGATGCTCTTGAATCAAAGGCTCTACGATTTGATCAATATCACCTTCCATAATTTCATCAAGCTTGTACAAAGTCAGGTTGATGCGATGATCGGTCATGCGGCCCTGTGGGAAGTTGTAGGTACGAATACGATCAGAACGATCACCGGTTCCAACCAGGTTACGGCGCATTTCAGTTTGCTCAGATTGAGCCTTTGCTTGCTCCGCAGCCATCAATCTTGCCTGCAATACGGACATGGCTTTGGCTCGGTTTTTATGTTGCGAACGTTCATCCTGACATTCAACCACAACGCCTGTCGGTAAGTGGGTAATACGAATCGCCGAATCTGTTTTATTAACGTGCTGACCACCAGCACCAGATGCGCGGAAAGTATCAACTTTCAGATCGGCAGAATTAATTTCAATTGCATCCAGCTCATCAGCTTCTGGCATAACCGCTACGGTACAGGCTGATGTATGAATCCTTCCCTGAGATTCTGTTTCCGGTACACGCTGAACTCGGTGCGCGCCCGATTCAAACTTCAGATGCGAATAAACACTATCACCTATGATGCGCACAATAATTTCTTTGTAACCACCATGCTCACCTTCGCTTTGACTGATGACTTCAACCTGCCAGCGTTTTTTCTCTGCATATTTGCTGTACATGCGGAACAAATCGCCAGCGAAAATGGCAGCTTCATCACCACCGGTTCCAGCACGGATTTCTAGGAAAGTATTTTTGTCATCATTGGGATCGCGAGGCAGCAGCAACTTTTGCATCTCGACTTCAAGTGTCTCAATCTGCGCCTTGGCATCTTTCAACTCTTCCTGCGCCATTTCTCGCATATCCGGATCTTCGTCCTTCAGCATTTCTTCAGCAGTTTGCAAGCTTTCTTCTGCTTCCTGATAACGCTGAAAGGTATTTACAACCTGTTCCAGCTGAGAATATTCTTTAGACAGATCACGAAACTTATTCTGGTCACTGATAACATCAGGATCGCCCAACAAAGCACTAATCTCTTCGTGGCGATCTACCAGACCTTGTAATTTTTCGATAATTGAATCTTGTAACATAGTAACCTTGTTATCGTATGCTGCTGCTTAATACACCAGGGTATGAGGCTGACAGACTATCGGAAATAAACTATTCATCCAGGTCGAATAACTTGCGGATTACCTCATGGGCATCCACTTTGTCATCGTCCTTGCGTAACCAGACCAGAGGCTGATGCAAAAACTTTTTCGTCAGGCGATGAGTCAATTGCTCCAACACCTGTTCAGGGTCGCCTTCATTGGCTAACTGAGCTTTAGCGCGTTGCAGTTCGTTATTGGCAATATCCGAATACTTTTGCTGCAACTCACGAACCGTATCATGCTTTTGGCGGCCCTGTTGCCATTGACGGAATTCTTCACTGAAGTCACGAAGAATATGCTCGGCTTCTTCAGCAGCTTGCTGGCGCGCCTGCATATTTTCCTGAATCACGCCTTCCAGATCATCAACGGTATACAGGTAAACGTCATCCAGCTTACCTACCGAGCTTTCAATATCGCGGGGCACCGCAAGATCAACCATAAACATGCTTCTTCGGCGACGTTCTTTAACTGCCTGCTCAACCATACCTTTACCGATAATCGGCAACATACTACCCGTTGAGGAAATCACAATATCGGCCTGCGATAGATAGTGAGGAATAGCCTCCAGACCAATCGCTTTGCCCTCAAATTCTTTAGCCAGTTTCTGCGCATTAGCTAAAGTCCGGTTGGCCATAATCATTTTACCGACGCCTTGCTGCTGCAAATGGCGCGCTGCAAGCTCAATGGTCTCACCCGCTCCCACGTACATCACCGTCAGCTTTGAAAAGTCAGCAAACACGTGCTTAGCTAAGCTTACCGCGGCATAAGCTACCGAAACCGGATTGGTGCCGATATCGGTTTCATGTCGAACTCTTTTAGCTGCCGAGAATGTTTTCTGGAACAAGCGCTCCATCACCTGCTGGATGGTACCTGCTCTTCGTGCTTTCTGATAACTGGCTTTAAGCTGCCCCAAAATCTGCGGCTCGCCCAACACCATCGAATCCAGGCCACTGGCCACTCGCATCAGATGCAATACAGCCTTGTCTTCATCATGGCAATAAATAGCCGAGTGCAAATCTTCCTGTAGCTGCTTTTTGACTTGCAGCCAATGCAGCAACTGTTCTCTGAGCTGCTCTGGAGTCTGCTGGTCACTGGATACATAAAACTCAACGCGATTGCAGGTGGATAAAACCGCAACTTCACTCTGATGCAGAGCTTCTGCCAGTTCAGCCATAATTTCGCCAAGCTCATGATCAGCGAACGCAACTTTTTCGCGCACGGCTAAGGAGGCAGTTTTGTGGTTAATTCCTAATGCAATCAATGACATAGATAAGAAAATGTTGAGTTGTTGCAGCCCAGCTTAAAAATAACGAGAAATCAAAGGCTTATAATTGGCGCGAATTATAACACTGAGCAGTCATGTCCGCTAATCGAAAAAGTCAGTTATGTTGATAAGAATTTACTTAATATGACAAATTATTCCTACCTCTTGTCATAAAGAGATTGTAGGATTGCAGGGATGAACAAGCGTTTTTATATCCTCCTTACACAATGGCTCGCCGCCCTGCTTCTGTTAGCCGCCTGCTCCACCAAGCAGCCAATGACAGCCCAGATAGAGCAGCAACCGGCCCCTGATCCCGCGGTCTATCCTGACATTTCGCATATGTCAGCCGATCAGCGCAGCCAATTGTATTTCAGTATTCTGCTGGCCAATATAGCCAGTCAGCAGAACCTGGAGGAAATTGCCCAAAGTAATTTTTTAGATTCGGCAGAGCGCACTGGTAGCATCGCGCTTGCTCGTCGAGCTGCAGTAGCAGCCTTAGAAAAACATGACTATGACCAGGTCAGACAGGCTCTGTCCATCTGGTTAAAACAGGCTCCCGAAGATCCCAATGCCCACAAAGTAAAACTACTGACCTCGGTAGCGACTCAGGATTATGTGGCTGCCAATGACGAACTGTTCCAACTGTTGAAGCTATTACCGCCTTCAATGGATGAACAGCTATATCAGCTGGTTCAGGTCACCAGTTATCAGGACAACGCTGACTTTGTACATTATTTTAACCAGGAATCTACTCGACTGAACCATCCAGTATTAAAGGCATTGGAAGCTCATTTACTACTTAACAGCCATAATCCACAGTTTTATCAAAGCAGAATTCATCGCCTGCTGGATAAGGTGTTATCAGAACACAAAACCTTCCTCTCAGCGATCGAGCTCAAGGGTGAAGCCCTGGCCCTCGAATCGAGCGATAAACGCGCAAACTACCTTAATCAGATTGTCGATAGTCGAATTCTAGATGCTGAACAAACATTTGAGCTGGGCGAGCTTCTCTATACCCATAAAAATTATAGCGGTGCAGTTAAAGCCTTTGAGCAGGTTTTGCGCAAACAACCTAAGAACTATCAGGCTCAATTCCTGATGGCGGGCAGCTTGTACGCGATGGAAGAATATGCCGAAAGTTCAGATAATTTCTGGCAACTTGCGCGCAAAAACTTCAAAAAAGACATAACCAGCTATTATTGTGCTGACTCCGCACTACGCAATAATGATCCGGTTCGCGCTATCAGCTGTTATGAAATGGTGCCTCCAGGTAACTACTTTTACACTGCCCGAACTCGTCTTGCCCATCTACTCCATGAACAAGGCAACTGGCGTTATGCCATGCAAAGTCTGGAGCAGGCGCAACAGATGGTCAGCCTGCAGGAAAAACAGCGCTTATTACAATTTGAGATCAGTTTTCTGACCCAGATTCAACAATACGATCTGGCTGCCGAGCGCATAGAAAGTGCACTGCTGATCGAGCCCAATAAAACCTCACTCTATTACCAGAAACTGCAACTTCTCAACCAGACACAATCTGTCGAAGATCTGCTGGAATCGATCAGGCAGTTACAGGCCAGTGTTGAAGATGAACAACTACACAAAGAAATAACCATTATTGGCGCTCGGATGTTACAAAGTCGCCACAGCTATCTGTCTGCTTACATGTTGCTGGAAAAAGAAGTTAAGCAAATGCCTGATGATATGGACCTGCTGTATGTTAAAGCCCTAGCTGCCGAACCACTGGGTTACTTCCAGCAGATGGAGCAGGATTTGCGGACAGTCCTGAAAATTAAGCCCGATCACCACGATGCCATGAATGCACTAGGCTACACGCTAGCTGATATGAACCGATCGTTGGACGAAGCTCAGCGTCTTATCGAAGCTGCTTATCAGCACGATCCTGAAAACAGTGCCGTACTCGACTCCATGGGCTGGGTCCAATACCGTTTGGGAAATCTCCAAAAAGCGCTCGAGTACTTACAGTTGGCTTATCAAAAGCAACCTTTGCCGGAAGTGGCAGCCCATCTTGGCGAAGTACTCTGGGTCATGAGCGAGAAAGAAAAAGCCACTGAAATCTGGCAGAGAGCTTTACGCCAAAATCCTAATAACCGCTACTTGATGGAAGTTCTTCAACGTTTCCCAGAAGCCCGGGATGCTGGATAACTCCCTTTAAAGATAGCTCAAATCCCTCCATGCATGTCATCCTGAATTTAATTCAGGCGACCGAAGGAAGTGCCCTCGGGTAATCTGCTTTTTCTATAAGCATAAGGCCTATAATATGCAATTGGCGCTACCCCACCCTATAAGAGCAATAAGAGCAGATTCCAAATCTAGTTTGGAATGACAAAACTTTCGGATAGTGCAAATCTCCAACAACCTGCCCTATGCCCACCCAAAGATGCATACTGCCCCAAAAACAGGCATAATCCAGCCCATTGGGGCTGAACAGTATTACCCCAGTCCTAACTAATTCATGAATACAACAATGAGAACCTTTGGATGAGTTTATTATCGCGCGCCTTATTAATCAGTGTTGCACTATTCCTGACCGCTTGCGAAACCTTGCCGGAAAAACAGGACACCACTGTGTGGGATGACCCTAAGTGGCAACAACAATATAAAAGCCTGAAAACCATCAAAGGATTTACCGCCCAGGGCCGTATCGGTATAACTCAGCCGGAGGATAGCTTCTCGAGCAGTATCATGTGGAAGCAGGCAGCCCGCGACACTCTAAATGTCCGTATGTATGGCACATTTGGAACTACTTACGTGTTGCTCGATATCACTCCACAACTGACAACACTTAAAACTGGCGATGATCAGCACTTCGAAGGTTACAACGCCGAACAGCTTTTATACGACGTTCTGGGTTGGGATTTACCGGTACACTATTTGCAAGACTGGGTACTTGGTTTGCCAACCGGCATCAATCGTGATGATCTAAAAATTAATGCAGATGGTACCTTGCAGGAGCTCAACTATCAGGATTACCAGGTTCTCTATCAAAGATACGACAGCCACCCCTGGCATCATGATAAAACCCTGGCCCTGCCCCAGAAGATCAAAATTACTCAAGGCGACAACAAAATTATTTTGTCATTGCGTAGCTGGGATCTGACCTTATGAGTTTTACCAGAACGACCGGTAGCTTTGATGAAGAGGGTTACAGCTTTTGGCCCTCGCCGGCCAAGCTCAACCTTGAGTTAAGAGTGCTTGGACAGCGACCAGACGGTTATCATGAATTGCAAACCCTGTTTCAGCTATTAGACATCGGCGATGACATCTGGATCAAACCCAATGACTCTGGCGAACTGACACTGGACAGTGAATACAACGAAGTCCCCAGCGACCAGAACCTGATTATCAAAGCCGCCAGAATCCTACAGCCATTCTGCAAAAGTTCATCTGGCGCTGATATCAAACTAACCAAGCGGCTACCTTCCGGTGCAGGACTTGGTGGCGGTAGTTCCAATGCCGCAACCACATTAGTTGCCCTCAACCAGCTATGGAGTTTGCACCTCGATCAGCAACAATTGATTGATCTGGGAAGACAGTTAGGTGCCGACGTACCCGTTTTCGTAAATGGACATAGTGCTTGGGCAGAAGGCATTGGCGAACTTTTAACCAACACAGAAATCCCTGAAAAGTGGTATCTTGTTGTCTATCCAAACGTTCATGTGAATACCGGCAAAATTTTTTCACATTCAGCGTTGACAAGAAACGACAAACCCATTAAATTACGCGCCACTCGCGAAGGGAGTTTGCCTGAAGTTGGTTACAACGCCATGCAAACACTGGTTCTCGAACTTTATCCGGAGATAAAAGAAGCCTTTGAGCATCTGTCTCAATACGGAAAAGTGATGTTAACCGGAACCGGAAGTTGTCTCTTCTTAACCTTTGACAACGAGCGAGAAGTCCGTAAAATAGCGGCTCTGTGCAAGCAGCGCTGGCTAACTTTAGAAGCTAGAGGTATCAACACCTCCCCGCTAATAAAGTAAACAATGCAGGGGTATCGCCAAGCGGTAAGGCAGCGGCTTTTGATGCCGCCATTCGTTGGTTCAAATCCAGCTACCCCTGCCATCTTCTCTTCTTCCAGCTTTTATTCTGCTTGCTGTAACTTTTGGGGCTAATGTTACAGGGCTTTTCGATGTCTGATTTAATGCTTTTCAGTGGTAATGCCACACCTGATCTCGCCAAACGAATTTCTGATTACTTAAACGTACCACTGGGTAAAGCGCATACCGAACGCTTTAGTGATGGTGAGTGCAGCGTCGAAATTCTTGAAAATGTTCGCGGTAAAGACGTTTTCATCATTCAATCTACTTGCGCACCAACCAACGATAACCTGATGGAATTGATCATCATGGCCGACGCACTCAAGCGTGCATCAGCCAAGCGTATCACCGCAGTTATTCCTTACTATGGTTACGCTCGCCAGGATCGTCGTGTACGTTCAGCGCGTGTACCAATCAGTGCTAAAGTCGTTGCTGATATGATTAGCGGCGTAGGTTTCGACCGAGTTCTTACTGTTGACCTGCACGCCGACCAGATTCAGGGTTTCTTCAATATTCCAGTAGATAACGTCTACGCAACTCCAGTACTGCTAGAGCACATCCAATCCAATATCGCCGGTAAAAACCTGATGGTTGTATCGCCTGACGTTGGCGGTGTTGTTCGTGCTCGTGCAATTGCAAAACGCCTAAACGATGCAGACTTATCGATTATCGATAAGCGTCGTCCTCGCGCAAACGAAGTCAGCGTTATGAACATCATCGGTGATGTTTCAGGTCGCGACTGTGTGATCGTTGACGATATGGTCGATACAGCTGGTACATTGTGTCAGGCTGCTCAGGCGCTTAAAGATCACGGCGCAAATAGCGTTTATGCTTATGCAACTCACGCTGTTCTATCAGGCAAAGCCATCAGCAACATTACTGGCTCAAGCCTTGATAAACTGGTTGTGACAAATACCATACCGCTTTCAGATGAAGCGCAAGCGTGTGAACGTATTGAGATTCTTGATCTGGCACCACTATTGGGTGAGTCAATTCGTCGTGTAAATACCGAAGAGTCGATCTCAACCATGTTTCTAGATTAAGATTTAGAACCAGTGATACAAAAAAAGCAGGCCTCGGCCTGCTTTTTTTTGTTTGTGTAAAAGTACTCATGCCTGGGTTTAATTCAACCGACTTCTAACGATTGCAAACGCCTCCTGCAAAACAGGATCTGAATCAGTCTCAACCAGTGGGGTTTTAATCACGATATCCGGCGTCACACCATCACTCTTCCTATCGCCACTGGGTCTAATTATATGTGCCTTTGGAAAACCAACATTAATATCAGTATGGGTTAGCTTGAAGTTCTCCATGGCTCCATAGGTTGTTGCCAGATCAGACGTTTTCTCTCCAATAATCGTGGCAAATCCGTAATCCTGTACCTGAGCAGCCACCGTCACCGCATTAGAATAAGAGTGGCGATTAATCAGAACATACACCGGTTTGTCGAAAGGATTGCTAACCGGTTTCACTAACGGAAACTCAAGCTCAAAAATATCGCCTGGCTCCAAGCCCTGATATGCATCCTGATACTGCTGAGAAACAGAGGTTCCCGAATCATTCTCTTGCCGATGGTCCATTCGCTCTTCGTTGGCCGCAATAAATTCCTCGCTGAGTTTGACGTTAAACTCTGAAGCAAATTTAAACGGCTTATCAGCAAATTGCTTTACCATCAGATCGCTAAATGAATTATCGCCACCAGGATTGTTGCGAATATCAATCAACAGAGCCTCAATATCTTTTTCTCTAAAGTGGTTAAATGCCTCTTCAATAAACTTGGCAAACTCACTATTATCCCAAACGTTATCTGCATCCGCTGAAAAGTTAAAAAACGGCCCAGGTCTTAAATAGCCAATTCCCTCAATCACCTCAAAGTTTCTCTCCCAGCTGAGTTGCAACAACCCTTCCTGTGCTTCAATTCTGGTCAGCAACTCTTGGTGCGTTACTGCCTTAATTTCTGCTTCAACAACTTTCTGCCCTTGTCTTAATGTGACATTAAAAGTAGCTTGTGGGCCAAACTCGAACCAGAGATATAGAGGCAACTCTAGCTCCAAAAAACCATTAAAAATGTAATCGTTATCTGCGGACTTGAATCGTCTTAAGCGCTTAAAGAGCTGGTCTACAGGTTCTCCGTTAATAGCCAGCAACTCCATGCCCACAGAAACATCTGGATGATCGCTGTAGTTCTCAGCAACAAACACCTTGCCATCAATCACTTTGATATACAGTGGAAATGACCTACCACCCTGCTTTCGATACTCACGATAATCGTCAGATGGTAAATCAATTCTGGCGTGAGCGATTTCGCCAAAAGCTACGAACTCCTGAAATAACAATCGAATCTCAGACTCGGTCATCGAATCTTTGATACGACTCTTTAGCTTTTTGAACAATTGATCGTACTCAGCCTGAGTTTTATTCACATACAAATCATAGTGCGCGACTTTCAGTCGTTGGTACAACTCGTCAAAGTCCTCTTTTACCTGCGCTGCGCTATAGGCTTTATCAGCCTTTATGTCGCTCGCACCCGCTGACAGAGGAATAGCAAAGGCCAGTGATACTGCCACTAAAAAAGACTTTATTGTTCTTACTACTAACATGTTAACTTGCTCCTAATATAGGTCATCGGTCAAAACAAGCTACTATCCTGATACCGAGTGGCTATAATATCCTGAACTTTGTCTCTCATTTCTCTGACTTTTTTATCCCTAATGGATAATGGCATTTAAAATCAATGGGTTAACAATACTAAAATGGAAAACCAAGAAACATTACAAATATTGGACTGGCACTGCAACCTTTCTACTGGAGAGATCAGCAGTGGCCATGAAACACAAACTTTAGAGCCCAAAGCCATCGAGTTATTATTTTTTCTCGCCCACAATCACTCTACTGTATTACACAAAGATCGCATTATGGAAGCGGTCTGGAATAATGCCGTTGTGAGCGATGATGTGTTAGCAAAAACCATATCAAAGCTTCGCAAAGCCTTGGGGGACGATCCAAAGGACCCGACATATATAGAAACCCTGCCCAAACGCGGCTACCGCTTTAAAGTTGTACCGACCACAGCAGAAACGACAGTCCCACTCGAGGAGTCGAAGCCAAACCGCCGTAAATTCTTTCTACCGATATGGCTCTTCATTATGGTTGTCTCCCTGATAACCGTCTTCAGCCAACGCAAAGACGAAGAACAGAATAGCGCTGTTCAAGAGCAGGAGCTCAGCCCAGAATTGCAGAGTTTAAAGGAACAGGCCGATACCTATTATTTTCAGTACACTCGAACTGATAACGAAAACGCCATCAAGCTCTATGAGCGGATCATTGCTGCAGAGCCTGAGTTTGGTCCTGCTCAATCAGGCCTGGCCAATGCACTGGTGCAAAAAGTCCTGCGCTGGCCGAATGAACTTGGCACTCCGGATATTGATCACTCATCGCTGACTCAGGCGCATCAGGAACAGCGCCTATCCAACCCCGAAGCCAAACTCTATTTATCAAGAGCCGAAGCATTGGCCGAAAGAGCCGTTCGACTCAGTCCCAACGATTATTCGGTTCATCGTTCACTGGGATTAGTCTACGCTGCCCAGGAGAAATATGCAGAAGCTGAGAAGCATTACGACAAAGCCATCGAGCTCAACCCTAATGCATGGGGTGCCATGATTAACAAGGCAGAGATTGCCCAGTTAAATGGTGATGATGAGTTGTATTTGCAATTAATGGAGCAGTCCTATCGCGCCATGACCGAAGTGTATGACGAACAGATTGCCAAGGTTCGCCCCTGGTATCCGCGAATCGGCGTTGCCATCGGCGACAAATATGCAGAACTCAATGAGCTGCAAGAAGCAGAAGTCTGGTATCGAACCGTACTCAACTACTCGCCACTCGACAAAGAGGCTAATCTGGGACTCATGAACCTGATGCACGCCAATGGTCAGCGCGATTCATACCAGGAAATCTGCCAACGCATCAGGTTATCCATAGATCCTGAGAATACCTGCGATGAGGGGCTTTAATCTTAAAAGTCACTGGATCCCGCGGTCAAGCCGCGGGATGACAGAAGTATTTAAAGCTCTGCTGTAGGGAAAAGATTAGCTCTATAAGATATTCAGGATCGTCCCTGTAATCAAACAACCTTGACTAATAACCTCTAGCTCGTCATCCCGCGGCTTGAGGGTCTGCCCCATAGGGTACCGCGGGATCCAGTGCCTTTAAACAAAACAAGACAAGTACCCCTTAATGGGCAAGCACACAGGCATTGCCCCTACCACCTCAATTGCCTAAAAAACCACACAGGCTTGTCATTCCGTGCTACGACACGGAATCTGCTCTTACTCACAAAGCATACTCGATTCCGGATAAAATCCGGAATGACAGATCTAAATAAGCCCCTACCCCCAATTGGCTAATAAATCCACATTTTCCCTAGCTTCTGCGACCCTTGCTGTTGTATAATTTCGCACCATTTTTGGGCCAATCCGGTTAAATCGACCTAAAACCCAAGAATTCATGCCTGTCTTTGGTCGCGAAGCCAGGTTTATACTAACCCTCAACTTGTGGAGTAACACAATGAGCGAATATATTTTTAACGCTGAATTGCGTAGCGATATGGGGAAAGGTGCGAGCCGCCGCCTACGTCGCGAAGCAGACATGATTCCTGCTATCGTTTACGGTGGTAAGGAAGAACCTAAATCTATTTCTTTAAATCACAACCAGATCATCAATATGTTGGATGAAGAAGCTGTTTATTCTTCAATCATCAAATTGGACATCGCTGGTGAAGTTGAAGAAGTAGTGATTAAAGACATTCAGCGTCACCCTTTCAAACCTAAAGTATTGCACATGGACCTTAAGCGCATCGTTCGTGGTGAAATCATGAACGCGACTGTTCCATTGCACTTCCTTAACGAGAAATCAGCTCCTGGCGTTAAAGCTGGCGGCGTAATGTCTCACCAAATCACTAGCGTAGAAGTAGCGTGTCGTCCACGTAACCTACCTGAGTACATCGAAGTTGACCTAGGTGGCTTGGATCTTGGTGAAACTATCCACTTGTCAGATCTAGTATTGCCAGAAGGTGTTGAACTAACAGCACTTCAAGGCGAAGAGCACGACTTGTCTGTAGCGAACGTTGTTCGTCCAAGTGGCCCATCTGAAGATGAAGAAGCTGAAGCAGAAGCGGCTGATGAAGCAGCAGCAGAAGTTCCAGCATCTGAACAGAAAGGCGACGAAGAAGCAGGCGAAGACAAAGAGTAATCTTTGGCTCCTTAGCTAAGTCGGCCATTTCTGGCTATGATAAGACCTCGAAATCCTTTTTAAGGGCAACCATTTCGGGGTCTTTTCTTTAAAGCCCTTTTTTTTAAATTTTAACGTTTCTTAACTTTGGGGAAATTGCGCAGTGTCCAGCATCAAGTTAATTGTCGGTCTGGCTAACCCAGGCACACAATACGAAGGCACCCGCCACAATGCCGGAGCCTGGTATGTGGAAGAGCTCGCGCGCGCCTATTCGATTCCCCTAAAAGTTGAAAGCAAGTTTCATGGACTCTATGGCAAAGGGTTTATCGACGGTCACGAAGTGATGCTGTTGATCCCAACCACCTTCATGAATCTTAGCGGCAAAGCCATACAGGCGGTTGCCAACTTTTATAAAGTCGAGCCAGAACAGATCCTGGTCGCACACGACGAACTGGATATTCCTCCCGGTACCTTGAAGCTCAAGCGAGGCGGTGGTCACGGCGGTCATAATGGCCTGCGCGATACCATCGGCAAACTGGGAAACAATAAAGAATTCGTACGCTTACGAGTCGGCATCGGCCACCCCGGCCATAAAAGCCAGGTCACAGGCTATGTCCTCGGTAAGCCAAGTCCGGATGACCGTAACGCCATCAACATTGCGATTGATGAAGCGGTACGCGAAACCGGCACCGTATTGAGCGGAGATTGGGACAAGGCAGTACAGCGTTTACACAGCCTGACCCCACCCGCCAGTTAACCAGCAACACAACCTAAAGAGATGACGTCATGCCATTAAATTGCGGTATTGTAGGACTTCCGAACGTTGGTAAATCAACACTTTTCAACGCACTGACCGATGCGGGCATTGATGCGGCAAACTACCCGTTCTGCACCATCGAGCCGAATACCGGTGTCGTGCCGATCCCTGATCCACGTCTTGATGCGTTGGCCAATATCGTTAATCCACAGCGCGTATTACCCGCGACCATGGAATTCGTCGATATCGCCGGTCTGGTTGCTGGTGCGTCAAAAGGTGAAGGTCTGGGCAACAAGTTCCTGGCCAACATCCGCGAAACGCATGCGATTGCCCACGTAGTACGCTGCTTTGCTAACGACGACGTGGTCCACGTTGCCGGTAAGGTTGACCCTATCGCCGACATCGAAACCATCAACACTGAGTTAGCGCTGGCTGACCTTGAAGCGGTTGAAAAACGCATCCTGAAAACCGCTAAAATCGCCAAAAGCGGCGATAAAGAAGCCAAAGCTGAACTAGCGGTATTGGAAAAAGCCAAAGCCTGCCTTGATGAAGGTAATGCGCTGCGTACGCTGGATCTGGACAAAGATGAGCAGAAAATCATGCGCAAATTCCAGCTCATCACCAACAAGCCAACCATGTATATCGCCAACGTCAGCGAAGATGGTTTCGAAGACAACCCATTGCTCGATAAAGTTCGTGAATTCGCTGCCGCCGAGCATTCCGAAGTGGTTCCAATCTGCGCCGCTATCGAAGCTGAAATTGCTGCACTGGACGACGAAGACAAAGTCGAATTCCTTGCTGATTTAGGCCAGGACGAGCCAGGCCTTAACCGCGTAATTCGCGCGGGTTACAACCTACTCAACCTGCAGACCTACTTTACGGCAGGCGTTAAAGAAGTTCGCGCATGGCAGGTCAAAGTGGGCGCAACTGCACCACAGGCTGCTGGCGTAATCCACACCGACTTCGAAAAAGGCTTTATCCGCGCCGAAGTCATCGCCTACGACGACTACATCGCAGGCAACGGCGAAGCGGGCGCTAAAGAAGCCGGTAAATGGCGCTTGGAAGGTAAGGAATACATCGTCCAGGACGGCGATGTCATGCACTTCCGTTTCAACGTCTAGAGCGGGATCAATTCAAGCCAGAATTTTCGCGATACTTTTTATAGACAGGGGCTTGACAAGAAGCCCCCAAATCACGAAAATACGCGCCACTGAATTATGGCTATGTAGCTCAGCTGGTTAGAGCACAGCATTCATAATGCTGGGGTCGGTGGTTCAAGTCCACCCATAGCTACCATATAAAAAGAAAGGCTTACAGAGAAATCTGTAAGCCTTTTTTGTTGGCTGGGATTTTGTAAGTCCACCGTAAGTCCAAGATGTGAGTTTGATTTGCCCTGACCCCATTAATTTCCAATTAATTAATCAAATAAAATCAATAAACTTAGCCTTAGGACCTTTCATGGTGAAAACTAACTGAAACGAAACATTCTTATTCATAAGGTTATCATCATCAATGCAGTCATTAAAGTCGTCTTGGTGAGCAAACACTGTATCACGCAGCTCATTTGAATAAATGAAGTAAAAGTTCCCATGGTCTTGTTTTATATACCCGCTATATATTTTTGGGGCTCCGCTGGAATCAAGAACCATCCCCTTTTCATTATTCTTCACACTTGAGGATACCCTGGCAACTTTTAAATGTGAGAATATTTCATATGCTTTTGAATGATCTCCATAAAGATATTGATGCCTTGCATACCATAACTGAGCTAAGTAATTTCCGTCAAATTTAGCAAAGCTACGCTTTAAATACGTTTCGATTTGAGGCAACAATCCATCATCATTTTTTTGGATCAATATCTTTGCTATTTCGAAATTAATAGCCATATTATTAGGCTGCTTTGATAAAGTATTACTTAGAATCTTTAAGGCACTTTCAGTGTCACCTGATTTGACAAGGTTTCTTGCATGCCGAATTGCAACATACGAATTTTCAGAGTTGATGGAATACGCTTTTTCTATTAGATCTTTTGCTTTATCGAAATTCTGCAAAAACCCCTCTAATTCAGCCTCTACCTGTAAAACATGAGGATCTGACGGGAACAATTGTAAAGCCTTGCTAATGGTAGACTGAGCTTGTTTGACTGTGTCAATAATTACTTCGTCTTCAACAACACTTTCTACAATATCTTTCATGTCATCTAGTTCATTTAACAATGCTCGCAAATAACCAACATGACTCCTTGAGTCCTTAGGCTTCCCAGACATCAACTCCCTAAATATGACTTTCGCATTCTCTCTATATTTATTTTTTAAAAGAGTATTTTTCTCAATCTTTGCGATACGCCTTAAAATTGTTCCCTCAGTATGTTTTATAGCTTTATTAGTGTCTCCATACTCAGAATGGCTCTTCGCCTCAGCAATAAATTGCAATGCGCTATTTAGATTTCCATTCATATGGTGAAGTTCGAACATGGCTTTCTGATGGTTAATATGCGAAAGGTCAGCACCAATATCTTCAAAAATTTGATAGATACCCATAGCATATGATTTATCAGTGAACATGTTAGCAAGTTTCTTGCCGGCAATAATTTGCCTAAATGCTTCATTGTCTGATGTATAGTCAAGATTCATTTTACTAGCCAACCTCATTATCTGCTCGTATTTCTCTTCTTGACTTTCAATAGTGTAATTAAAAACAATTTCTGCAATATACGGATGTCTTGATGAGTAAGCATAATCCCTAGAATAATAATCCATAAACACTGTTACCACATGCTCAAGAGGAGCCAGAAAGTTTCTATTGAAATCTTCAATTTTCACTCCTGAAACTCGAGATATCAATCCAGCACGAACAGGGACATCAAGCCTATTTAAAGTACAAATATCTTTATAAATTATTTTGGCCTGAGCAGGCACGATACGTTTAAATTCGTCAACTATTATTTCTTCAAAGGTTTTTCCCGAAGTAACTTCATGCAATGCAACCAATAATAATTTATCAAGCTTTTCCTCAAAATGAGTAACTAACTCCGATTCTGTATAACTATTTAAAACACTATCTTCAAAACACTTATATTTAGTAAGTTTTTGTACTAATGTAGGGATAACTTTTACTGATAACTTTCCAAGTTCAAATGTATTATCAATTAACTCATCACACTCATTTACGTCTTGATTCCATTCGTTATTTCTGGCCGATACTATTATCAGAACATTCAAGTTTGTGGATTTAATGGCATTCATCAACTCAACAAACTCAGATGAAGAGTGCAAAACATCATCAATTACAAGTATTACTCTCCTATTAAACGCCCCCAAAATTTCCATAATTAAATCAACTCGAAGAACCCCCCCTTTGTTTAAATAAAAAACAGGCTCATCAAAATCAAAAGCCATACTCCAAGAATAACGTTTAAGAACTATTGTTTTCCCACTTCCGGCAAAACCCTTAAGCAATATTACTGTTGGCTTTTTTTCATCTATCAAATCTATAGATGCTGATATAATTCTATTACAAACCTTTCTTTCTACATCTAAGCCTTGATGTATCCCCCCCCAGCCTTTGTCTAACCCCCTGTAAAAGTCCTTTGGAGAGACACCAGTAACTTTCATTTCACTATGTATAAATTTAAATTCTGTATTTATATATTCAATTGCATCATTGGTTATTTTTATATCCTGAGGTATGTATTTGTAAACAGCATGTTCTCGTTCATCATATGCCGTTAGTAAGTCATACTTCCTAGTATCTATTTCACTTTCTAAAAACTCAACAAACTCTTCAAGTGTAGCTTTAATAGGATGTATCCTATGCGAAGACCACATTCTCATATCATAGATATTAAGACCTGGGTCAACTGTCACATACATCTGTCGTTCAATATTGCTATCAGTTAAATCAAACAAGATAGAATTTATATTGGGGTCGCTTATTGAATAGCCTATGAATATTATCGGTCTGTCTCGAGCACTTTCACGTAAATGCCTAAATAACTTTATTCGATTTTTTTCATATTTGGCATATTCTTCAGTGGTTAATATTAATGGATTCTGTGAGTTAATATCTGTAATACATCCGTGCAATTTAAAGTATGGAACATTCTCTTTATCTTTTATTATTTCACTAAAGCTTTGTTCGTCGGATAAGATTGGAGATAACTGCTGCTGTCTTTGTTGATTTCCAGAGTATGCATTTTCTAAAACTAAATCATAATTTGTAGTGAATATAGAGTGCCATTTGAAGTTTGAAATTGCACAATGATAAGATTGTGGAACTAGATGTATTAGCCGGTCTTTGATGAACTGCTCTACAACCCTTCGACTACTTTCATTCTTTGCATAATTTGCAACTGTTGTTAACGGCTTATCCTTCATCTCCCCATCTAGATATTCATCACATAACTCATCCCTTAGCTGTTCTCCTGATGGGGGCGTATTTCCATTCGGACACATAGCTCCAAAACTAAAGCCAGAGCCGAGAAATAAAATCGCATTACCTTTTTCAATTTGTTGCTTTATATAGGCAGGAAACTCTTCTTTATTTATACTCTTTGTCATGATTGTCCTATTAGTTTATATCTATTCCATATAATCACATTAAATGCATTGGTTTATTCTCTCTTCAATTTAGCTAAATGAACTCACCTAAATTCGCACAAAACAATGTATACCACGTCACATTTTTTTACAACTGTACATTTAATGCACAAATGCATTGCAACATATTGAATACAGAAGGGAATTAATGCGGTTTGAGTAGATTTTCTTTCTAATCGGCCTTAATTTCAAAGCCATCATCGATTGGTTCTACCTGACTCCAGCCTTTTATTTTCACCACCTCAAAGTCTGTCTTTAGTTGCGGCTGCATTAAGTCAGTAAAAGCATCGGTATTGTGAAACTCTGGATCAAGCCACATGTCGAGATCGTTTTCAGGGATCATGAGCGGCATGGCTTTGTTATGGATGCCTTCGAGTTTGGGGTGTGGAGGAATGGTGATCATGGACGCGGAGTTGACAGGATTGTCTTCGTCGCCCCAGTTTTTGAAGAGTCCACCGAAATAGATGGGGCTGCCGTCGGCGGGTTTTAACAAGTGGTAGACTTTATTCATGCCTTCGACAAAGGCGCTTGCTGGGATAATGCAACGACTTTCGCGATATGCGCTGGTGAAGGATTTTTTAAAGCCCTGCCCTTCGTACCAGCGGCTGTTAAAGGAGGTGTATTTACTCGCTTTCCATTGACCGTCTTTTTGTTCGAGCAGGAATTGCCAGAGGGCTTTATTGACCTGATTGTCTTGTCCATTGTTATGAATAATCTGAACCGGGTGGTAACAGCGAAAGGTTCCCAGCTCGAGAGGAACCTGCAAGTCGAGGGTCTTTTCGATTTTTTTCGCTGGCTTTTTATAAAGCTCTACCAGTCCGCACATGATTAACACTCCCTGATTTTTTTCCATCATAGCGAAAACTGGTTTAAAACTCATTATGGGAGAAAAGATGTGTTAAGTGCCCTTGCATAGGATGACATAGCTTTTGGATTTGGAGTTATTAATTAAAGAACCAAAGGCACTGGATCCCGCTATTACCTAAAGGTATTTCCTACGGTCACAGTAGCGGGATAACAGGAATATTTTGCAGATTACGCGTTTAGAGCTCTAGATCTTTCTTGCTCTGAACTTCTTGCCTTTCATTTTACCGTTGTTGAGCAATTGCACTGCGGTTTCCAGCAATGGCGTTTTAACGGCAACATAGGCCCAACTGTTGGCGACCTGGATCTTGCCGACATCGCTACCTTCGATTCGGTAGTCAGCGGTTAGCGCACCGAGGATATCGCCGGGACGAAGTTTCTGTTTTTTTCCGCCATCGATCTGGATGGTCGACATCGGCGGTCTGAAAGTGGGTTCTTTCAACAGCTGTCGATCAGGCAATGGTTGTGTGGTGATTTCCTGTCCAAGATAGTCAGCCAGTCGAGCGAGCTTGTGACTTTCTTTATTGATGACAATAGAGCAGGCATGGCCTTTATTTCCGGCACGGCCAGTTCTTCCGATGCGATGCACATGTACTTCGGGATCGCTGGCGATGTGGTAGTTGATGACCAGATCTAGTGAGTCGATATCCAGTCCGCGCGCGGCAACGTCGGTCGCGACCATGATCGACACGCTGTTGTTAGAGAATCGGACTAACGCCTGATCCCGTTCTTTCTGTTCCAGATCACCATGCAGAGCGAGCACACTGAAACCGTAGTTTTTCAGTTCCTGCGTCAGCTCTTTAACATGATTTTTGGTATTACAGAAAATCACGGTAGAGTCTGGGCGATGTTTCAATAATAACAATCGGACGGCAACCCCGCGTTCGCCTTCGTCACTGATTTTATAGAAATCCTGCGCGATGCTGGCGTGGGTATGTTTGTCTATCGACTGCACCAGCACCGGCTGTTTCATCACGCGCTCGGCGATGGATTGAATTTGCGGTGGGTAGGTCGCACTGAATAATAAGTTCTGACGCTGAATCGGCAGTTCTTCGATGATGGTGTCGAGCGCTGGCTGGAATCCCATATCGAGCATACGATCGGCTTCGTCCAGCACCAAGGTTGTGATGCCTTCTAAATCCAGCGTCTGCTTTTCCAGATGGTCCACCACCCTGCCCGGAGTTCCGACCATGATATGCGCGCCATGTTTTAGTGAATCAGCCTGAGGTCTCAACGGGGTGCCACCGCAAACGGTTAATACTTTAACGTTGGCAATGGGGCGTGCCAGACGACGAATTTCTTCCGCCACCTGTTCAGCCAGTTCACGGGTTGGACATAACACCAGCGATTGTACCGAGAAGTTTTTCGTATCAAGCTTTTCAAGAATCGCCAGACCAAAAGCTGCGGTTTTACCCGAACCGGTTTTCGCCTGAGCAATCACATCCTTGCCCTCGAGAATATACGGCAATGCTTCGGACTGGATCGGCGTCATCCGTTCGAATCCAAGATCCGCCAGATTGGCAATTAATTCAGGTTGTAAGGCAAGGGTCGAAAAAGCAGCGTGGCTCATGGTGTTATCCTGGTTTTCTACAATGGGTCATGGTTACCGTAATGCGGTAACGGATAGAGCTGAGTGAATCTGTCGGAACTGAATTGGGATGAAGCAGTTTGGGAAAGAAGCAAGGCTCTTAAGCTGTGCGAATTATATACAGTTGGAGGTATATGATAAAGGGATATCTTGGGGGGATTGGGTTTAGTTCTGTCTAGTAATGGTAGGGGCAGTGCCTATGTGTATGTCCTAAAGATCAAAGGCAGATCCTGAATCTAGTTCAGGATGACATGCCTTAAGGAACTTGCACTCTCGTTAAGGTTTGTCATTCCGTGCTACGACACGGACAAAATCGCATGGAGCGATTTTGAACAGCGAAGCTGGCCTTTGGTGAAATACAGGGATGTATTTCATAATCTGCTCTTTTCTTTCAATTCTTTAGGGCAGGCACATAGGCACTGCCCCTCCTCTCAGTTCTTTTCCTATTGCGTCAACGACTTCATATCAATGACAAAGCGGTACTTCACATCGGATTTAATCACTCTTTCGTAGGCATCATTGATGTTCTGGATATCGATCATTTCGACATCCGAAACGATGTTGTGCTCGGCACAGAAGTCGAGCATTTCCTGCGTTTCTTTGATGCCGCCAATCAATGAGCCAGCGATGCGTTTACGCTTCATGATCAGGCCGCCACCGTGGATATCGGGTAGAGGCGCAATCGCACCGACGATGACCATGGTTGAGTCGCGTTTAAGCAGAGCAACGTATGGATTGACGTCGTGTGGTACTGGCACGGTATTCAATAAGAAGTCGAAGCTGTTGGCATGCTGCTTCATGGCTTCTTTATCTTTTGAGATCAGGACTTCATCAGCACCAAGGCGTTTAGCATCCTTACCTTTCTCTGGCGAGGTTGTGATCATAACCACTTCGGCACCCATGGCTTTGGCCAGTTTGACACCCATGTGACCAAGTCCACCCAAACCTATGACACCCACTTTATCGCCTTTCTTAACGTTCCATTGGCGAAGTGGCGAATAGGTTGTAATGCCCGCGCATAGTAACGGCGCGACAGCTTTGGTATCGAGTTTTTCAGAGACGCTTAAAACAAAGTCTTTATCGACCACAATCTTGTCGGAATAACCGCCTTGAGTGATACCACCAGAAACTGGGTCTTCACTATTATAGGTCGCGACCAGACCTTCCTCGCAGTATTGTTCCAAGCCTTCTTCACAGGAATGGCAATGGCGGCAGGAGTCGACCATGCAGCCAACACCGACTAACTGTCCGGCTTTAAAGTCTTTGACGTTACTGCCTACTTCCAGCACACGACCAATAATTTCGTGACCAGGGACAATCGGGTATTGAGTGCCATGCCAGTCATTGCGCGCGGTGTGGATGTCGCTGTGGCAGACACCACAGTATTCAATATCGATGAGGACATCATTCTCGCCAACGTCGCGGCGGTCGATGTCGTATGGAGCTAGATCTTCGGTTGCTGAGGGAGCGGCATACGCTGCTACTTTCATGTCTGTCTCCTTGTTTGTAAATTGACTCAGAGAGGATAACACTTTCGAATGAAAGGTGTGTGAAATTGATTGGTCATTTCTTGGTAGGGGCAGCGCCTGTGTGCCTGCCCGCGAACGTAGGGACAACTCATGAGTTGTCCGTACACTACCGATCTTAAAACTACCCCATAAAATCTTCGAAGAACCAGGCGGCAAAAGCATGACGTCCGGGTAAGTTTGCTTTCTGATAGATTTGCGAGGCTTGCTGACGGACGGACTTTTCTTTAATGCCACGCACTTCGGCTATTTCGTTAAAGCTTAGTCCTTTGAGTAATAGATAGGCAGTATCAATTTCACTACCTGTCAGGTTCCATTCGTCGAATTGTTTACGAATGACTTCGCTGTATTCTTTACGAGCTTCCTGCATTTGAGTTTTCTGCTCCTGCAAAAGTTGCTTACTTTCCTGCAATTCTTTTTCAAGACTGGTAACGGCAGTACGCTGGCTAACAACCTGTATGATGAGATAGATGATGACCAATGCAGTCACCAAAATCATGAAGGCTTCCACATACAAATGGTCAACTTCGGCATGTAGTGTCACATCGGTATAAAGATCCGAAATGTCAAACGCAATGATGACTGTTAAGAATGCGATTAAGAACCAAATCTTACTACTTTTCAATGGGATACCTAAATCTGTTAATTTTGAATAAGACGCACTATAGACAAATGTACCCTATTTAAGTTCCTATCTCCAATGCTCGTTTCAGTGCCCAGGTCTTTTGTCCATTGTTGTAATCTTGGCAAGCCCCATGATTGACCTATATCAATTCGAGTAATGCAACATGACTCCATTTGTTAGAAAGAACCTTGGCTTTTTGGGACAGTTTTTCCTGATAGCCTTAACAATACTTACAACCTCAAGACTGGCTATTGTTTTGTGGCAGTGGTCGCGTATTGGGAGCGTCAGTGATTTTCAAGCCATCTTTATTGGCGGTCTCAGGGTTGACCTGGCTACTTTGTCACAACTGGTATTCTTGCCTGTGGTGGCGATTATGCTTCACGCGCTTACACCATTCAAAGGAAACTGGCTTGCCCGCGGTATTAAAATTTACTGCTGGTTAGCACTGATAGTGTTGGTATTGATGGAGATAGCGACACCAACCTTTATCAGCGAATACGACACTCGCCCTAACCGTTTATTTTTCGAATACCTTAGCAGTCCGAACGAAGTGTTCGGGATGTTGTTTAATGGCTATTTACTGGAAATGGCTATGGGTACATTGCTGTTAGTCGTTACTGGCTGGCTCACTCGTCAGTGGCTGAAAAGCTATGGCGGTGATGTTGCTGTTTTCAGCCCAGCCAGCTCTTTATTAATGCTGCCTTTGCTGGCATTGCTGTTGCTGGGCGCACGCTCAGGTATCCAGCATCGCCCTATTAATCCGGCAATGGTCGCTTTTTCAAATGACCGAATGCTCAATACTTTGCCGCTCAACTCAACTTACAGCGTGATGTACGCTCTTTATCAAATGGGCAATGAGGAATCGGCGGCCAATTTTTACGGTGAAATTCCAGAAGAAACCATGCTACAGGTTATTCAACAAGATGTGTCGGAACTTGGACATCCCGTTTCTCAAGATATGCCAAGTTTGCATACCATGAAGCCCAGTCAGCCTTTTAAGAAGCGCAACCTTATCATTGTGGTTGAAGAAAGTTTGGGGGCACAGTTCGTCGGTTCTCTTGGCGGCAAGCCACTGACGCCAAATATCGACTCATGGCGCAACAAAAGCTGGTTCTTTGACAATCTCTACGCAACAGGTACTCGCTCAGCGCGCGGCCTGGAAGCCATAACCACTGGCTTTTTGCCGTCTCCTGCGCGACCAGTTCTGAAACTTCCCAAAGCCCAGAATAATTTTTTCAATCTGGCTGGCTTGCTTTCTGATTATGGTTACGAAACCAGTTTTATCTATGGCGGTGAAAGTCATTTCGATAACATGAAAGGATTCTTTCTAAATAATGGTTTTGATCTTGCTATCGATCAAAACAATTACAGTAATCCATCGTTTGTTGGTAACTGGGGTGTGAGTGATGAGGATTTGTTTGAAAAGGCGCTTAGTTATCTGCAACAAATTCCTGAACAACCAAAGTTCAGCTTAATCTTTACTTCAACAAACCATACCCCTTTTGAGTTTCCAGATAATAAGATTGAGCTTTATGAACAACCAAAGCAGACGGTAAACAATGCTGTAAAATATGCAGATTATGCGCTGGGTAAATTTCTAAATCAGCTGGAAGCGAAAGGCATTTTAGAAAACTCTGTCGTGTTGGTGGTTGCTGATCATGATGCGCGAGTCTGGGGTGATTCACTGGTACCGATAGAGCACTTTCACATTCCCGGCTTTATCATCAGTCCGGATATTGAACCTAAAGTTGAACAAACGCTGGTCAGTCAGATTGATCTGGCTCCGACACTATTATCATTACTTGGTATTGACCACCAGGTTCCAACATTAGGCAGAGATTTAACGCAACTTCCAGCCAACTACACAGGTCGAGCAATCATGCAGTATGGTGAAAACCAGGCCTACTGGGATGGCGAAGAGGTCGTTATTTTACGGCCAAATCAAGAGCCCATTACTTACCTTTATTCAGCCGGAAAATATAGCGACCAACCTTTGCATGACAAGCAGAAGGAATTGATTGCACTGGCTTATGCGCAATTTGCCAGCTGGGCTTATGATAAACAGAAATATCGATTGAATTGATCAGGGAGTCATGGGGTGAAACAAGCAGGGGCTGAACTTTAGCCCCTGCTTGTTTCACAATATTATCTAGCTGTCATACCTATTTCATATTTTATTTTCTCTATAAATGATTCCACATCACTTCGCATTAATAAGTTTTTGGCAAGGATGACCTTACTGCCGTCTTTTAACATCGCTGTTATGTGAAAGACCTGTTTGTTGCCAACACTCATATTGCTATGGCTCGTGATACTTTGGATATCATCACGATGAATAACTCTTGGTGTTGATAACTGTAAATGACCGGATGAGAGCTGCAGTTGCCCTGCTCTGACAGTCAGTTCACTTCGATATGTGAGTTGTCTTAAGCCCAATACAAATATCAGGGTACCCAGCCCCCCGAATACGATAAAGAACATGATGGGCGCATCACCAAACAAACTAATGCCAACGCCTACCGAGGCAAAAATCAAACCGAACAGGATCATACCCACAGCAAAACTTAAATGCCTGAATGCTGAGAAGTAGTAACGATTACCCTGCGAGGTAACGGAGTCTTCAATGCCAAGATTTCTCCAGCCGTCTGGGCTAACCTGCCCCCCAGAGCCACCTTCAAATGAACGCTCACTAAAGCTGGAACCAAATAGGTCTGTTTCAGACTCGGCCAGAGCAACGCGGTGTGCAACAACAAAACCTGGCAAAGTGAAATCAAGTTTCAGGTCAATGCCGGGTTGCTTACGTTCAATCTGCAATACCCACTCAACTCGATTATTGGGATTGGAATCATCGGATTGAGGCAAGTCTTCCGGCACTTTAAATTCAAATGAATAACTGGAGGTGTTGTGGCCAATGGTAGAGGACGTCACCCTTCGATCATCTTGCCAGATGATTTTCGTTTTGGTGCTGCGGCTTTTACCGCTACCTGTTGTAATTTTTCTCTGACAGCTAAGTGTTACCACTGCTGCTATAGGCTGACCAAATGTTTGGGACAATGCTTCGTCATTTGGGACATTGATAGCACCACGATTGATTCCGCCAATTGCTATCGGGGTTTGTTGCAAGACTAATTCACTCTGTCCGTATTTCTTATGCCGCATGAATGCAACAAAGGCCGCAATCAACAATCCGATGCCAACCAGTGGAAACAGCAATACAATCAGAATCTGGTGCTCAAAGGTTTTGAAATATTCAATCATCGCCATCACTGAGGCTGGTATGGCAATCAGATTCCAGAAAATTGCAAAGCCAAGCAGAACCTTGAAACCGGTGCCGGTTGTTGCCTTGAATCGATTGGTCTGCCACTCTTCTTTCCAATTCCATGGCTCATCGGGATAAAGTTGCTGCAATTCGTTTTGTTTAACCAATTTCTTTTTGGCAAATCGGCCAGCCAGCATAATCCCCAGGCCAATGCCTCCGAACACAATCAAGAAGATCGAGTGGAAACCCAACATGCCCCAACGAATCTCTTTATCGATCACGGCTTCACTGGGATTATCAGGATTGACGTAGGCTGTGACGGTTCTGTTATTTTCTTTCGCCTGCTTTAAGCGGTAATAAAAGTCCTGTTGATAACTGCCAATATTATCAGTGCCAGTGTAGAAGTTAAGCTGGCTTGAAATATAGGTTTGGCCTTCATATTGGTATTGAAAGGCACCATTGACGCCATAGGTGGTACTGTCATCACCGCGAGATATCACCTGCTCAACTCTAGTGATAGTGGCATCCACAGGCTGCCAATCGTTTGCTTGTAATGAACTATAAATGGAAGCCAGCCCAAATAGGAATATTCCCACCCCGACTATAAAAAAGATACCGCCAAAGACCGTTAAGCAACCTGCTCCCGCCTTATTACCTCGTTTCTTATTATTAACTGATAATTCCATTACTTTATAACCCCAGAACTGCTAAAAGTTTTTTGATTATGAATTCAATGAGTTATCGAAGAATACCACAGATTTGAACTTTGTCTCACATTAGGCAAGGCCGGTTCACTTTGGTAGTACCTCTTTGCCCTCAAAAAACGGTACAATACCGCCATATTTTTGTCCGGAGATTAGTTTTTATGGTTATTAAGCCTAAAGTTCGTGGTTTTGTATGTACCACAGCACACCCACATGGCTGCGTTGCCCATGTTAATGAACAGATTGAATACGTTAAAAATAATATGCCTGCTGATGCAGAAGCTGGCCCTAAAAATGTTTTAGTCATTGGCTCATCAACTGGCTATGGCCTGGCGTCACGCATCGTTTCTGCTTTCGGTTATGGTGCCAAAACATTAGGTTTGTTCTTTGAAAAAGAGCCAACTGAATCTAAGCCAGGAACCGCTGGCTGGTATAACAACCGTGGCTTTGAGATGGCTGCTGATAAAGCAGGCCTTTGGCATAAAAGCATCAATGGCGATGCTTTCTCGAATCAGGCCAAAGAAGACGCCATTAAAATCATTAAAGAAGAAATGGGTAAAATCGATACAGTCATTTACTCATTAGCGTCTCCTCGTCGTCAGGATCCTGAAACTGGTGAAGTTTACAAGTCAGTATTAAAACCTATTGGCGAAGCTGTTACTGAAAAAACTTTAAATACCGACAAAGGTGTTGTACACGATGTCAGTATTGAGCCAGCAACTGAAGACGATATTCAGAACACCATCAAAGTTATGGGCGGCGAAGACTGGGAGCTTTGGATGAAAGCTCTAGACGAAGCTGGCGTACTTGCTGATGGCGTTAAAACTGTTGCCTATACCTATATTGGTAAAAAACTGACCTGGCCTATCTATGGTCATGCGACAATCGGTAAAGCCAAAGAAGATCTAGATCGCGCTTCACATGCTATCCATGACATGTTGCAAAATAAATACAATGGCACAGCTAACGTTGCAGTTCTTAAAGCTGTTGTGACTCAGGCAAGTTCAGCTATTCCAGTTATGCCTTTGTACATTTCATTGCTGTATAAGGTCATGAAAGAAAATGGCGTGCATGAAGACCCGATTCATCAGATTAAAGGCTTAATCATGGACCAGATGTATGGCGATGATGCTATCTATGATGACACTCGTCGTTACCGTTTGGATTTGAAAGAGCTTGATGACTCGATTCAAAACAAAGTCGAAGATTTGTGGCAGATTGCAACTACTGAGAACATCAACGATATCTCAGACTACAAAGGTTATCAGCACGAATTTTTCAAGCTATTCGGCTTTGAAGTGGATGGCGTTGATTATGATGCGGATGTCGATCCTCGCATCTAACCCGTTTCAATTGGCATTGTGTAAAAAACCGGCAGTTTTGCCGGTTTTTTTATTTCTACAGCTAGTTCAGCTAAAACCGCTGTAAAGCCCGTCAGTCTTTACTTTCAACAAAAAATATCCACACCTATGAGTAAATATAAGCCTCAATCTTAAAATTTTATTTGAACTCTTAAACTTTAATCTGTCGGACAGCTTAAGGGCGTTTTATACGCATTGGTTCTGTTTAACTTTATGAGGATATTTATGACTCTTAAAACAAAACTATTCGCTATTTCACTAGTTACATTATTTGCTAGTGCCACTGCACATGCTAATCAGCCACCAGTGAGCCAACAACCTGCAAAAGTAACTGCTCAACAAAAAGCAATGCAGCTCCAGGCTAAACTGGCAAACGTACAAAAACAGGTCATTAAGGAAAAACCCGAACTGAAGAAAGAGCAAGAGAATCTTCAGGCAAGTTTTAATGAAGTTGTAACCCAGGCGGGTTTCCCAAAAGAGAAGGAAGAAAAGCTCGTTGCAATTCAAAAGAAGTTACAACAAGCCGATCCTGCTTCGGAAGAAGCTAAAGCCATGCAGGCCGAAATGCAAAAATACCAAAAGGACTTTATGAAGGCTCGTGCCGCAGTAATGAGTAATGAAGAACTACAAAAGCAGCAAGAAGATTATCAGACCAGTTTACTAACAGCCATGGTCGAAAAAGAGCCTAAAGTCAAAGTCTGGATTCAGGAGTTGAACAGTCTACGCGGACAAACTCAGTAATTTGGTTTACAAAAAAAGAGCCCACCTTTCGGTGGGCTAATGGCTTGCGCATTGATAAGCTGCTTTCTATTCAGCTTCTAGCAGAAAGCTAGGCCCAATAGAATTTAGCTGGGGATAAAACACAATTGCTGTGTTCATCTATGTAATAAGCATAAACTGTGCCAAAGTTTTTATCTATTTGATTTAGCTCAGAAATGTTAACTAGTCGATCAGTTTTTCAATGCAAACTTGCAATCTTTGTAAAAGATTTTGACAGCTTTTCTACTTCAAATGATTTTCTATGCTTAAAACAAAACAGCCTGCAATTAAGCAGGCTGTTCTTATACAAAGACAAATCTTAGTTATGAATTTTGAAATAAGTATCGATATCTTCGATTACTTCATTCAATACACGATTATCTGCACCAAAACCTGACCAGGCACTCGCATCAGCATAGAACTCTGGGTTGCCGATTGAACGGTTAACGTTAGCATCGATCATAGACACTTCCATTAATACTGCTGAACCGCCAGCCATGGCTCCTGCAAATATACGAGCAGCCGTGTTCACATATTTTATTTCTTTAATATGTGGCTTAATGATTAATGTTCTTTGATCAGAAACAGTAACCTCAGACTCATCTGTTACGATTTGTAGGTTTTTACCTTTAAAGGTAACTTGCATTAGCTTCTGCAAGTAGTCGTTCATTTTTACGCGTGCATCCTGATTTGAGTCATGTTCTGCAAACTCTGGAGAAATCGTAATTGGCGTTAAAATGATTCGCTCATAAGTTTGGATAGAAGTGCTTGGAGCTAATGCAGGACCTTGCGGTTTTGTAAGTCTGGTCGCACATGCGCTAAGTGCCAAAACAGTTAATAGTAGTAGTGCTATTCTTATTGTCTTCATAGGTTCCCTCGGTTGTTAGTCTGTAATTAAAAGAATAAAAACCAAAAGATTCTCGCAAAATCCCCTAATCTTGACAATAGCTACTTTATCCAGCCCAGCATCTGGTACAACATAGCAATTCGAGTATCGAGGTCGTTTTCTTCTAACACGGCCTGTTTCTGGCGTTCACTGATTGGCATATATTCGGTTAGGCGCTCAAGTACAAAACTCAGTTCAGTCCAGCGCTCGGGAATATCCAAGATGTCTACTTGAGGATGTTTCGATAAGTCGCTAAGCAGGTTAACCAACTCAGACTGATCATCAGTCATGGAGCGTTGCTGCACGTTATCAAGCCATGACACATTCGCTGTTATCAATTTATCCGGCATGATGGTCTGACTATTGATACGAAAGCGCTGTTTGCCAACACAGGTAATCAGTAGCAAGCCGTTATCTCGTTGATCAAAATCGACAATCTCAACGTAGGTTCCAAATTCAAAAGGAGTGGCTGGAATTCCTGCTTCATTGCCTTTTTTGATCAAGGTAACGCCAAAACCTTGTTGCTGAGAAAGCTGTCTGGCGATCATGTCCAGATAGCGTTGCTCAAATATTTGTAATCTGAGAACACTATCCGGAAAGACAACCCGCTGCAGCGGGAAGATGGGAATGACGCGATTGGCTTCTTGCTCAGGCACGCAGTCCGATACCTCGATTAAGCATATAAATCGCAAGGCTGGTCAATAGAGCAATAAAGACCAGAATCAGTGCAAAGGCTACTTCAATCGCTATATCAGAAGCCCCCAGAAAACCATAACGGAAAGCATTCACCATATAGATGATTGGGTTGGCTTTTGAGACACCTTGCCAAAATTCCGGCAGCAAACTGATTGAATAGAATACACCACCAAGATAGGTCAGCGGTGTCAGAATGAAGGTAGGAACAATTGCCACATCATCAAATTTACGTGCGAATACAGCATTGATAAAACCACCGATAGCAAATAGCACTGACGTCAAAAAGACCACACTGATGACCACGAAGTAGTTATAGATTTTCAAGTCGACGAAGAAAGATGCAATGATGGTCACGATGAGGCCGGTTAACAATCCGCGTAGCACTCCACCACCCACATAGCCAAAAAGAATCACCCAGTTAGACACAGGAGAAACCATCATTTCTTCAATCGAGCGCTGGTATTTTGCACTGAAGAATGAAGAGACGACATTGCCATAGGAGTTTGTAATCACTGACATCATGATTAAACCTGGCACGATGTATTCCATGTAGCCAAAGCCATCCATTTCGCCAACGCGCGAGCCAATCAAATTACCGAAGATTACAAAATAAAGAGTCATGGTGATTGCTGGCGGTAATAAGGTCTGGGTCCAGATGCGCGTCCAGCGGATGATCTCTTTGGTGACAATGGTTTTAAAGGCAACTAGATTCATGATGCTTGCCCTCCAGCTTTATTATCAGTCAGTCTGACAAACAACTCCTCAAGACGGTTCGCCTTGTTACGCATACTGAGCACCGTAATATCGTGTTGGCTTAGAGCAGAGAAAACACCATTAACGCCAAGCCCTTTATGAACATCTACTTCCAGAGTGGTTTCATCACGGCGACGCACATCATAGCCATCGATTGGCGGTAATTGCTCAGGAAGTCCGGTGGTATCCAACACAAAAGTCTCCATGTCTAATTTGGCAAGCAGTGATTTCATGTTGGTATTTTCGACAATCTCTCCATGATTGATAATTGCAATATTGCGGCACAGACTTTCTGCTTCTTCAAGATAGTGAGTCGTTAAAACAATCGTCGTGCCTTTATCATTCAAGTCCTGCATGAAGTCCCACATAGAACGACGTATCTCAATATCCACACCAGCTGTAGGTTCATCCAGAATTAATAATTTTGGATCATGAATCAAACCACGAGCAATCATCAAGCGACGCTTCATACCACCTGAAAGCTCTCTGGCTGGCGTGTTGCGTTTGTCCCACAACCCCAACTGTTCTAACAAAGGTTGTGCTCGCTTTCTGGCTTCCTTGCGTCCAATGCCGTAATAACCGGCCTGCTGCCAGATGATCTGTTCAACACCTTCAAAAATATTAAAGTTGAACTCCTGTGGCACCAGTCCAAGCATTTTCTTAGCTTTGGTTAGATCCGTATCAATATCATGACCAAAGACTTTAACCGAGCCACCCGTCTTATTCACTAAGGAACTGATAATACCGATGGTGGTGGATTTACCGGCCCCGTTCGGTCCAAGCAACGCGAAAAAATCACCCTGCTCAACTTCAAGGTCTATCCCCTTCAAAGCCTGGACGCCATTTTTATAGGTCTTGCTTAAATTCGAAATGGATAATGCTTTTGTCATTGAATTACCATGTTTGTGTTTGTTTTGATGTGCCCAGAAAATATCTGTCTCGTTGGCGACATCTGAAATGTAAGTGCGGAACTGAGTAACTCTCGTAAGAGTTAATTTCCAGAATAGCCCCATCTATGACCTAAGGTGTGGTCTATATCCAAATGATCAAGGATACGTGCCACCACAAAGTCCACCAGGTCGTCGATGGTCTTTGGTTCATTATAAAATCCCGGAGATGCCGGCATGATGGTCACGCCCATTTCCGACAGCTTGGTCATATTCTGTAGATGGATAGTGTTATAGGGCATTTCGCGTGGCACCAATAATAATTGGCCACGTTCTTTGAGCACCACATCGGCTGCCCGTTCTATCAAATTATCCGAAGCGCCATGAGCAATGGCACTTAAGGTTCCGGTACTACAAGGACAGATAATCATCTGCTTCGGAGCACTGGAGCCGCTGGCTACCGGTGACATCCAGTTATCGCTGGCAAAGGCCTTTATTTTTCCTTCCGCAATGCCCAGATGTCCAGTCAGTTCTTTTTCGATGACACTGGGCGCTTTGCTGACCTGCACGCCTACCTCAGTTGCAAACACGACGCGGGCTGCGCTCGATAACATTAAATAGACAGTGTCATAGTGGTGTGAAAGTTGCTCCAGTAAACGCAAGGCATAAGGAGCACCGGAAGCCCCTGTCACCGCCAGAGTTATTGCCTTACCTGCTTGTTGTTTTGAGGATTCGCTCATTAAGCCGCCAGTTGTTGCAATAGTTTCTGATGAATGGCGCCAAAACCGCCATTGCTCATCACAAGAATGTTGTCGCCCGATTGTACCATTTCCTTCAGTGAATTCAGTATCGAATCGACGTCAGGCAATATCTGTAGATTATCGAAGTCATTGACCTGCTCTATCGGAAATTGCCAATCAAACTCTGTTGGCTTATGAATAATCACCTGATCGGCGCCTTTCAGCGAGGCAAGTAAGGTATCTTTATGAATGCCTGAGCGCATGGTTGCAGAGCGCAAATCGACAATTGCAATGACCCGTTGCTGGCCGACCTTGGCACGGAATCCATCCAGTGTGGTTTTTACCGCGGTCGGATGATGCGCAAAATCGTCATAGACTTTCACCCCACCGGCTTCACCTTTCAGCTCCATACGGCGCTTAACGTTTCTAAACTCTGCCAGCGCATCACAACAGTGGCTGGCTGGTACGCCCGCATGGCGCGCTGCAGCAATCGCCGCCAATGCGTTACTCACATTGTGCAGTCCAATTAACGACCAATTAACCTCGCCCTGTTTCTGACCTGCGAAATACACTTCAAAGTGTCCGCCGTCTTGCTGTAATAACTTAAATTGCCAGCCCTTTTCATCGCCTATAAGCTCTTTGCCCGACCATAAGCCGCGATCGACTACTTCCTGCAGATTCATGTCCTCTTTCGGGTAAATCACCAGGCCATTGCCCGGGACAATCCGTAGCAAATGATGAAACTGAGTTTTAATTGCTTCAAGATTAGGGAAAATATCGGCGTGGTCATATTCGAGATTGTTCATGATCAAAGTACGCGGACGATAGTGAACAAACTTCGAACGTTTATCGAAAAAGGCGGTATCATACTCATCAGCCTCTACTACAAAGAATGGCGACTCAGTAACGCGAGCAGACAGGCCAAAATTTTCGGGTACTCCACCGATTAGGAAGCCAGGATTAAGGTTGGCGTATTCAAGAATCCAGGCCAGCATGCTAGCAGTGGTTGTCTTGCCATGGGTACCCGATGCTGCAAGTACCCATTTGTCGTGGATGATATTCTCAGCCAACCATTGTGGACCCGAGCGATAGGTCAAGCCCTGCTCGAGCACATATTCCACCGATGGATTACCACGCGACATGGCATTGCCCACCACCACACAGTCGGTATGTTCGGGAATATGTTTCGGGTCAAATCCCTGAATCAGCTCAATCCCCTGCTCTTCAAGCTGCGTGCTCATAGGCGGATAGACATTCTGATCACTGCCACTGACTGAAATCCCACGCTGCTTCGCCAGCAGAGCAATACCGCCCATGAAAGTGCCGCAAATGCCAAGAATATGAATATGCATGTTATCAATGTTGTTTCTAAGATGTGGGGATAATCATAAGCGAAGCAGAAAAATCCGTCATCTATTGAAGCGATAATTCTCGAAATAAGGTAAAATCGCGTCAATTTTGTGGGTCTTATTGCCCTGCATTAACAAAATTCGATGAGGGCTTACTCCCTCTCAATTAAAACTAAGTCAATAGAATGGCTCAATGGCGTTTCGAGCATTGCTTAGACAAGGCAGCTCTTATGACAAAAGGCGGAGTTTAGTAATCACTAAATGAGCATTTTTAGAATCAGCGCAACGCCTTATAAGCAAGCGCAGTAGTCATAGAGTCATTCTGATAAAGGGTACTATCGGGAAACATTATGGCTAAGAAAAAATACAACGCGTTTTATGCTCAGTCGGGCGGCGTAACGGCAGTAATTAATGCAACTGCGTGTGGTTTAATTGAAGCCGCTCGTGCTTCAAAGAATATCGGCAAAGTGTATGCCGGGAAGAATGGTATCATTGGTGCTTTGCGCGAAGAGCTTATTGATACCAGCAAAGAATCGAAGAAAGATATTGCGGGCCTGAAATTCACTCCGTCGGGCGCTTTCGGTTCATGCCGCCATAAATTAAAAAGCATTGAAGAAAATAAAGCCGAGTACGAACGCTTAATAGAAGTATTTAAAGCACACGATATTCGCTATTTCTTCTATAACGGTGGCGGTGACTCACAGGATACAGCACATAAAGTCTCTCAGCTCAGTGAAACTATGGGCTACCCGATCACCTGTATCGGTATTCCTAAAACGGTTGATAACGATTTACCGATAACTGACAACTGCCCAGGTTTTGGCTCAGTAGCTAAGTACGTTGCAGTATCGATTCGCGAAGCAGCTTTTGATGTTAAGTCTATGGCTGAGACCTCAACCAAAGTGTTCGTGATGGAAGTGATGGGCCGTCACGCGGGCTGGATTGCCGCAGCTGGTGGATTAGCTTGCGAAAAAGAAGGCGATGCACCTCACATTATTCTTTTCCCGGAAATCGCATTCAACAAAGAAAAATTCCTCAAGAAAGTAGACCGCACAGTTAAGAAATTCGGCTACTGCGCGATTGTCGTTTCTGAAGGCACAGCCTACAAAGACGGTACTTTCCTGGCGGATGCCGGAACCGTTGATGCTTTTGGTCATAAACAGTTAGGCGGTGTTGCTCCAGTTGTGGCGAACATGATTAAAGATGAGCTTGGCTATAAATACCACTGGGCGGTTTCTGACTACTTACAACGTGCGGCGCGCCACATTGCTTCTGCGACGGACGTCGAACAGGCTTATGCCATGGGTAAGGCAGCAGTTGAGTTTGCCGATGCAGGCAAAAATGCCGTAATGCCTACTATCGTACGTAAGAAAACTAAAAAATACAGCTGGACAGTTGGCGAAGCTAAATTAGCCGATGTTGCCAATGTTGAGAAAATGATGCCACGCAGCTATATCACGCGTGATGGTTTTGGCATTACTGAAGAATGTCGCCAATACCTGCAACCACTGATTCAGGGCGAATCATATCCGCCTTACAAAAATGGCTTGCCGCAATATGTTGAGCTGAAAAATGAATTGGTGAAAAAGAAGCTTAAAACTAAGTTTAAGATTTAGGTTAGTATTAATCTAATTTCTTCCTTGTAGGGTGCGTCGTGACGTACCCTACAACGACTTGGTTCACCTCGTCACTGCTGCTCCAAATTGAACTCTATTTTAACCGTCTGGCCCTTAACGGCGAGAGGCTGCCCATTATCCATCGCTGGTCTGAATCTCCACTTCTTCAAGGCAGCAACAGCTTCCTTATCAAAAGTTCTTCTTGGCTGTGAATCTACAACTTTAATATTGGATAGCGTGCCGCTGGTATCCACATCATATTGCAGCAGAACCCAACCTTCGATGCCCTGACTTGCTGCAGTAATCGGATAGTTAGGCTGAGCCTGAAACAGCGGCAATGCACTTCGACTGTCCAATAACTCGTGTGGCGCAGGAGCACCAATCACTTGCGCTGGGAAAGCAACATCCACAGGTTCGAAATCCACGGTAGGAATATCTGGCGTATCCAAGGTAGAAGTACGCAATGGCACTGCATCACCGGCAGATGGCGCGACCGCAGGAGGTTGCGGTTTAGGTAGCCTATTAGTTTTAGGTTCCTTTTCTGGCGGTAATGGTATATCCACCAGAGTCACAACTTCCTCTTTTTTCGGAACCTGATGATCACCGTTAATTAGTTGGCTCATCAGGAGTATTAATATGGCTGTTATGATTAAACCAATTATACTGGCGCTTATAATTTTCATACCCTTCTCCCTAGACTCTAATGAAACGTATTGTTCGCTTATATAAACGTTACCTATCCGGAAAAGGGTTAATTTATTTTTAACAAGACACTGAAAATCAGTTAGAGTAAGGCCTTTGAGGGATATACATAATTATAAACAATGCTACTGATACCAGCCGAAAACCGAATTTCAAAACAGAATCCTCCAATTTTGACAGCGTTTCTTATCATTATTAACTGCATAGTTTTCTTTGCTCTCCAGTCTGGTGATGATGAAATTTTCTATCAAGCGATAGAGTTTTATGTTGAGGAAGATCTGCTTACTCTTGAGCAAGAAGCTTTTGAGGAGTACACACTTGAAGAAAAAGGCGAGATATACGATCTACTTATAAATCCAAAGGTGCCCCAGGAAGCTTTGGTCCCCTATATACTGAGCGATGACAAGTTCGCAATTTATGTTAAGACTCGCTCAGATTATTCGATCGAATGGCGTACAAAAAGAGAAGAGTTAGAAGCAATATTAGAAAATTCCATTACTGAAAATTATAGTTTTTCTACAACCGAAAGTAGCTTACTTACAGCTTTCACCAGCATGTTTTTGCATGGAGACTACATGCACTTATTCTCTAACATGGTGTTTCTTTTCCTGTTCGGCTACAACCTCGAGCTACTCATAGGTCGACCCAAAATGTTAGCCTTGTATATCCTCTCAGGATTTGCAGCTGTAGGCTTCTTCTACATTACTTCAGGGAATAGTGCTACAGGATTACTTGGCGCTTCTGGCGCTATCGCAGGATTAATGGGCGGCTTTGCTGCCTGGTATGGCTTAAAAAGTATTCGCTACTTTTATTGGTTTCTTGTCTATTTTAATTATATTCGGCTTCCTGGTGCCTTAGCTCTGCTATTCTTTTTAGCTAAAGAAGTCATTTATGATATTAGTAGCGAAGACAATGTCGCCTATATGGCACACTTTGGCGGCCTTATTGGTGGAGCTATCTGTGTTTGGTTATTTAAACTCATGAGCTTAAATCGTGAACAATCAGTAACCGAGGTTACAGAGTCGATTGATATTCCGATAGAGGATGATAGCGCCGAGCGCGTTGATGAGCATTATCGCCAAGGACTTACCGCAACTCAAAACCTGGACTTCGAACAGGCTAAGACACATTTCTATGCCATTCTGAACGAGCAGCCACACAACAAAGACGTGTTAAACCGACTCTATAACCTGGAAAAAACCTCTCCCGAATCGACAAGTTATGCACGGTTATGTGCCGATATTTTACAAGTTTCAATTCACAATGATTCGTTAGCACCACTCGCTGAGCAGTGTCTGGATGATCTGAAACACAATGGTGTAGGCTTTAAACCTATCCCCGCGAATATATTGTTGGATTTTGCCCGTAAGCAGGTTCGCCATAAAAAAACCGAACCCATTAAGCCCATCATCAGCTTACTTGTTCAGCACTACAGTCATTTAGATAAGTTACCGGATTTGTTACTGCACTTTGCTTTTGCGGCCGGCCAGAATGGCGACTGGCAAGGTAAACAGAAAGTTTTAGGATTCGTCAGCAAAAAGTATCCTGATACCTTTGCTGGCCAGGAAGCAAAAAAAGCGCTACAGGAAGCTTAAACCTGTAGCGCTTTCAATAGCTCATTAAAGATGATTTATGGATTAGGACTAAGGGTTTGTTTCATATTCATGCAGACTCCTAATAACTTTTCAGCTTCTATTTTATGACTGCCATGCGGAAACTTGTCTAATAACTGTTTCAGCAAATCGATAGCCTTGTCATCGTCATTCATGACCTCTGCATAAAATTTAGCTTCTGCAGATAAAGCTTTTGCTAAATCCGGATCCTGCTCTAACTTCTCTTGCATATCAGTTGCCAATTTTTCAACAACCGGCAATAGCTTGGGATTGCGGACTGCACCAATCAATACAGCACGAGCATTCGCGTTCATTGGCTTAAATCGCGGTTCAAAGGAATCAATTTCCTGATAAAGTGCCAAAGCCTTTGGTGCGTGTTTAAACAGATCTTTTTGCTCGTAATAGGCGCGTGCAGCTTTAACGGTCGCTACTGGATTCTTACGCGCCATATTTAGCTTAATAAGTCTCTCTAGTGCCTGTGAACTGTATTGAGGATTCTTAGCGGCTTCATATAAGGCTGACTCAGCATCATCAAAACGTCCTTCCTGAATATACACATCAGCATGCGCCAGTTTTCGTATCTCATGAACCTGCTGAACATTTTCGTTATTCATAATTTGCTCAGCGTCGATACCATATCCCAGCTCTGCGTGGTATTGGTAAACGGCATATCCAAGCATGCTATGAATATAAAGAAGTGCCCAGGATGCCAAAGCAAAAATTAATAGGAAGGCGATCGGACCAGGAAACCAAAAATAGATAGTAATACTCGCCTTAAATAACCCCGCGCCTAACAAAAATATAAAAAATTTAAGGAGTAAGTATGGGAAACCAATGGCAATGATTGTTCTTAGTAACTCATTTGGCATCAAGGCGCTAGATAAGTGCCTGGTCATTGCCAAGTTAATTATCATTGCAGAGTACAGTAAAGCAAAGGCTAATGCCGAAATTAATACAGCTTCATACATCTGAAACCAGAAAAGAAACACGAAATACAAGGATATAAAAAGGTCTAATCCCAGACCGGCTTTTCCTATTTCATCATCATTAAATGTAATGGCTTCATCGTAAGTTGGAGCTTCGAAATCCCCCCTCGCAACCTTTGTAACCACCTTCAGAGAATAGCTGATCAATATGAAATAAAGAGCTAGATAAGTAAGCCATGTCAAAATGGAAATGGACAAGAACGAAGTTATAAAACCTGCAACTACACATATCGCTAAGAAAGTTGCTACAAATCTAATTGCATTTTTATGTAGTGCATACTTAGCAAAATCATTTAGCTTATTCCAGAAAGGCTCAACCTGATCGCTGATTCCATAAGAATCCATGTGATTGCGACATAACAAACAGCGTGGTGAATGCATTCCGGGTTCAACATCGCAGCAGTCAATACAGAAAGGAGCATCGCAGTGATTACAATGCCACAAAGCTTTTTTATGTAGATGATATTTGCAGTTCATACTTAATCCTTGAACATCAATTTATAGGAATAATTGGTTTTTTTATTATTATTTTGAGACGCAACCGTCACTTTATCAGAGGTACGGGGAAATATGAACTTTCTGCGTGTATCGGATTGTAGTTTGCAAGGGCAAAGCCCCTACCGTCCTTCACACATAGTGAGTGCTGAAAGTTTTAATACTTTAATTACAGCAATAGGCATGAGAAGCGAAAAAAATTTACCCTCTGGCGCGGCAAATGGGCTGGTTAATTGAGGAGTTCACAAGTAGTGAATGACGAAAATTAACCAGCAAAGCATTTACCCTAAAATGAGGAAAATAGCTCAAGTACGAGGCAAAACCTGGGGCGAGATTGGGAGTTTAGAGATACTAAATGACCAAGCTCGCTTAGGGTTTTAATAAAGTAATTGGGCTATTTAACCATTTTAGTTTATAGCAATGGGGCGATGACTAGAGACACAATCGCCATAACATTAATCAAAATGTTCATCGATGGCCCTGAAGTATCCTTGAAGGGATCACCCACGGTATCACCAACCACCGTTGCAGCATGGACATCGGAGCCTTTACCGCCAAAGTTGCCTTTCTCAACATGCTTCTTGGCGTTGTCCCACGCACCACCTGCATTGGCCATCATAAGCGCCAATAACACAGCACTAACCAGCGCGCCACCGAGCATACCACCCAGTGCTTCAGCACCCAGCAGGAAGCCAACTAATGGTGGAGCTGCTACCGCAATCACACCTGGCAGTATCATTTTCTTCAATGCCGCATCGGTTGCGATGGCGACGCATTTAGCGGTGTCTGGCTCAGCTTTACCCTCGAGCAAGCCAGTTATTTCTCTAAACTGGCGACGGATTTCATGAATCATCGCAAAAGCGGCATCACCAACGGCGGTCATGGTGATTGAAGCAATCAGGAATGGAATCAGACCTCCGATAAATAACCCCATCAATACTTGCGGATCGCCAATATGCAGCACAAAGTCATCAGCTCCATGTTTTGCATTCAAGGTTTCAACAAAAGCAGCAATAATTGCTAGTGCAGCCAGTGCAGCAGCACCAATAGCGAAGCCTTTACCAATTGCTGCAGTGGTGTTGCCAAGCTCATCCAGCGAATCAGTAATTTCGCGGGTTTCTTTACCCAGGCCGCCCATTTCCGCAATACCGCCTGCGTTGTCAGCTACTGGTCCGTATGCATCAATGGCCATGGTAATACCAACTGTCGCCAACATGCCTACCGCAGCGATACCAACACCGTATAGGCCAGCAAGCTCGGTCGAGATAAAGATGATTGCTGCTAAAGTCAATACTGGAACGACTACCGACTGCATGCCGACTGCCAAACCAGAAATCATAACGGTTGCAGGACCTGTTTCACCCGACTTGGCGATATGACGGATTGGTGCGCCTGAAGTGTAATACTCAGTGACCAGACCAATGATGATCCCACCGACAGCACCACAGACCACTGCGAACCAGACATTGTTGGACACATCCATATTCTGCAGTAAGAAGTAGGCTGCGATCACAAACAGTACTGCTGCACCAATGGTGCCAACACGCAAAGCCACTTCTGGCTTGTTGCTGGACATCATTTTGACAATCATGATACCTAAGATTGAGCAGATTAGACCTACCGAAGCTAGCGCCAGCGGCGTTGCCATCAGAACATTCTGCGCTCCAAGATCGGACGAGCTCATGGTTGCTGCAATCGCGATTGAGGCGATCATGGCGCCACAATAGGATTCGAAAATATCCGAACCCATACCGGCCACATCACCCACGTTATCACCGACGTTGTCAGCAATTACCCCTGGGTTTCGTGGATCATCTTCTGGTATACCAGCTTCGATTTTACCGACCAAATCAGCACCTACATCCGCTGACTTGGTAAAGATACCGCCGCCCACACGACTGAATAACGCTACAGAGGAGGCTCCCATACCGAAACCATGGATGTAATGAGCAGACTCCGGATCACCACCGAAGTACCAATAAAGAGAACCTAAACCAATCAGACCCAACGATGCGACGCAAAGTCCCATGATTGAGCCACCGAAGAAAGCTACGCTTAAAGCTTCCGCAGCACCTTTGGTATGAGCTGCAGTGGTCGTTCTAACGTTAGCCTTGGTTGCAGTATACATACCGATATAGCCAGCCAGGGCAGATGACACTGCGCCAACAGCAAATGCTAATGCGGTATAGCCTCCGAGTGGAGAAAGCCAGAGTATAATAAGTAAAATGCCCGCAAACATGGCGAGCATTCTGTATTCTCTATTCATGAAAACCATGGCGCCTGAATGAATGGCGTCACCAATTTTCTTAACTTTGTCTTCGCCTTCCGGGTATTTTTTTACGACGAAATAGATGATAAACGCGAAAGCCATACCTATTAAACCTAATAGTGGTGGCAATATCATGTTGTCTGTCATACATCCCCCATTGTTGTTTCGATTGTTGTATTGAATGCTGTATTGATATTTATATGTTTGATTGTTATCGGTTTTTTACAAACCTCGGATTCAGTCTATAGCAGTTTTTCGCTTTGTACAATTTTTATGCAGAATGTTCACCGATTATTCAATTTATTTTGTGAACAAAGGCCGTTATAATACGCGCCCTTCAAAGACTGAACGGTTTTCATGCTCCAAAAGAGCGCTGTTCATCGGGTTAACTCTCCTAACACTGAAAGGTAAAACAATGAGCTTGGACAATGTAGGTGCGGGTAAAAACGTACCGGAAGAAATCAACGTAATCATCGAAATTCCTGCACACAGCGATCCGATCAAATACGAAGTAGATAAAGAAACTGGTGCTTTGTTTGTGGACCGTTTTATGGCGACCTGTATGCACTACCCGACTAACTATGGTTATGTGAACAAGACCTTGTCAAAAGATGGCGACCCAGTAGACGTATTGGTTCCAACACCTTTCCCATTACTTCCTGGCTGTGTGATTCCTTGTCGTCCAATTGGCGTTTTGAAAATGACCGACGAGTCAGGTGAAGATGCCAAAGTAGTTGCAATCCCAACTGGCAAACTAAGCTCAATGTATCAGGGCATTCATGAAATTGAAGAGCTGCCTGAGTTACTTCGTAATCAGATAGAGCACTTCTTCGAGCATTACAAAGATCTTGAGCCAGGCAAGTGGGTTAAAATTGCTGGCTGGGAAGGCGCTGAAGCAGCTAAGAAAGAAATCCTAGAGAGTATGGAAGCGTATAATAATAATTAATACGCATTATCCTTATTCAATAAAAAAGCCTGCTCATTGCAGGCTTTTTTATATAAATCATTAAGCAATAATTTTCTGCAATAGATGCCTTTCTTTTTGATACATCTCAATTAATTGCTGTTGTAAATACAGGTCGTCTGGTTTCTTCTCAAGAGCAGCGGTGTATTGCTGCTGTGCATTTCGCAAGTCTTTCAGTGATTGTCTTATGGATGGATCAAGTCCTGCCTGAGACTGCTCTAACTGATAACCTAGCTTTGCATAATACTGACTACTTGCTAATTCTAGGCTGGCAACTGTTAACTTGAAGCTTGTCTGATCGGTTTGAGTGTTTGTAGTTTCAGTCTGTGCCAGTGCACCACTTTCCGCTTCCTTATTCTGCCAAGGCGAAATGGTATAGAAAGTTACTGCTAACACCAATGCTGCAGCAGCGGCCATTGGCTGCCAGAATTTGCGGTGCGTCTGAACGGTTTGCTCAGTGCTTTTTACTGATGTTTCGAGTTCAGCTGTTGACTGCTGTTCCAGCTTAGCCTGAATTTGCTGCCAACGATCAGGCGCATCTATGGCATCAGGCAATTGCTGCAAACGCTCAAGTAGCGCTTCAGTTTCCTGCTCTGTTAATTGCTTATCTGTCATACCATTACCTACTCAGATTACTGATTACACCAGTTTCGTTTATCTTTCCAACTGCTCTTTGAGCAACACTCTTGCTCGACTCAGGTGAGCCTTGCAGGTACCACTGGCGATACCTAATGTGTCGCCAATTTCTTCGTGGGTCATGCCCATAATATCATGTAGCAATAATACATTTCGGGCTTGGGCTGGCAATTTAACGATGGCTTTTTCCAGGTCAATCTGCTGAGGATGATGGGTTGCCGAAAGCTCATCTTCAAATGCCTGCTGCCAGTCCTGATCCGCATGTATTTCTATGTGGTTCTTACGCTGCTCGTTCAGAACCACATTGACTGCAATACGATAGACCCAGGTGCTAAACTTGCTATTCCCTTCAAAATTGCCCAATGCCTGCCACGCTTTAATAAATGCATCCTGCATGTGTTCTTCGGCCAATGCAGGACGTCCAGTCATTCGCAAACACAGTAAATAAATCTTGTTGCTGAACTGCCTATACAGTTGCTCAAACGCCTGCATATCACCCTGCTTCGCTTGTGCGACCAGCTGGTTTTCGTCGTCTAAATCCATTTGTTTATGAGGCTGTAGTTGCAAGGCTGTATTTATCGCTGTGTTTAATCTTTAGATGCTCAGTCTATCAAAATGGTTTAGTGACAGCCTATTAATCTTTTTGCACCAATTAGAACACAGTATAAAGGAAATCTAAGTGCTCAAAAAAAAGGCCCTTGGGGAAGGGCCTAAATGGGGATGTCATACTCTCTCATAGAGAAGTAATAAGAGAGTGACTTCGCTTTCTACAGGGGGTAGAACTGTTGAGCGGGTGCATGACTGGGAGGTAACTCCTGAAACAGTCATTACCAGCTCGTTTCAGGAGTAATTATGATGTGTGTTTAGTAATTAATAAAATTGATTATCTTTATAACTTTAATAGCTAGCAGCTATCTTTAATATGTTAACTCTATTATTAACCACCTTTTAATAAATCAATCAAATCAATGGTGGCTGCATTGGCGCGTGAAATATAGGATGACATGACCAGCGAATGGTTGGAGAAAAAACCAAATTCATCACCATTAAGGATCATGGGACTCCATATAGTTTCCTGCGTAGCTTCCAGTTCCATGATGATTTGCTGAAAACTGGTACGCGCGTTTTTATCTTCAAGCACGTGAGCAAAATCTTTTTCAATCGCTTTCAGTAACTGTATCTGCGCCCAGGTTGCACCGCGGGCTTCCCAGAATACATCATCAATCTGCATCCATGGCGTTTTTACTGTGACAATCTGACTAGCTGGTGTTGATTGCTCGGCTGCAGCATCGTTGGAAAGATCTGTGTTGATCCGCGAACGTCCAACGCTGGCACTTAATCGCTGCGATAATCCACCTAAACGTTTACTGACAAGATACAGCCATGAGCGCAGATTGTCAGAGCGCGCAAAGAACTGGGTATTTGAATCCTGCGGATCGGCAAGACGATCTCGATATTCCCTAAGTAGCTTTACTCCTTTGCGGTACTCACGCTCTGCACGGGGAAACATCCACTTTCTGTGGTCAATGTTAAATGCCGGCTCGGCGAATTTTAGTGCCTCATCTTCCAATGATTGTGACTGAGAACGACTCATGTCATTACGCAGAACCTGTGCCATGTCACGAATCTGCACTAATGCCCCAAACTCAAAAGCTGGCATATTATCCATAAAGATGCTGGGCGGCATGATGTCGTTACTGAGAAAACCACCACTTTTATTCAGCAGCTTTTCCACTATCTGCGCTGTTGTTTCTACTGTTACATAGCCCCGAGGGATCTCGCCAACGTAAGTTTGCTGAATGGAATCTACATCTACCGGATCAGGCTCAGAGCTCCAGATAAAAACAAAAACCAGCATTAAAACCAGCAGGACGATGATGCCCGCAAAAATGGCCGTCCATTTGTTACGGCTTTTTCCGTTACCGTTTATTGCATCAAATTCAATATCAGATTCACTCATGCGTTGCGTATCCCTATGATTAGCCTAACTTAAGCATTGTTTCTATCTAGCTTGACGAACTTTAAAGGCAACCTCAATAGGTTCCCTGTCCTTAAAATGTAAACGGATATTATAGCTCTGGCCTTCTACCAGAGGCTCTTTCACACCCATGATCATAATGTGTTTTGCGCCTGGCTGAAAAACCAGTTCCTCGTCAATAACCAGTTCATCAAGGTGTTCCATCTTTGCCATACCATCGACAACTTTAGATTCATGCATCATGGCATGATTTGCCCAGTCCAAAGACACATCCTCTAACACAATAGAAGTGTCTGTATTGTTTTTTATGGTCATAAAGCCCGCAGTGCTGCTAACCCCTTCCGGCATTAATCTTAACCAGGGATCGATGACCTCAATTTCAGATTTAGGTTGTGAACAGGCAGACAGCACCACCAATGTCACAATGGTAAGAAGCGAAAATCTAGATAAAAAGTTCATAGTTCAGCTTAAATTGGAAAAATGGATGTGATGCGAGTATTGTACTGACAAACTCATGTTAACTCTATGACCAACTTATGAAGACCATTATCGATCCAGCTCCGACGCCAACCATTCCCGTTATCAATGTCATTGACTCTGAAAGCGATGAAGGTTTTTCCACTGGCTCAGAGCCGATTTATGAGAGCGAATTCCCGGTCAGACGAATCTATTGTGTTGGCAGAAACTATGCTGCCCATGCCCGAGAAATGGGCCACGATGAGCGCGAGGCGCCATTTTTCTTCAGCAAGCCTGCTGACGCCATTGTTGTTAACCCTAAAAGACTTCCCTACCCGAAAATGACCAATGACTTGCACCACGAGGTTGAATTGGTAGTAGCGATTGGGGAACCTGCTGAATCGGTTTCAGTTGAGCAGGCAGAAAAGAGTATTTTAGGATACGCACTAGGAGTAGATCTGACCAAGCGCGACCTGCAGGCCGAAGCCAAAAGTAAGGGCCGCCCGTGGGATCTAGCAAAAGGTTTTGATCAGTCCGCACCTATCAGTTCGATTATCCTGAAAGAAGAATTAGGCTTGGTAAACTCTGGAAAGATTTCCTTATCAGTTGATAACGAGGTAAAGCAGTCAGCAGATATCAGCGATATGATCTGGTCGATTCCAGAAATTATCAGCGAACTGTCTAAACACATTTCGCTACAGCCGGGTGATCTTATTTTTACTGGAACTCCCGAAGGTGTTGGCCCTATTCAAAAAGGTCAACTTGTTCAGGCGGAAGTGCTAAACCGATTGAAACTTGCGTTTACGGTTGTTTAGCCTTTAATTGTTTCTCTAAAATGTAACCTCAATAACTCATAGGTACGTCATCCCCGCGAAGGCGGGGATCCATAGTATCTATAAAACACTCCTTGAGCTACTTTTCGCTACTCAGCGAGACCCTTTTCTTTGCTTGTCCAAAGAAAAGGGTCGAAAAGAAAGGACACCCCGTAATTGAGGTTTCGCTACGCTCAACTCCCTTCGCATCCGCCAAGCCACTTAACGCAGGGTCTGCCCCTTAGGGTACCGTAAAATACGTTCCATCTCCCTAAGGGATTTCCTTCGGTCACCTGCCCGAATTTTACTATTCAAAACGTCCTGTTTTGAATTGCTATGTCTTGTCTACTACTCAGCTCAATCAAAGGGGCCTATAGGAGCAAGCCTGAAGAGTATTAGTTTAAACTAACATCTAAGATCATAAGACCTATTAACCGACTCACAACGTCTGATAAATAAAGGTTACTATCTGATCCGGTTTGATAAAGTTTTTACCGTTTTCTTCATCATATTTAGCGCTTGGCTTAGCTGCTAAAACCTCTTCCAGGCTCATGCCTTTGTCTTTCAATGCAGCCACTGCATTACGTAAATCTTTGAGCATGGCTACAAACTCGGAAAGCTCTTTTTTATTAGACATTGGGCCGTGGCCAGGAATGATTTGGGTCTCATCATTAGCTAACGATAAACCTTTTTCTACCGCTGCAATATATCCATCAACTGTACCACCGCTACTGACATCTATGAATGGATAACCAATATTGAAATAGGTGTCACCCATGTGCAGCACATTGTCCTTAGCAAAGAAAATGATCGCATCACCATCGGTGTGAGCCTTAGCAACATGATACACGCGCATTTCATCACCATTGAGATGCAAACTTAATTCGCTATCAAAGGTAATGACAGGCAAGGCACCTTCAGGAGACGGTTCGACTTTACGACCAAGCGATGACATCTCAAGACCTGTGCTCATACGTTGTCTTACGTTGTCATGAGCCACGATAACAGTGCCGCTTTTGGCAAAGTTTTCGTTGCCGCCAATGTGGTCGCCATGCCAATGCGTATTGATTAAGTAGCTAACAGGCTGCTCTGTGATTTCCGCTACAGTGGCTTTGATTTTGTCTGACAGCGGTGCAAACTGATCGTCAATCATATAGACGCCATCGTCACCTACTGACAAGCCAATGTTGCCACCCTGGCCAAACAATACATAAATGCCATCTGTTAATTTCTGTGCCTTGATTTCGACCTCTGGTCGACCTTCAGCATGAGCAAAAGCCTGCCCACTGAAAATTAGTGCCAGGCTAAGTGCCGGGACTATTTTTAATAACCTGGTTTGCTTTAACTTTGATCCTATAAACATAGTCTTACCCCATATTTGTTTACATTCGCGCTCTACAGTTTAACCGAAACTTATGTAAAATAATTGTGAATAGACCCAACAAACACTAAGAGACTTTTATGGATACCCAGAAGGCACAAGCGTTTATCGATAAAAAGTGGGACGATGAAATTGTTCCCGAGTTGATTGAATACATTAAAATTCCTAATAAATCGCCACATTTTGACCCTAAGTGGGATGAGCACGGCTACATGGAACAGGCCGTTCAACAAATTGCCAACTGGTGTGAAGCGCAGGATATACCAAATAAGACTTTGGAAATTGTAAGAATTCCAGGTAGAACTCCACTTATTTTCATGGAAATTGCTGCAAGCGATGGTACCAATAATCCTAGTGATGACACCATTTTGATGTATGGTCATTTGGACAAGCAGCCTGAGATGTCTGGATGGGAAGATGGTCTTGGGCCATGGATTCCGGTTATGCGAGACAACAAGCTTTATGGCCGTGGAGGCGCAGATGACGGTTATGCTGCCTACGCTTCTCTTACCGCTTTAATGGCGATCCAAAAACAAGGACTTCCACACGCTCGAACCGTTGTAATCATCGAGGCTTGCGAAGAGTCTGGTAGTTATGACCTGCCCTACTATATTGATCAGTTGCGCGACCGTATTGGCGAGCCATCATTGGTTATCTGTCTGGATTCCGGTGCAGGGAATTACGAACAACTCTGGTGCACCATGAGTTTGCGCGGCATGGCCAGCGGCACACTAAAAGTTGATGTACTTAGAGAAGGTATCCACTCCGGTATGGGCAGTGGCGTTGTCCCTTCCTCATTCCGTGTCATTCGCCAATTACTAAACCGACTTGAGGATGACAAAAGCGGACGTCTATTGCCGAAAGAGTTTTATGCAGACATACCACATCAACGTTTAGAGCAGACACTAAAAGTAGCCGAAGTGCTTGGTGATGGCATCGTCGAAGCATACCCGTTCGTCGAAGGCGTGGAGCCGATGGCAGAAAACAATTTTGAACGTTTACTCAATCGTAACTGGAGACCAGCGCTTTCCTACACCGGTGCATCTGGTATGCCTGAGATTGAAAATGCCGGTAACGTCTTGCGACCAACCACCTCTTTGAAGCTATCATTGCGTTTGCCGCCAACAGCCGATAGTGAAAAAGCAACCGAAGCACTCAAGCGGATCTTAACTGAAAACCCACCGAGCAACGCTAAAGTAAGCTTCGAACCGGATCAGGCGGGTGATGGCTGGAATGCTCCGGATGTTGCACCTTGGCTAGCAGAATCCTTGGAGCGAGGCTCGCAAAATGTCTATGGCAAACCAGCCATGTACATGGGTGAAGGTGGCACGATTCCATTTATGGGCATGCTTGGGGAAAAATTCCCAGAAGCGCAATTTATGATTACTGGTGTATTAGGACCAAACTCCAATGCCCATGGGCCTAATGAGTTTTTACATATTCCATTTGCCAAGAAACTCACTACCTGTGTGTCTCAGGTGATCGTTGATCACTTTAACCGCAAATAGAAAGCAAAAAAAAGGCGCTCAATGCGCCTTTTTTTTAACAACCAACACTTACAACCAATCCGTCAAGACAAAGCCAACTCCAAGGCGGTTCACATGACGGTTATAATCAATCAAGCTTTCTCCATAGCCGTTAAAATATTGAACATAGCCACGCAACTTCCCATCGTCATCAAGTGGGAAAGTCCAATCCAGCTGTACTGCACCTTTGTTATCACTGCGTAAGTTATTTCTGATCATAACTCCGAAGTTTTGCTCGTCCCATTTGTATGCAGTGTATAGTTCGAAATAACCCATGTAATCATCAATATCGGGATTGTCATCCCCATCAGGCTGTGCAGGATCTTCTTTGCGTTCTTCCGGAATGCGCCACCAGGGATTAAACAATACCACCCAACGGTCTTTCTCAAAGGCCATTCGCGCATACAGTCGATTCCAGCTTCTGGACTTTAGGCCGCTCTGTCCATTGGATTGATGTGAAATCCCCGCTGAGAAGACCGGTACCTGCCAACCACCAATTTTCCAATCGGTAGCCCAACCAGCATAAATTTCTGGCTCATGATTGGTTTCGCGGAATGGGCTGGAAACATCGGAGTTATAGGCCTGCCAGTAAGATTGTCCTGTATAAGCAAAAAATAAGGCGCTATTTTCGCCAAAAGGCTCTTCCCAAATAGGCGTCTTAAAACTTACCTGGAATTTCACCTCAACATTGTCAATCTCACGCTCTTCCCCTACCGCATCCAAACTTGCCTGATTTGGTCGGTTATTAAACGTAATCGGTAAAAGATAATTAGGTTTATGCGGTAAAATCGCAAAACGATTGTCGCTAGCCCGATACTCGAGTCTTAACCGCTTTTTCAAAACATCAGAATCCTCCTGTGCGGTTTCGCCTGAAGCTTCCCCCGACTCATCGGTAAAGCTGTCATCAGTCAACAACTCTTTACTTGGGCGATATATTGCTAAGTTACTGTCTTTAGAGCAATAAGCCTGAATTTCTGAAATTGGAGTATCTTTGTCGCGCTTATCAAACTCCTGCAAAACACAACGATCATAATCTTCCTTAAAACTCTGCAGAGTCTCTTTGGAATGATCAAAAATGTCCTTTTTCTCTTCTGAATCAGATGCAGCCTCAGCACCCTCTTCAGCAGTAAAACCCACATTAGAATTTAACAGTAGTAAGGTCGCACCAAACCAAAGCAAGGCTTTAGATGTCATAGGATTACTATTTAATTGAAGTAAGATTGGCGAAAATTGTAGCAGATAAAAATGAAGAGAACATGAATAGTTATGATAAGTGGGAACAAGGACAATAAGCTAAACAGGTAACCTCCAGCAGAGGCTACCTGTCTAACTCATCGACTACCCCTCCACAATTTGCTTGAGGTTTTGCAGACCTTTTTCATACTGAGGTCCTACGGCTCCTTCCATTAGAAAGTAGCCTACGTAACGGCCCATCAGGTCGTTGCCAAAATCGACATCGAAGGTCCAGGTTACCCGAGTCTCCTCATATGAAATCTCATCAAGCAGAAAAGAGCTTTCGGCAGGCATCTGTTCCTGACCAAACTTCATCTCGAACTTAACCGCATTAGGATAATTACTTTCAATAATTTTATAGGTTCCTGAACCCACTTCAGGCATTTGACTATCCCAAGCCATAGTTGCACCTACACCACTGTTTGGCCCAGTAAAGGTATAAGTCGCGTTAGGATCAATTTCCGCCCATGGAGACCAGTTATTAAAATTCTGTAGATTGTTTACTTGATTGAAAACTGTGTCTTTAGTGGCATTCACCGTAATGGAACGCTCGACATGACGGGTTTGCGGCAGGAGGAAACCAACCACAACCAAAATAACGGCAAGAACCGCGATAATGATTAGTAACCATTTTAGGAACTTCATAGAACCTCCAACATTCAGGGAGAAATTCTACTTTAGCGTAAACTAATGCAAATTTGCAAATTTAGTGACAGAGTTCACGTTTTGGCTAACAGCTGTGCGCTGATTAATGTTAGCGCAGGTGGCACTCCAGATAGGCATTTCCATAGTCTTCTAACTCACCCTGAAGATAATCCGGATATATATCAAAGCCATAATATTCCCTTTCATGTTCCCAGCGTCGCACGAGTTCTTTGTATAAAATTTCTGAACCCGTCTCTATCCGTATTTTAATATCCTCGAAATCTTCATGATCAGCGTAAAGTCTTTGTATGTTTTTAAATGGATCATTTGAAGATAAAAAGACACCTTTTAGAGCTTCGTCATTCTTAAAAATATTAGTTAATAATTTTTTATACGCATGACTTTTTATGAGCACATCCTCAATCAAATTATCCTTATACTCTTTTCTATCCATTTGTCTTGCGGCCAAATCTAATAGCATTGAAAGCTCAAAGACTGAACCAACTTTCCCGAAAACAGCAGCTCTGAAGAGATAATCCTCTCCCTCACTAATACCAACCAAATCAATTTGATGATTTTTAATAATCTCTTGCGTCTGCTCCTGAGTTCGATATTGACTATCGCTTCTTGAAATCCTAATGCCTGTCGCTGAATGCCAAATTTTATCCGAGCCATAAACCATCATAGCGTTTGGATCATTACTATCTGCCAATGGCTTAAGTGCCTCGAACGACATATTCTGGTAAACACCATCACCCATCATTTGCTCATCATTTAGATAAAACTCTTCAATAATCTGGTGATACTGACGGTCAAGATCCGGATATTGTTCGGCTAACTGCTCTTTGCAAACATTAGATGGGAGTTGCTCTTTTATTTCTTCTTGGACTTCATTTTCAAGAGGAGTGGAATCATCGGCCTGTTTCTGCACTGTGGGAGTTTCTAGTTCTATGGAAGAGGTAGAATTAGCTGTTTTATTAGACTCAGCAAGATCCTTTATCTGAGTCTCAGAGTCCTCATCTTGAAGCAAGATGAATAGCAATATCGCTGTGATTGCCAGGCTAACTAACAGAATTAAGATCTTCTTCATAGCAATCTGTGCCTTTTATTTACTTACTAATTACTTTAGTCAGCTTTTTTATAACAAGCTTCCATTTCTTCACTGTAATCCGTAAGCTCATCAGTAATGATTTTAGGATGAACAGGGAGACCATAATAGTTACGTCGCTCTTTCCAGCGCTGATAAAGAAGCTCAAATTCAGAGTCAGCTATCTTCTGAATGTCTTGCTTGAATGACTCAAAGTCCTCAAGTTCAACAAAAGGTTGTAACACTCTTCTCTCTATAGATTCTAACTGACCTCCCATTATTTCCTGGAGATAACCGTCTTCACGGTGAATTTCACGAGTCAGATCGGAGTAAGCCATTACTTTTGCAATCAACTTTTTAACTCTTTCATCCTCAGCATCACTCTTGCTTAGTCGTGTGAATCCCATACTAGTTAAAGACGAGAACTCACCTAAGCCACCAAGCTTTCCAAGGACTGCAGCTCGGAATAAATACTCTTCTCCCTCTTCGAGCAGCTCAAAATCAAGCTCATGATTTTTCAAGATTGCACTTTTTTCTTCGCTACTCAGCTTTGGAACATCGCTATGCTCATTAATCATTAACCCAGTCGTCGCTAACCACATGGTTTCCTGACCAAGCACAAATAAAGCATCAACATCGTCAGCCGCAGCTAGGGATTTTAGGCTTGCTGTTGGCATGGTTTGGTAAGGACTTCGCCCAGCAGCTATTTCTCCATCTGCGTAAACCTTACTCGTAACTATATATAACTCTATACTCTTACCAGGATACTTTTTATCGACACTCTCAATACACCGTCTTAAAGAAAATGGTTTGCTTGCCACTTTGTTATCTTTCGGTAACGGTTGTTCAACCTCACTGTCAGTATTTATGTCAGAAACTGACTCATCAGGAATACCTTGTGTCGATTGACTAGGTTCCAGAAGAACCTCATTGCTATTTTGAGTTATCGTTTGCTCTTGTAGAGCAAAATATACAATTGAAATTACAAGTAAAAGACTAACTAACAGTATTAAGATCTTCTTCATAAATCGCTAAAGCTCCTTCAAGCACTTCAAGTCCTGCGCCTTTTTTGTAGGCGTTTTCACTAAGATATCGGCGCCATAATTTGCCTTTAGGCTGGGCAAAAAACAGGCCGAGTATATGACGGGTCATATGTCCTAAATAAATATCCTGATCGAGCTGACTTTGAACATAGTCCATATATTCGCGGGCAATCTCGATACGCGATGGGATTGGATAACTTTTACCATAAAAACGATTGTCCGCTTCGGCCAGAAAATACGGATTATGGTATGCCTCACGGCCAATCATGACACCATCGCTATGTTGCATGTGATCTTCGGCCTGCTCCAGAGTGTTTACTCCACCATTAACGATTATCTCCAGGTCAGGAAAATCTTTTTTAACCTGATAAGCAATATCGTATCTAAGCGGTGGAATTTCTCGATTTTCTTTAGGGCTAAGTCCACTAAGCCAGGCTTTTCTGGCGTGAATAATAAAGGTTTTAACGCCAGCAGATTGAACCGTATTGATAAAGTGATGCAGGTGTTCATACGAATCAAGATCGTCAATCCCTATTCGACTTTTTACTGTGACCGGCACATCTACTGCATTGCCCATGGCAGACATGCACTCTGCCACCAAATCAGGTTCTGCCATAAGGCAAGCGCCAAAACGTCCATTCTGGACACGGTCACTAGGACAACCGACATTGAGATTGATTTCGTCATAGCCGTAGTCTTCGCAAATTTTGGCACAATGAGCTAAATCTTTAGGATCGCTGCCACCGAGCTGCACAGCAACCGGATGCTCTTCCTGATTATATTTCAGGTGACGTTCAGCTCCGCCATGAATAATGGCACCTGTAGTAATCATTTCAGTGTATAGCACGGCATGTTTGGTAATTAGGCGCATGAATCGTCGTTGATGACGATCAGTCCAGTCCAACATGGGGGCAATACAGATTTTGCGGTCTAAGGCTATACTCACGTTTCGATTACTATTAGGCGTTTGTGCTTTGGGGCGCTATTATATGATCCTTTGCGATAAGACCCCAGTGTTCTATGCTACTTTAGGTCTTATTGGATTGGGGGTTAACTAGAGAGAGAAGGCGCTCAGAAAGTTGAGTGCGGGAGAAAAGACGATGACAACAATACGATTATTATTACTGGGTACCTTAGCCATCGCTCTAAGCGGGTGTGCCACATTATCAGAAACCGAATGCGCATCAGGCAACTGGTACCAAATTGGCTACCAGGACGGCAAATTCGGTCGTGACTCAGATTATGTACTGAATCATGAATCGGCCTGTATCGAATATGGCGTACGCATAGATCGCAATCAATATGAACAAGGTCGCCAGAAAGGCCTTGAAGTTTATTGCACGCCACACAACGGCTTCCAGCATGGTGTTAATGGCAACTACTCCAATCAAAACTGTGTTGCTGGCTTCCCTGAATATTCAGGCAGTTACAAAGATGGTTTGTTCTCACGCCACGAAAATCTGCAGGTTCAATTAGACGAGCTAATGCGTGAACATGAAATCTTACGTCAGGCCATTCGCCGCATCGAAGACGAGAAAGAAAAAGAACGCCTGAGCCTTGAGCTGGATGATATTGATAAACAGATTCAGAATACAAAGAATCAGATTAGTCGAGTGAATTACCTGTTGGATATGTATCGATGATTTGAGCTTTTACAAACAAATGTTTTGTTAGTATTTTATGATTAGCAACTCATTTATAAGCTTGCTCCAATTCCCCCTTTGATTGAGCTGAGTAGAAGCCAAGACATAGCAATTCAAAACAGGATGTTTTGAATAGTAAAATTCGGGCCAGGGATGGAACGTATTTTACGGTGCGTAAAGTGGCTTGGCGGATACGAAGGAAGTTTCACAAAGTGAGGCCTCAATCACGGGGTGTCCTTTCTTTTGGTCCCTTTTCTTTAGACAAGTAAAGAAAAGGGGCTCGCCGAGAGGGCGAAAGGCAAAAAGCAGGAATGGTATTAATAAGAGCATGGATTCCCGCTTTCGCGGGAATGACATGACTAGAGAACATAACTTAAAAACGATTTCGTAACGCCTCAATACGCTGATCCAACGGCGGATGCGACAAGAACAAACTACCGAACTTCTCCTGAAACGAACCCGTACGACCATTCTTCAAGCCGAAGGCGGTAAATGTCTCGCCCATATCAGAAGGCATATCGTATTCAACTTTCAATTTCTCAAGTGCTGAAATCATGGCGCCTGTGCCAGCTAACTGCGCACCGGCTTCATCAGCACGGAACTCACGACGACGCGAGAACCACATAACGACGATACTGGCCAGAATGGTCAGAATAATCTGCGCGACCATTACCGAAATAAAGTAGCCAATACCATAACCACGCTCATTCTTGAGAATCACACGATCAACAAAGTGACCAATCACACGCGAGAAGAACAGCACAAAGGTGTTCACAATACCCTGAATCAGGGTTAGCGTAATCATATCGCCATTGGCCACGTGGCCAATTTCATGGGCCAATACCGCACGTACTTCATCGCGATTCATGCGCTGCAATAATCCCTGGCTGACAGCGACTAACGCTTTGTTTTTGTTCCAACCTGTTGCAAATGCATTCGATTGAGGTGATGGGAAAATACCCACTTCAGGCATACCGACATTGGCATCACGCGCCAAATCCGCCACAGTATTCACCAACCACTGCTCGGTTTCATTGCTTGGGTTTTCAATGATATGAACATGCATAGAACGCTTGGCCATCCACTTTGACATCAACAAAGAGATGAATGAGCCAGCGAAACCGAAAATACCACAGAAAATAAGTAAGGCATTGAGATTCAGATCAACGCCGTTTTCAGCCATGATGCCGTTAAAGCCAATAAGGTTGAGCACCGTGCCCGCTAGCAGCAAAATGGCAAAGTTGGTCAACAGAAATAAACCAATTCGTAACATGTGTTTCTCCGTAAAATAAAACTGCTCAAGTTGAGCACACACTAACAACTACTATATTGGGGTTTTATACCAATACACAAGTCAATTTCAGGTCAATCAATCTGTTAAGTTGTAAACAAGTTTTAACTTAGAGTAAATAGTTAAAAATCAATAACTTGATTACCCAATAAAGGGCCAGGGCTCCCACAAGAATGAGAATAATGATTTTGCTGTTCTTATTCAGTTTTGCCATAGCTTTAGGCTTTGACCGCACGAGACCTCTTCGGTTTCAGGAATACCATCTTGATAACGAGATAGAGACCGCTCAAGGACATAAACAGCGCTAAGAATGCAGCAAAGACCACTAACGGGTGATTGAAATCGGTACGGTTTTTATAATCCATGATGTGCAGCATCCAGAAGAAGTCGAATACACGCCAGGTATCATTGCGTCTGGCAACCACTTCCCCACTGTCTGGCGAAATATAGACTCGGGTATTATCGCTGTCATTAAACTGAGCCTGCCAAATGGGTAGTCCTCTGCCGCGAACTTCACCAACTTCTTCGGACAGTAATGTGATTTCAGCAAGCTCGCCCTCACCACTAAAGTCAGCTACCGCAACTTGACGGGCCAGCGTTTCATCTAGAGGCGACAATTTCGCTCCAGTCATTGCATCGACTACGGCCTGTTTACCCTGCCCCTGTGCTATCCATACAGGCTTTCCAAGCAAGCCTTTTAAGGTCATACTTTCTGGCTCAAAATCAATCTGCTGCAACGCCTGATTGGCAGTGATAGCAACATCGCCATTCAAGGTAAATGCTGCGGGTTGCGCCGTGGTATGCTCACCGCGCACTTTTTCGATATCGAAGAAGGTCATGACAAAGCCACCGGCCGCCCAGAACAACACCTGAATACCAATAATCAAGCCAAGCCATTTGTGGAATTTACGGAAAAAAACAACCGGTTTCATAAAGAATCACTACTACTTATTAATGTATTTAATCGCTGATATGGATAACCAGCTGACGATTATGACTACCGTGTCTGTGTTCCCAAAGATAAGTACCCTGCCAGGTTCCAAGTGCTAACCTTCCATCCACAATCGGGATACTCAAAGTCGTTGCAGTCAGTGCTGCCTTAATGTGCGCAGGCATATCATCTGCGCCTTCATAAATATGGGTATAAAGAGGATCATTTTCAGGCACCAAGCGATTGAGCCAATTCTCGAGATCGCGCTTGGCGCTGGGATCTGCATTTTCCTGAATAATCAGGCTACAGGAAGTGTGACGCACGAAGATATGACAGATACCAATAGTCTTGTCAGCCTTTCTGACCACCGCCTCCAGCTCAGGTGTAAATTCATGCAGACGTTGCCCATTGGTTTTGACAGTTAGTGTTTCAGAAAAACTCATGTCACATCTCGTTGGATTTGTCTTTGTAATAGAACCTGACTCGCTTGGTCACGCCACAGAACAAAGTATAGGGAATGGTATCCGCATGAGGAGCAACTCGCTCAGCAGGTAACTCTTTACCCCAAAGAACCACTCGGTCGCCAACTGCATCCTGACAGTCTGGACCTAAGTCCACTGCCAACATATCCATCGATACTCGGCCAACCAATGGCACTGTACGACCATTAACCCAAATCGGCGTGCCGTTCTTTGCATGTCTTGGATAACCGTCGCCATAACCAATCGCAACCAACCCCAAGTTGGTATCACGATCAGCAAACCAATGACGACCATAGCCGGTAGACTCACCTTTTTTAATTGGTTTAATGGCTAGTATTTGAGATTCCAGTGACATCACAGGTTTTAAATCATACTCCGAAGCTTCGCTACCAATCAGTGGCGAACATCCATAGAGCAACAACCCAGGACGCACCCAATCATAATGTGCATTTTTCTGAGTCAGGATCCCGGCAGAGTTGGCCATCGATTTTTCAGTAGTGATGTGCTTGGTTGCCTGATCAAAAGCTTCCAGCTGTGTGGCCGAGAAATCATCTTCCGGATCATCAGCTGACGCGAAGTGAGACATCAATCGAATCGGATTAGCGAGGCAGGAAATATCAGCTAGAGTCGACTCAATCAGCGCCAGATCCTGCAATGCAAAGCCTAAACGGTGCATACCCGAATCCAGTTTGACCCAGACTTTAATCTGTTTATCGGTTTTGAAATTTTGCAGTGCTTCGATTTGTGGCCAATGATGGAGCACCACTTCAAGATCATGCTCGACCACCAGCTCTAAGTCTTTGGCATTGAATATGCCTTCGAGCAAAAGGATAGGCGTTTTGATCTCAGCTTTGCGCAGTGACAGCGCTTCTTGCACGGTCGCCACAGCGAACATGTCCGCGTCATTTGTCAGTGCCTTGGCAATCTGGACCAGACCATGCCCATAGGCATTGGCCTTGACCACCGCCATGACTTTGCTACCGCTGGCAATAGACTTAATGGTTCTGAGGTTATGGCGTAGTGCCGCCAGATCAATGACCGCTTTGGTTGAGCGCATAGCAATACCCGTTATTAATAGCCTTGCGCTTCGTAATCTTGATGCGCGAGATTATCAAATCGACAGAACTGGCCCTGGAAGCTTAGTTCGACGCTACCAATAGGACCGTTACGCTGCTTACCAATTTTGATTTCGGCGATACCTTTGCGTTCCGTTTCAGGGTGATACACCTCATCGCGGTAAATGAATAGAATCAAATCCGCGTCCTGCTCAATCGCACCCGACTCACGCAAATCAGACATCACCGGACGACGGTCACTTCGTTGCTCCAGGGAACGGTTAAGCTGCGACAACGCAATCACTGGAACTTCCAGCTCTTTCGCCAGCGCTTTCAACGAGCGCGAAATCTCACTGACCTCAAGAGTACGGTTGTCGCTCATGCCGGGAACCTGCATCAACTGCAAGTAATCGACCATGATAAGTCCAACGCTGCCGTATTCACGCGCCACTCGACGCGAACGTGAACGCATTTCAGCAGGCGAAAGACCGCCCGCATCATCAATCAATAATTTGGTATGGTTTTTCAGCTGCAGGACGCCGCTGTTGAATTTGTCCCAATCTTCGCTGGACTGAATCTGCCCCGAACGTATCTTGTTCTGTTCCAGACGCCCCAGTGAAGAAATCGAACGCATGATAATCGACTCACTCGGCATCTCAAGACTGAACACTAGAACCGGCTTGTCCTGATTGAGCGCTACATTCTCGACAATGTTCATGGCAAAGGTGGTTTTACCCATCGACGGACGAGCTGCCACAATCACCAAATCACCCGCCTGCAAACCGGAGGTCATCTTATCCAGATCGGTAAAGCCCGTCGCCAGACCAGTAATGCCGCCTTTATTCTTCTGAATAGTTTCAATACGCTGAATGGTGCTTTTCAGGATGTCTTCAACCTTGCTCGGACCTTCGCCGCTGGCTTCGCGCGCCTGCGAAATGGCAAATACTTTACGTTCCGCCATATCCATCAATTCAGCCAAGCTACGCCCCTTGGGATTGAAGCTGGCATCAGCAATTTCATTCGACGCTGAAATCAATTGGCGCATAATCGCCTTTTCGCGCACGATTTCCGCATAAGCGCGAATGTTAGCGGTACTTGGCGTGTTTTGCGCCAAATCACCCAGAAACGCCAGACCGATATCAGTTTCGCCCTTATGCTCCAGGTGCTCCGACAAAGTAATCACATCCATCGGCTTAGCCATATTGGCCAGCTCTTCCATCGCCTTGAAAATCTCACGATGGTTTTTCACATAAAAGTCCGTGGCGAGCAGCATCTCAGACACCATCTCCCACACCTCATTATCCAGCATGACACCACCAAGCACCGACTGCTCGGCCTCGATAGAATGCGGGGGAACTTTTAAGTCTTTGATTTTATTATCTGATTGATTGGCTGTAAGCATTTTAAGGTTCTAGCGTTAACAATAAGTTATGGCCGCATTCAAAATACAGAACACGAACCCATTCATAAACCACAAGAGTTTACCACGTAAGCCATTTTAACTCTTATGCCATCAACAGCAATACAATAAAGCTTTGGATGACTTGAGGATAAGTTGTGGATAAGTACCTTATATTGAGTTGATGTCACAACCACCTGATTGTACTAACAGTAGCATGGCTTGTAATAACGAATGAAAGATAATAAGGTTTTCCCAACGACTACTGATAACTTCTTAATTGTGGGGCTTTATGGCATCAGTTTATGAAAAGCCTGTAAGGGTACTTATCCATGAAATGGTCCATGAATTCGATATGAATTCACAGTCCATCATTTCACGTGTAAATATTCGCTCTTGGTTTAGTAAAAACTATCCAAAAATAAAAAATGGCACCATTTCAGCACATTTGCTTAGAATGTCAGTTAACGCCAAAAGCCGTGTTCATCACCCAGTAAAGCCAGGTGAAGATGATCTATTTTATCAAATTGATACTTCACATTTTCGTCTTTATAACCCGCAAAGTGATCCCCATCCAATTTACCCCGGAAATAACAATAATAATGAAGATAATGAAGAAATGGATGATGTAACAGAAGAAGTTAGTCAAGAATTTGCATATGAAAAAGACTTACAGAATTACCTTTCAAAGAACCTTCACCTCATAGAGCAAGGACTAATTTTATATGAAGAGGAAGACATAAAAGGGATTGAGTTTCCAGCAGGAGGGAGGTTTATAGATATTTTAGCTAAAGATAAAAACGGTAACTTTGTCGTTATAGAGCTCAAGGTTTCTAAGGGGTACGACAGGGTTGTGGGTCAGCTACTCAGATATATGGCTTGGATAAAGCAAAATCAGGCTGAATCAGGTCAACTTGTAAGAGGAGTCATTGTAGCTAGAAATATCTCAGGGGATTTAAGACTCGCCTGTACACAAGTCCCAGACATTCAGTTATACGAATATGAACTTTCCGTCAGTTTGAAACAAGCGTAACTTCGAAAAGCTAATGGGGTCAGGAAGCTAATTGGGTCAGAGTAAATTACAAATAATAATACGGTGTTATAAATGAAGCGAATATGTCCTGCCTGTAATAAGAAAGAGCTTTATTACAAGCCCTTCTTCTCTCACCCATGAATTAATGGGGTCAATTAATGGGGTCAGAGTAAATTATGAATTAATGGGGTCAGAGTAAATTAAAGCCAGCACTCGTAGCCTCGAAGGAACAAAGTGACTTCGAGGTTTTTATTCGATATCCCTCGACTAGCCTGATTTTAACCAAAGCTACAGCTACAAATTTGTTAAAAGGTAGTTCAAATGAGTAATGAGCAACACTATGTAGAATGCAGCGAACATGGACAGCAGCAGGCAACCTTTGTTTGCCAGCACATAGTCCAGAGTCTTCGAGATGGTAAGCTAAGAGGATTTTGGTCTTCAGAAGAGAGTCCTGACAACCCCAGACCAGATTCCTGGTGCTCAACATGCGAAGATGTAGTAAATCGCGTTGGTGAGTGGAATGAGGAATCAGAATCTTTCGCTGGCATAAGCCTGTTGTGTGGCGTCTGTTACGACCGCGCGAAAGATATGAACACAAGAAACCATAACAAGAGATAGTAAGAATTCTGGAAGTAGCAAGCGTAGCCACGAAGCACTGCTCTGAGCACGGAATTATACATATGAATGAATATCTACTTTACACTCAAATAATTTTAATACTGCTAGTGCCAAGTATCTATATGCTTAATCTACATACGTCCCTCTTGGTTGGCGGAAAAGCAACTAAAGCCTTTGATGCTTTCACTATAATATTGTTATTTCTTGGAATAGCATATTTAATTTGGCAAGGCCTCTCAAAATATACCATAGGAGTTCTGTGTATCGCAGCAAGCCCCCTTATACATAGCCAGATCTTTAAAGTTTGCTTCCGTGCTTTCGTAAAGAAATTTGGTCGGCCACCAAAAGATGTTTATTTAAATTTTCGGTCAGGATTATTCTGGGATCGCGCCTTTGCAATATGTGTATCTTTAGGTTGTATATATATTTCATGGAGCCTAGTTTTCTATTTTCACTGGGAAGTCATAGAATCAATAAAATCAAAGTAAGTTTACCCATGCCAATCCACCCAATCATACTCTTCGACGGTGAGTGCAAGCTTTGCTCTGCGTGGGTGCCTTTTGTAATCAATCGTGATCCTGGTGCTGCGTTTAAGTTCTGTTCGGTTCAGTCGCCCAAAGGTCAGGAGTTGTTATCAATGCATGGTCTTGATACTGAGAATTTTGAGACGATGGTTTTGATCAAAGGTGATGAAGCTCACTTTCGTTCGGAAGCCTTTTTCGAAATTATTAAACAGCTCAAAAAGCCTTGGCCCTGGCTGAGGATTTTACGTATTTTTCCTGTACGGTTTCGTGACTGGTGTTACGACCGAATTGCTCTTAACCGCTACAAGCTTTTTGGCAAACACGATTATTGCATGATTCCGAGTAAAGAAATTATGGATCGGTTTTTATGATGAGTATTTCATTGGCAAAACGTTGGCTGCAGACCTTGGCCATTATTCATGTCATTGGTGGCTTGCTGTTACCCGTTATGGTGTATACCTCACTAGCAGCACCTTACTTCCAGCACCTACAGACCGCATTCCCGAACAGTAACCCTCAGTCATTACAATTTCTGATTGGTGTCTTTGGGCCAACCGTCGCTAGCTGGGGGCTGTTATTTTTCTATGCGATTGGAAAGGCATTTGAAACTAAAACCAAAAAAGACTGGTGGTTGTTAGTTTGCGCAACTCTAGTCTGGGCGGTGTTAGATACCACCTTCTCTCTCGCTAATCACGTTGCTGCCCATTTTTATCTAAACGGGTCTGTTTTAGTCTTGTTTTTAATCCCTTTATTATTGACTAAGAAACACTTCAAAAGTCAAACGACCTAGAGTATTTTGAACAGCAGGAAGTCAGATACAAAGCCTAGGAGCTTACTATGCAAATAACAGGTTCATGCCTTTGCGGCAAAGTACAATTTGATATAAGCGATAATTTTGACAGTTTTTATCTTTGCCACTGCTCCAGATGCAGAAAAGCAACTGGAACTGCTCATGGGGCAAACCTGTTTGCGACTAAAGCTACTTTAAACTGGCTCAAAGGTCAGGAGCTGGTAAAAACATTTAATTTACCCAACACCCGTTTTACCAAAAGCTTCTGCACAGAGTGCGGTTCTTCAGTACCAACAGAAATTAAGGGAAAACTCGTCATTGTCCCGGCGGGATGTTTGGACTCCTCGCCAACTATCAATCCTACTGCTCATATATTCTTTGATGATAGGGCAAGCTGGGAAGATAAATTATCAGACACCAAGCGATTTGCTGCCCTTCCTAAATAATAATTTTTAATAAGGATCCTACTATGAAAAAACTTTTAATGACTGTGCTTGTACTTGCGATATCTGGCTGCCAAACAAACTCAAAGCAAGCTACTGATAGTATGGATAATGTCACTGCTCCTGGGGAGTCGCAAAAACCACTGTTCTATACACCTGAGCAAATTCAAAAAATTCAATTCAGCGAACAGGCAGGGTATCTCATCTGGATTAAAGACTCTCTTGCCTGGACCGCAACTGACAAAGTTCGTGAAGAGTTGGATCTTAGTACCATTGATAACCCACTAGGCTGGCTCGTACATCTTGATCCTGAAGGGAATCATCGTGTGAGCTTTTATCGTTCTAATAGTGATGGAGAAATCCTCTCATTCGCGGATGTATTCTATAACGACAGCTTCGAAATTTCCGGTTTTGAAGCTCACCCCAAGCGAGCAGTTACCGAAGACGAAATAGTCATGCTTACCGCACTCTCTAGTGCTGGGAACAGCATTACTGAAGCTTGTTCAGAAAACTTAAACAGTGTCGTACTAGAAGATGATGATGGATGGAATGTTTTCTTTTTGACACCACCAACAGATCCCGGCGTTATTCCAATTGGTGGCGCACAAAGATTATTGGTCTCTAAAGATGGGAAGTCTGTTATGGAACACGAGCACTACTCTAAAAGCTGTATGAACCTTCAGCCTCAAGGAGAAGATGTACATGCGCTAATGATGACTCATATTGTTGATGAGATCCCGTCTCCTGTTCATGTCTTTACCAGTTTGAGTTATGACTACCCGCTTTATGTAGCTACTTCACTGGGTTTGTGGCAAGTCATTGAAGGTGATATCGAAGAAGTTAAGGATGCGAATTAAAACCAGATTTGAGAAAGCGGAGTGGACTTTTGTGTCCATGAGCATTTCGAGAAGAGTTTTAACAAAGCATTGATGAAGATTATGCGCCAGAAAAAGAAAAGGCACCCGAAGGTGCCTTTTTTTTGAGCTCTAAAACAATTAAGCTTGTTCTTCGCCAACAACAACAACTTTGATGTTAGCTTCAACTTCTGGGTGCAAATGCACTTCAAAAGTGAATTCGCCAGTTTGACGAATCGCGCCTTCTGGCATACGAACTTCTTTCTTCTGAAGTTCAACGCCTTGAGCTGTAACTGCGTCAGCGATGTCAGCTGTGCCAACAGAACCGAACAATTTACCTTCGTCACCAGCGTTAGCTGCGATAGTCACAGTCAAGCCAGCTAGTTGCTCTGCACGCGCTTGTGCTTTAGCCAATTTCTCGTCAGCGGCAGCTTGTAGTTCAGCACGACGCTCTTCGAAATGTTTGATGTTTTCCTTAGTTGCAGGAACCGCTTTACCTTGTGGAATCAGGAAGTTACGACCATAGCCGGCAGCTACAGTTACGCTATCACCTAAGTCACCAAGATTGCGGATTTTTTCAAGTAGAATGACGTTCATCGTTATTTCCTCTTAAAAATGCCGCTTATTCGTGGCTGTCAGTGTAAGGCAACAAAGCCAAGAAACGAGCGCGTTTTACTGCAGACGCCAATTGACGTTGGTATTTTGCGCTTGTGCCTGTGATACGGCTAGGTACAATTTTGCCTGTTTCTGTGATGTAGTTTTTCAAGGTTGCTGTATCTTTGTAATCGATCTCAACAACACCTTCAGCCGAGAAACGGCAGAACTTACGACGACGATTAAAACGTGCCATGATATGTCTCCTTATTACTCAGCCGAAGCTTCTTCAGTTGATTCAGATTTCTCTTCTTTGGCTTCTTTACGAGGCTTTTCAGCTTTCTCGTCTTTTTTAGCAGCAGCCATAGGAGAGGCTTCGGTAACAGCTTCTTTACGACGCATTACCATGTTACGCAAGATTGCGTCATTGAAACGGAATGCATCTTCAAGCTCTTCGATGATTTCGCCTGTAGTTTCAACGTTCATTAAAACGTAGTGCGCTTTATGAAGTTTGTTGATTGGGTAGGCTAGTTGACGACGACCCCAGTCTTCTAAGCGGTGAACTGTGCCAGCCGCGTCTGTGATCATCTTTGTGTAACGTTCGATCATGCCAGGCACCTGATCAGATTGGTCAGGGTGCACTAGGAATACGATTTCGTAGTGTCTCATTAAAGTCTCCTTTCGGTTTCCAGCCACCAGTAACTCTTTGATTTGTATAAAAAGTTAAAGGCAACAAGGAGTAAACCAGATTGTCAAAAAATTAGTGGATAGCCACTAAGGGCGCGTATTTTAAGGATTTTAGCCCTTTGGGTCAAGGTAAATTGACCTTGTCGACTGGCTGTATTAGTATCGACTCAAACATGGATTTTAGAATTATAAACTTGGACTCTCTTTGAACTCTCTGCGCAAAAAATACCCTTTTCAGCTTGGTAAGAGCTTTTTTAAGGCCGACTCCTGGTTGAGCCTTGAAGTGATTGCAGTTCTGGCAATTATGACGACTCTGACCCTTTTTGGGATTAGAATCACCGCAGACTATTTCTATAAGGTTGCGATTGCAGCGCCTTTAAGCCACCAGTTTATAGAATACCGCCTTGAACAGCAGGAATATTATGCCTGGCACGGTAACTTTAAACAGCAGGGAAAGGATTATGAGTGGTTCGAATTTGGCGATAATTTGCCCAAAATTGATCAGCTTTATACACAATCTGCTAAATTCAACTTAGTCATGCAGCCTTTTCAGCAATACCCCTCGACACAAGTGACATTCATGCTGGATGATAGCCATAACTCTGTCATAAGCCCTGCTTGTACTGTTAAGCAGGATGAAACGTTCCACCTGATGCCTTTTTTCTGTAAAGAGGGTTCGGTAAAGAAGCAGCTATAAAATACAACAGATATTATAAATTATTATGAAAAACGATAACTCACAATTTTACTTGCGCCAGTTTGTACACCTGATGGCCAAGGGCGAAGAGCCCAGGACGGCATTTAACATCATGGTTAACGAAGTTCCTGCAGAGCAACGTGACCGCTGGCAGCAGGCACACACTATCTATGAGGCCACACAAAGCCTTGAGCGTGCTTTTGAAAAGCTGAATATCAAAGGTTCACCAATTACCGAACAGCTTCGTCGCGGTAAAGAGCTGGGCCTGAATGAGCTTGAAGTCCTGCAACACTACACTGCGGCCAACTCAAGCGAAATGCAGATTGCGCAGATTGTCAAAAGCCGCATTCTGCGCAGCACTGGCTACGCAGCTTTATTGAGCGTGATAGCTCTGTTGGTGCTTGGCGTTTTCAGTCTGTATCTGGTTCCTGCTTACAATAATATTATTATGGATGGTCAAATGTACTCATCCAGCTTCCAGCATCGAATGGATGTACTGCAATTTAAATCTTGGTGGTCGCTGCTTCTTTATTTGCCACCTGTTTTAATTATTGCGTTATTCGTGTTGGCCAATCTGACTACTGTTGAGTCATACACACAAAGCAAACTTCTTACCAAGCTACCGATTATGCGCGGCATCATGATGCACCTGAGTCGTGTTCGCTTCATTTATAACTTAAGTGCTTTTTCACAGAGACTGCCTGATAATCAGAATGAACGCTTAAAAGCACTCAACTCACCGTTCTTTAGTCAGTCAGAGCAACTGACGTTTGATCATATTTTCTATGCTCAGGAAAAAGAACAGCTGCTGGCTCTTTTCAAGCTTCAGACCTTTGCTGAAGAAAGCCCTACTTTAATCAACTCACTGGAAACACAGGCGATTGAGTCCACACACCGTAAAACTGCCATGCTGGCTATCACATTACATCTACTGGTCATAGCCATTGTATTTCAGGTCGTTCTTTCAATTTATTTACCAATTTTCCAGATGGGTTCAGGATTTTAATTATGAAACACACAATAAAAGCATTCACCCTGCTCGAATTAATGGTGGTCGTGGCCATCATCGGCATTCTGGCTGCCATTTCTTTACCGGCATATCAGGATTATATCGTCCGCGCAAAAATTGCTGAAAGCATCACTCTGGCCAGCGAAGTGCAGAGCACGGTTAAAGAATATTACAAGTACCACACCAAGTTTCCGGCGGATAACATGGAAGCTGGTGCGCCCAAGCCAGAACACCTGTTAGGTAATTACGTCACAGGTATTGAAGTTGAAGATGGCGCGATTCACGTAACGCTAGGGAACAAGGTTAATCATCCCTTGGAAGGTAAGATCTTGAGCATTAGACCGATTTACGTGACCGCCAATCCAACCAGCCCTATTTCGTGGGTGTGTGGTGGCGATGAGCCTCCCGCGGGCATGAGCGCAGCTGGCGAAAACAAGACCAACATTGACGCTAAGTACCTGCCTTCAAGCTGTCGTAAAGCATATTAGTACCCTAAATCAAAAGCCCATCAATATCCCTATGGATCGGATTCTGTAGGGATATCATGGTTTCCGTCGAGCGCACCTGCTCAATGGCCTGCAATTTATTAATCAACACATCCTGAAAGGTTTCGATATTCGGTGTCACCACCTTGGTCAAAATACTGTATTGGCCAGTGGTGTAATAGGCCTCTATCACTTCCGGGATTTGCTCCAGTAAAGCCGCCACCGGCTGATAGTCCTTGGCACTCTTCAGGAAAATACCAACAAAACAGCAGACATCAAAGCCTAGCGCCTTGGGCTCAATTCTTACCTTGGTGCCTTTAATAATGCCAGCCTGACGCATTTTCTCGATTCGCACATGAATCGTTCCTGCACTGACATCCAGCTGTTCGGCAATTTTGGCGTAAGGTGTACGTGCCTCGAGCAACAACTCCGACAGTATCGATTTATCCAGATTGTCGATTTGATAATCTTTTTGCAATTCACAGCCCCTTTTTTAGATATTACCCAACAGAAACCCTATTAATTAGATCTTATATCGCTAACAAACTGTTTTATTAGACAGATATTGCATATTAACCCGACAAATTAGATAAATATAGCTCAATTAGTCAATTAGTTATCGATATAACAACGATTCATAGGAAAAGGGGTTCACCATGCAACAGTTACCACACCAGGCTTTTGTACAGGATCAAAAATTGATTCAAACCATCAAAAGTCAATTCACCGATGCTTTAAGCGAAGCACTTTCCCTAATCGAAGTTCAGGCACCGATTTTGACCATCAAAGGCGATGGCATCCAAGATGATCTGAATGGTGTCGAAAGGCCGGTGTCGGTATCGAGTAAAACAATCAATAAGCAGCTGGAAGTGGTGCAATCTCTAGCAAAATGGAAGCGATTGTTGCTAGCACGAGGTGGTTTTCAGCCGGGTCATGGCATTGTTGCGCAGATGCGCGCTTTGCGTCCTGATGAGGAATCACTGAGCGAACGTCACTCTTTATACGTGGATCAATGGGACTGGGAGAAAGTGATTACGGCATCAGACAGAACCACTGACTATCTGCAACAGGCGGTCAAACAGATTTATGCAGCCATGCGTTCGATTGATTTAGTAGTCGCAGAGCAGATGGGGCGCGAACCAATCCTGCCTGAACAGATCACTTTTATTCACAGCGAAACACTTCGCCAGCGCTATCCTGAATTGAATGCCAAGCAGCGCGAACACGAAATTTGTAAAGAGTATGGCGCTGTCTTCCTGATGGGTATTGGCGGAGAGTTAGGTGATGGCAGTATCCATGACGGTCGCGCACCCGACTATGATGACTGGAGCACACCAACCAGCGAAGGCCTGCAGGGTTTGAACGGTGATATTCTGATCTGGAACCCAATCCTCAAAGACGCCTTCGAAGTATCTTCCATGGGTATTCGGGTATGTAAGGATGCACTCATTCGACAGCTCGAACTACGCCAGTGCCAGTACCGATTGCATATGCCCTGGCATCAAAAGCTGATACAGGATGAATTGCCACTAACCATTGGCGGCGGTATTGGCCAATCACGTTTAATCATGCTGTTGTTGATGAAGGCACACATAGGGCAGGTTCAATTCAGTGTATGGCCTGATGAAGTGGCGGTGGGATTGCTGTAAGTAATGAACGCCCTATGACAAAACAAAATGGTGTCATCCCGCGGTCAAGCCGCGGGATGACGTACAGTTTGGTAAATCCATAGTTCCAGATTCCGGTAGGGGCAGTGCCTATGTGCCTGCCCGAAGAATTATTCTTCGGTGTCGGGTCTTGAAAGATAAACATACATCTCCCCTGACTCATCACCCATATTATCAGAAATAGTCACATACTTGCTATATTCGGATTCTCTGAGTTGTGATGAGACATCAAAAAAGGCAGTGATTTTGTGACCCATTCCTTGTTCATTTGGTGTTATTGAAACTCGACATTTTGTGGTTTTACATTCGATACCATTAAAGCTCATATTTAAAAGTAAATCTGACTCATGAATCATGTCTGTAATATCATCCTGAACCTTGTAAGCCCAGCTTGGGTCTACCTTTTCTTCTTCAAATTGCTCAATTAAACTCTCCTTTTCAGCTCTTAGCTTTTCTACTTCCTCTTTATCAATCGTATTGCTTTTGCTTGAAGCTCTCATTGGTTTTGAGCTTTCCTGAGCTATATCTTTATTTGCTAGTAAATCTTCCAACTCTTGGATGCGAGATTTATCGGCTTTTCTATTCTCAGAAATTTCAGCAATTGTTGTTTCTAACTCTTTAATTTTTGCTTTAAGAGCCAATGTAGTTTCAGCTCCAGCAACTTGATTATTATTAATCTGATTTGTCTGTTGTTTTGTCGGAGTGCTAATAACTTTCGTTATGCTCTGATCGTTTTGATTAAAAAAAAGATATGCATTTGCCGCTAAAGACAGAATCAGGCCTACGATAAGGATTTTTTTCATTATTAACTCCATGTTTTATAAATATTGTTGGCTATGCTTTATACCCCATGACAATTCCTCATGCAAATAATTGCCTGAGATATCAAATAGATGTAGGCTCATACAAAACGAAATGTGAACAGTATGACAAAACGAAAATTCTCTTTTGGGCCAGCTACCTTAGTCACCGCCGCTTTTATTGGCCCCGGCACAGTGACAGTTGCAACCAAGGCTGGTGCAAGCTTCGGATTTGTATTGCTGTGGGCACTGGTGTTTTCAGTTATCGCCACTATGATTCTGCAAGAAATGACTGCACGCCTGGGAGTGGTTGGCCGGAAAGGTCTGGGTGAGTCGATTCGAGAACAGTTTACCAACCCTCTGGCCAGAGGCGTGGCCGTTATTCTGATCATTAGCGCGATCGTCATAGGCAATGCAGCTTACGAAGGTGGCAATATTGCTGGAGCAACCTTAGGGATTGATGCGGTCTTTGGCGAGTGGTTTCTGGCAGGCACTTTAAATGGCTGGGCATTACTGATCGGTATCATTGCTTTCGTTCTGTTGTGGACAGGAAGCTATAAACTTATCGAGCGCTTTTTGATAGCCATAGTATTAGTGATGAGCGTATCTTTCATTTTGACGTTTATCATTACCAAACCCGACTTTGGTGAACTCTTCTCTGGCTTGCTTATTCCAACACTACCAGATGGCGCTACCTTAACAGTCATCGCTCTGATCGGGACCACTGTGGTTCCCTACAATTTATTCCTACACGCCAGCAGCGCCAAAAAGAAATGGCATGATGAAAATGATTTACCAGAAGCTCGTCGGGACTTGTTGATATCAATTCCGCTTGGTGGCCTGATAACCATGGCGATTATTTCCACCGCGGCCAGCGCATTCTTCTCAAAACAGATAGAAATCAATTCAGCAGCAGATATGGCTTTAAGCTTGGAACCATTGTTTGGAGCAAGTGCCAAATACCTGATTGCTCTGGGTTTGTTTTCAGCTGGCATCACTTCAGCGATTACTGCCCCGCTGGCGTCTGCCTATGCACTGGCTGGCCTGATGCAGCTCGGCAATGATATGCGCTACATTAAATTCCGAGCTGTCTGGATCGGTATCTTAGTAACTGGAGTTATACTAGCTTCGATCGGCTTTAAACCCATTTCGATTATCTGGTTTGCACAAATCGCTAATGGCATCTTGCTTCCGGTAATTGCTATTTTCCTGTTATGGACCATGAATCAGTCTTTTCTGGGAAAACACAAGAATTCAATTACGCAAAACATCCTGGGCGGTCTTGTGGTTCTGGTAACCTTAATGCTCAGCGGACGCAGTCTGATGTAAGCTTTTGGGCTTCTTAATTAACACCAGGTTAAACAGCTTGTTACCACTGGAGTGTGCTAAACTAATCAATTATGACAACCAAATATTCCATCGACATTAATTGTGATCTGGGCGAAAGCACCAACCCACAAAAATGGGAAGCCGATTCGCACCTCATGCCCTACATCTCTTCCTGCAACATTGCCTGCGGCGGTCATGCTGGTAACGCTCAAAGTATTAAAGTCACTGTTGCGAATGCAATTCACAATCAACTTAAAATTGGGGCTCACCCTTCTTACCCTGATAAGGACAACTTTGGTCGCGTCTCAATGAAGATAGGCGAGCAGGAATTGAGACAAACACTGCGTCAACAGATTGATACAATTGCAGAAGAATGTCAGCGGCAGAATACCGAATTACACCACATTAAACCGCATGGTGCTCTGTATAATGATGCAGCGGCAAACAAAGAGTTAGCCTTAATCATTGCCGAAGAAATTAAAAGTTTTGGTGATGGTATTAAGCTGATGGGGCTGGCTCAGTCAAACCTGTATACCGCAGCACAGGAATTGGAGTTAGAATTTTTGCATGAAGGATTCATGGACAGAAACTACCATGCCAATACTCACCTGGTCCCAAGAGGCCATGCACAAGCGCTTCACAAAACTCTTAATGAAAGTCTTAGTCAGGCACTGAGTCTGGCAAAGGGAGATTCCATTTCGTCTATCGAAGGTATTCCGCTGACATTGAAAGTTGATACCATTTGTCTGCATGGTGATAACCCCAATGCCAAAGACATTGCACAGCGGCTATATCAATTGCTTCGTGAACATGAAATTGAGATCAGCTAATAATAAAGATGCCATTCAATAACAAACTCTTCGTAAACAGCGACCATTCTATTCTTATTGAATTTGATGGTGATATTTCAGAAAACCTTTTGCGTTATATTCTGGGCGTAGCGGAATCAATTGAGCAAAGCCCACCAACTGGTTTTATCGAATTAGTTCCTGCCTACAACAGTCTACTCATTATTTTTGAGCCACTGGAGTTTCAGCCGGAGCAGGCTTTGTCTCAGATTGAGACTGATATGAAACAAGCAAAGATGCTAGATGCCAGTAGCGGTAACACCATAGAAATACCGGTGTGCTATGACGAAAGAGTTGCTGAAGATATCAACTATGTTGCAGATTACTGCAGCATGACGGTTAAAGAATTGATCGAAGCCCACAGCAGCCAGGAATATACCGTCTATATGCTTGGATTCCTGCCGGGCTTTCTCTATTTAGGTGGTCTTGATGAGCGACTTCACTGCCCTCGCCGCGACAACCCACGAACAAGAATAGAAGCTGGCTCTGTTGGAATTGGTGGCAATCAAACAGGTATCTACCCAATTGCCAGTCCCGGTGGTTGGCAGATTATTGGCCGCACGCCAAAGACCATGCTGGATATTCATAAGTCACCACCCGCTATTGCCCATCCGCTGGATAAAGTGCGCTTCGTACCCATCAGCTATGAAGAGTTTGAACGACTCATCGAGGCAAGCGAATGAGTATTAACTTCATCAAAGCTGGCATGCAAACCAGCCTACAGGATCTAGGTCGTCCTGGTTTTAGACGATTCGGAATTCCCAATAATGGAGCGCTTGATCCAGTCAGTCTACAGATTGCCAATTGGCTAGTCAGCAAACCTTTAAACTCTGCCTGTCTTGAAATTACCCAGGCTGGGCCAGTGATTGAATTCACTCAAGATATGGCCATTGCTGTGACAGGAGCTCACTTCGAACTTTCGATTGATGATATACCAGTGGATATGCATCAGACACTTTTGGTAAACAAAGGTGAACGGTTAGCTTTTGGCAAGTTAGTTAATGGCGCCAGGGCTTATCTGGCTTTTTCTGCAGAACCTGATTTACCAAAAATTATGGAAAGTTACTCAACCAATTTAATGGCCAATTTTGGTGGATATGAAGGAAAGGCCTTTAAGAATAATAACACGCTGCCATTAACCAATATCGTTAATCCGAAAACTAAAAAAACTCCGAAAGAACTACAGCTTGAGTTTGGCGACAACTATCAAATTCGTTTTGTTGAAGGCCGTGAATGGTCAGACTTTTCTAATGCCACGCAAAATTCATTCATGGATTCAGGATATAAGGTTACCAGTCAAAGTAACCGCATGGGTATGCGATTAAAAGGAGAAGTTTTAAAAACAACTGAAACATTGTCGATGACAACCGCACCCATCACACCTGGTACCATTCAGATACCACCAGATGGCCAACCGATAATTACTTTAGCTGATGGCCAAACAACTGGTGGGTACCCAAGAATTGGGCAGGTTATAACTGCAGATTTGTCGATATTAGGACAACTGAAAGCTAATGACTCGATTAGCTTTCAGTGCATAGATGTTGATGATGCGATTGATTTGTTGAACGCAAAGACTAACTTACTGAAACAATTCCTTTATGTTTAATCTGACTCTTCGTCTTCCTGATACAAATACATAAAGATTTCGTTCGTTTCCTCATCAAAAGTAGCTTGATTGCTTAAGTTCTTTAACAAATCACTGCTATCGAATAATTGAGAAGCATCCATCATTGCCATCATTCTACTGGACTGCTTATCATCAAAGGTTTCCAGAGTGACTTTGCAAACAGTCGTTTTACAAGTGACATCTTTAAGATTTAATTGATTGGTAATGTCGGAATTGGCAAACAAATCATATACTTCGTCCTGTCGCCTAAATGCCCATGCAGGATCAACAGATTCTTTGTCAAAGTCCTCTTTTGGTTGGTTCATATCCAGTCTAAGCTTTTCCACCAACTCTTTGTCCATCTCCTTGCTGGTTTTAAATGTAATAGCACCTGTAGATTTTGAAGAAGAATCGGCTTGCTGTTGTTTTAGCAATGCAATTTCACTTTCAAGTTCAGCAATTTTATCAAGATACAATTGCTCTTGTTTAAGATCTTCATTTTCCTCGACTGCTTCCTGCTTTATGATTTGTTCTTCAACTTCTTGTTTGATTTCAGCTTTTTGTTTAGTGACTTCTTTAACGACAACATTTTCTTTCTCAGATTCGTTATTTAATAAGAAATAACCATTTGCTACTAAAGATAAACCCAATAAAACATAAACAACTTTATTCATTATTATTTCCTTCCCTTCAATTAACACAATTACTTTGTTCTTTGTCGAACCGCCTCAAATAAAGTTACGCCTGTGGCTACAGACACATTTAAACTGGATACTTCGCCAGCCATTGGAATCTTAATCAGGTAGTCACAGTTTTCGCGTGTCAATCGACGCATCCCCTCGCCTTCAGCGCCCATGACAATCGCCAATGGGCCAGTTAAGTTGGCTTGATAAATATCCTGATCAGCTTCACCTGCGGTTCCAGCGATCCACACTCCAGCTTCCTGTAATTGTTTCATGGTTCGAACCAAATTAGTCACTGGGATAAACGGAACGGTTTCAGCTGCACCACAAGCAACTTTGCGCACCACATCGGTAATGCTGGCTGCGTTATCTTTTGGAGCAATCACCATATGAACACCTGCTGCATCGGCGCTTCGTAAACAGGCTCCCAGATTATGCGGGTCGGTCACACCATCAAGAATCAGGATTAGTGGAGCTCCATCAATTTGACTGAGCAATTCTGGAATATGCTTTTCATGAAAGCTTTTTTTCTTTTCTGGTCGACAAACTGCAATTACGCCTTGATGACGTTGGTCAGTCATTTCATCGAGTTCGTCGCGATCTTTTTGAATAACTGGAATATTCTTATCCTGCGCCAACTTAACCACTTTGTGCGATCGCTGGTCATGGCGATTGCTTTGAATATACAATCGCTCTACTCTTTCACTACTACGTTTTAATAGGACTTCGACAGCATGTAGTCCATAAACTAATTCTGACATGAGTTACTCTTTTAAATTTGGTTGAAACTGCTACTTACTTTTTTTCTTACCATTCTTGCCGCGTTTTGGCTTGGTATTTTTCGCACCTTTCTTGGCACTGCCAGAGGCTGGTTTACTGCCTTTCGCAGCACCTTTACGGTAATCACGACGCTTCTTACCATCTTTCCCTTTCTTGCCATCACCACTGAGCGAACCTGATTTTTTAGCTTTGGCATAGAGTTTTTTACGCTCTTGTCCTTTGGGTTCTTCGCGCTTAACGTACTCACGCTCGATTAATGCAAAATCAATATTTCGCTGTTCCATATCGACGTTGGCGACCTTAATTTTGACACGATCACCCACTCGGTAAGACTGTCGTTTATGCTCTCCAATCAAGCGCATTTTCAAGGCGTCAAAATGATAATAATCATCACCCAGTTCACTGATATGGATAAGACCTTCGACGAACAATTCATCAAGTGCCACAAAAATACCGAAGCTTGTCACACTGGAAATGGTTCCCCAATATTCCTCTCCTACACGGGTCAACATGTATTCACACTTAAGCCAATCAACCACATCGCGTGTTGCCAAATCGGCACGACGTTCAGTCATGGAGCTGTGCTCAGTAAAAGCTACCAGTTCTTTTTCTTCATACTCAATGCCACCATCTGTACCGGCCATTTCAAACTCACGTGCCAGTATCGCTTTGATGATGCGATGAACTAATAAGTCAGGATAACGACGGATTGGTGAAGTGAAGTGAGTATAGGAGTCAAACGCTAGACCGAAGTGCCCTTGATTGTCAGGACTGTACACTGCCTGCATCATTGAGCGAAGCATCATTGTCTGTATCAGTTCCTGATCAGGTCTTTCTGCAATGGCATCATGCAATTCGCGATAATGACGAGGCTCAGGTGTTGAACCACCAAACAGGAAAATGCCTAACTCACCCAGAAACGCTCTGAATTTTTCCAGCCGCTCCTCGGAAGGTCCCTCGTGAACACGATACACGCCCGGCTTTTCATGTTTCTCAATGAACTCAGCAGCTGCAACATTGGCACAAATCATGCACTCTTCGATAATCTTGTGGGCATCATTTCTGACTCGGCCAACAATTTTTTCAATCTTTTTATTTTCGTCAAAAATGATTTGCGTTTCTGTGGTCTCAAACTCAATGGCTCCGCGCGCTTCTTTTAACTTTAGCCTTGCTTTAAATAATTCGTGCAGTTCTTTCAGGTCGCCAACCAGTGGCGCATATTCTTTTTGTAATGCTTCGTCGCCACTTAAAATGCCCCATACCTTGTCATAAGTAAAACGGGCATGAGAATGCATTACGGCTGGATAGAACTTTGATGCAGTTACTTGCCCCGTTGCCGTTAATGACATCTCGGCCACCATACACAGACGATCAACTTTAGGCTTCAATGAACATAAGCCGTTAGATAACAGCTCAGGCAACATAGGTACAACGAATTCTGGGAAGTAAACTGAATTACCGCGCTCTAGCGCTTCCTGATCTAACGCGGAGCCTGGTCGGACATAGTGACTGACATCGGCAATCGCTACCCATAAAGTCCAGCCGCCTTTCGCTTTACGACGACAATACACCGCATCATCAAAATCACGAGCATCTTCACCATCAATGGTGACCAGTGGTAACTGGCGTAAATCGACACGCCCCTGCCAGTCTTTTTCGGTAACCTCAACGGGTAACTCACCCACTTCCGATAACACATCATCCGGCCATTCATAAGGAATCTGATGATTGCGAATGGCAATCTCGATTTCCATTCCTGCTGATAAATAGTCACCTAAGACTTCGGTGATGATACCGCGTGCGTGCTGATTACGTTTTGGTCTTTGAACAATTTGTGCAACAACCACCTGACCGATTTCGGCATTCATGCAGTCGTCAGGTGCAATGATTAAATCATGTAAAATTCGTGGGTCTTCTGAAGTTACAAACTTCATTCCATTTTCTTCGTTAAGACGGCCAACGATGTGGCTGGTTGAGCCATCGAGTATTTCAACAATGGCGCCTTCAGTGCGGCCACGACGATCCACATTACGGACTCGCGCAAGAACCTTATCACCATGAAATACGGTCTGCATCTCTCGTGGCGACAAATACCAGTCATCACCACCTTTTTCCAGCGCGAGATAGCCGTAGCCATCTCTGTGCGCCAGGACTTTGCCCCGCACCAGATCGGTAGCATCAACCAGACAATAACGACCTTTTCGATTACATATTAACTGGCCATCACGCTCCATAGCGTTTAAGCGTTTCTGCAACGCTTCGACCTGCTCAGGTTCCTTCATCTCCAATCGCTTGGCCAACTGATCCAGCGATACAGGCTCACCGGCCTCTTCTAACTGACGCAGAATAAACTGACGGCTTGCGATAGGGTTTTGATAACGCTGGGCTTCTAGCTCAGCTTGAGGGTCCTGATTCTTTCTTTTTGACATAGAGTATTCCTAGTTACAGAGCTATCAAATAATGGCTCTGAGCCATTGTAACGGTTATCCGAAGCAAGGCCAATCAATCCCATTGAATATCTCCAGATAGCAAAAAGGCGACCTGATGTCGCCTTAATACTTATGTTCTTGCAACTAACCTTTCTTCGACTCAGCAATGTAGTACCTTGCCTTATTGGCATTTTTGACACAGGCATCATAGGACTCAAAGGTCTGGTTGGTTTTAGCCGCGGTAAGTAAGCTGGCTGCCTTGGTATAGTTCACGCTTCCTGCAAAACCTTCACTCTCTGCAAAGTTAAGCTCTTTGTAAGCCACATCCAATGCGGCTCTACAGGTAGCCGCACTTTCTTTTTTGGGCGCTCCAGCGCAAGCTAATAAAGTCAAACTTACTAACGATATTACTGAACATTGAATCAATACTTTCATCGCATATCTCCAGTTTTGGGTATAAAGTTACTATAGCCCAACCAATAGACTCCGCAAATACACTCTTCACAATTTTCTGATTAACTCTTACATGCCTGCCCACAAATGGGTATTATTACCGCAACATCAAGCAATCACTGGGTTTGCCCCTTGAAAGTAACGCTACCTGACTTTTCCAAAGCAAAGATTTTAGTAATTGGCGACATTATGCTGGATCGCTACTGGCATGGTGGTACTTCACGTATTTCTCCAGAAGCGCCGGTGCCCGTGGTCAATGTACAGGAAACTGAGGATAGGGCCGGTGGCGCAGGCAACGTAGCGCTCAATATCTCAGCGCTCGGCAGTCAGGTGACATTATGCGGCATCACTGGTCAAGACGAAGCTGCTGACAGTCTCAGCAAATTGCTCGATGGCCATAATATCCAGTGTGCCTTTGATCAAAGAGCGCATCAGAACACCATCACCAAACTACGTATCATCAGCCGACACCAGCAACTGATCCGTCTCGATTTCGAAAAGGACTTTTCACTCCAGTCAGGAATAGACCTTGAACTGGTAGCTGACCTGATTAGCCAACATGACTTAGTTGTCTTGTCGGACTACGGCAAAGGTACCTTGCAGGATCCTCAGTCGATCATTCAGGCCGCCAGAAAAGCAGGTAAACCAGTGGTGGTTGATCCCAAAGGTACAGATTTCACTAAATACCAGAATGCTACCGTCATTACACCGAACCAGTCTGAGTTTGATTTGATCGCAGGTAGTAGTGCTAATGAGGAAGAATTCCTCAGTAAAGGTCAAACACAAAGAGAAACCCTCAAGCTGGATGCATTGTTGGTAACTCGTAGCGAAAAAGGCATGGCGCTGTTTGAAGAAAGCCATGAGCCATTCTTGCAACCAACCCAGGCTCGCGAAGTTTTTGATGTGACTGGCGCAGGCGATACGGTTGTTGCAGCATTAGCAACGGGGCTTGCCAGCGGTCTTGATCTTAAAACCGCCACTCAGATTGCCAATCTGGCCGCAGGCATCGTAGTTGCCAAGCTGGGAACAGCAACCGCCACCCGTCAGGAACTGCTCAATGTCATGTTGCAACATCAACCTTTATCACAAGGGGTTGTCACTGAATCAGAGTTATTAGAATTGCTACAGAAATCCAAAGCCAGTGGCGAAACCATTGTCATGACCAATGGCTGTTTTGATATTTTGCACGCAGGCCATGTCACCTACCTCAAACAGGCTGCAGCTCTTGGTGATCGCCTCATCGTAGCCGTCAATAGCGACGATTCAGTACACAGACTTAAAGGCGAAGGTAGACCGGTTAATCCAGTTGACCAACGTATGGAAGTCCTCGCCGGACTCGCCAGCGTAGACTGGGTCGTAGAGTTCACCGAAGACACACCCGCACGATTAATTGGCGAGTGTCTGCCTGATATTTTAGTCAAAGGCGGCGATTACAAACCCGACCAAATTGCCGGCGGTGAAGCCGTCATGAACAATGGCGGTCAGGTAATTATTCTCGATTTTGTGGATGGGGTTTCAACTACGAAGATTATTGAAAAGGCGCGGGGCTAGATTACTACTTGTAGAGGTCCCTTAAAGCAAAAACCTCGAAGTCACAATTGTTCCTTCGAGGCTACGCTAGCTATTTAGTTTCAAACTTTTCATAAAGCTTTTTTTCAAGCTCCTTGAAATATGGGTTATCTGCAGACCATGCTTTACTCCCAAAACCATCTGAGTCTTCATATTTATATGTCATGATAATGTATTTACCAGTACCTTCAACTTGTGCTCCCTGGCAGTAACCCCCAGAAACATACATCGGAACCTCGCTTGTCTGCTTAAAGATTTTGATAGGTAATGAGCGATATTCGTACTCTACGCTACCGATATAAATGAGCCCCTCTTCACCCATTTCATATGGACTATCTTTATAGGATTTTTCAATATGCCTCTCAAATTCTTTATAATTAATTTCAACAACATATCCTATAAAAATATGTTCAGCTTCTTCAATCAAGTCCTCAATAGGAGTGTAATCCACTGTACAAGCATTGCTACTTTGTATAATTGAAAAAAATGTAATAGCTAAGAAAAATAGTTTCTTCATGACTTTTCACTAATTGTTAATACCGAGCTTAGATAACAATATTTGATTAAAAGATTATTAATTTTATTATCTGTAGTTGTTCCAAGGTCATTAAAGAGTGAAATGTTGAGTTTTGCAATGACTTTATATGAATGGAAAATGTAGATTCCGCATCTGAGTGCGGAATGGCTTGATAGTGGACCAAGATCGAGCCTGGTGCTTGGCTACATCCTACTGGCTTCATTAATTTTCAGGCTTACGGCAGACGATGAGTTTTATCGGCCACTGTACTTTTTTCATGTGGTTTGTATCACACCAAGCGAAGATGAGTTTTTGCGATAGTTGGCTGATAGGGTTTTTCTGTTCCTGCTGAATATAGTTCTGTGTTGCTGACCAGCTGTTGAGGTAACCGATGACCTGATCGAAGGTCCAGGTCTTTTCAACTTTGAAGTCCGGTGTGGGAATGGTTTGAAATGGGAACTGGTAATCTGAAAAATTATTTTCCAAAGTTTCCCGTTGGTTAGGCCAGTAGTTCTTTAATACATTTTCGTATAAATGTCGGATGACTGCGTCTACTTCGTGATTGATTTGCAGTAATTGATAATTCCAAACCGCCAAAATTCCGCCGGGCTTTAGAATTCGCTTAGCTTCAGCAAAGAATTTGTCTATATCAAACCAATGCAGTGCCTGTGCGACTGTTATGATGTCCATGCTTTCATCAGGAAATTTACATTGCTCGGCTCTGCCGACGAAATATTTGATGTTTTTCCGTTGGTGAGCGTTTTCAAGCTGACGAGTACTAATATCGGAGGCATAGACTTTACTGAAACTCTGAGCAAGTCCAATTGCTGCTTGACCATTGCCTGTTGCCACATCCCATGCATTTTCATGGTTGTCACTCAACATGGCTAGATAATGAAATAACTGATCCGGATAGTCCGGACGGTAGCGCCGATAATTTTCAGCATTTGAAGAGAAATTAAATCCTTTATATACAGATTCCATCGTATACCCCACTCCTGTTCCCCTAGATATGTCGCTTGCATTGTTTCAGAGGCGACAAGGCTTAGAATAGCGCGGAAGCTGATGAATTTCAAAAGGTATTATTTTGTGGTTTTACGGTGTCAGTTATGACGATTGTTGGATTAGGTGCTTTATCTTTATTTATACAAAGAGCAGATTCCGCATCGGAGTGCGGAATGACAAGATGTTGAGAATTGATGCTTGCGATAGCAATTGAGGGCCGCCATGGCCCTCTTAATATATTTAGCGAGTAAAAACTGGCCCCATGCCGTTGGCCCAGAAAATGACGCTGATAGCAAGTACTGCCACAATCAGTACCAGGGCTACGGTAAGAATTGAGTTGGTGAACAGAATGCCACGGTCTTTATCGATTCTCATCATGATTGGCGTTCCTGCGAAGAGTATTCTTAACGCTAAGGCAACGGCGACCAGAGTCAGCAGGGTATTAAGCCATAATAATGGATAGGCACTGGTAATGCTGATCAGGAATAGTGGCATGCAGGAATAGGCAACCAGAACGAAAGCATCGCTGACGGTTGCATTCGAATCATAAGTTTGTGCCATCCAATGAACCAGGCGGGCAAAAATATAAAGACCGACCAGAATGGCTAAATAGGCGGCGATTGAAATAGTCAGCGCGCTTTGCCAAGTCAGTTTGACTGGCTCTTCGTAACCGATTCGCCAACCGCTGTAAACTGCGCCAATAAATGCGAAGACTGGTGGCAATAACGCCATCCAGATCACCATTCGGATATAGGCCTGTTTGACAGAAAAGTTTTCTTCTCTTAATTGCTCCCAGGCCTTTGCTGGATTATATAGAACGTTAAAACGATTTTTCATTGCCCTGCCCCCTTGTCCTTTCCGGTTCTTTTTAGTCTCAAGACTTTAGTGGTGACACTTACTCCCGGCTAGAACGTTCAATTGATTGAAATCGGTAATCGTCACTTCTTTATCTTTTATCGCGATCAAACCATTTTGTTGAAGCTTTGTGAAGAGACGGCTAACAGTTTCCACTGCCAGACCTAAATAATTAGCGATATCGCCACGCGTCATTACCAGGTTAAAACAGTTGCGTGATAATCCACGTTTGCCGAAGCGGCTGGATAGGTTAACCAGAAAAGCCGCCAGACGCTCGTCGGCGCTTTTCTTATTGAGCAGCAGCATTAATTCCTGGTCATCATGGATTTCACGACTCATGACGCGTACAAGCTGCTGTCTCAAACCAGGAATTTCTCCCGAAAGCATTTCCAGCTTGTGATATGGAATGGTGCATACCATTGAGGTTTCCAGCGCTTTGGCCATACTTGGATGCTTGCCAGAACTGATGGCATCAAGACCAATGATTTCACCGGCTAAATGAAAGCCTGTGATCTGCTCTTCGCCACTTTCGGAAATGGTATACGACTTGATACAGCCCGAACGAACTGCATAAATAGCCTGGAATTCTTCACCAGAACGAAAAAGCATCTCATTCTTATTGAGAGGCTTTTTGCGCTGAATAATGCTGTCCAAATGCTCGACTTCGGACTCGGCCAGCATTACCGGCAAACATAACTGGTTGATACTACAACTCTGACACTTAATTGATGGCAACGCCATAAGATTCACACACCTGAAAATTTATCCCAGTTTAGTACATTCTGCCCTTTTTTCAAACGAATTTAGGAGAATCTAGATAGCTTTAGAATACGTCGGAATGATGTTAACTTCCTTGAAATATGCATCAAAAGCCATGCAAATGTTACGAATTAACAATCTTCCGGCATCGTTGACCTGAATCCCTGTGTCAGTCAGGTTAAGCAGGCCGTCTTCTTCAAAGCGAACCAATGATTCCAGCTCATCGGCGAAGTATTCTTTAAAGTTGATATTAAAAGCTTTTTCGATATCGCTGAAATCCAGTTTAAAGTGGCAAATCAATTGCATAATCACTTCACGACGTAACAGATCATCGTCTTCCAGATAACAGCCACGCCATACTGCAAGCTCACCTGCTTCTACTCGTTCGTAATACTCATCAAGACCACGCATGCTTTGGCTATAACTATTGCCAACCTGACTGATGGATGAAACACCCAATCCCACCAGGTCACATTCTGCGTGAGTGGTGTAGCCTTGGAAATTACGATGCAAATCGCCATGTTCCTGAGCTTGAGTCAACTCATCATGCGGTAAGGCAAAATGATCCATGCCGATATAAACATAGCCCGCTTCAGTCAGCTTTTTGATTGCAGACTCAAGGATACGGAGCTTCTCTTGTGGAGAAGGTAAGTCGTAAGCATTAATACGACGCTGTGGCTTAAAGCGATGCGGTAAGTGTGCGTAGTTAAATACCGACAAACGATCAGGCGCCATGGTAATTATTTTATCAATGGTTTCATTAAAACTATCGACCGTTTGATGTGGCAGACCATAAATCAAATCGATATTGATAGAGTCAAAGCCATGACGGCGCGCCTGTAATAACAGATGACGGGTGTCTTCTTCTGGCTGAATGCGATTGACCGCTTTTTGCACTTCAGGATTGAAATCCTGTACACCCATGCTTAAACGATTAAAACCAGCATGGGCAAGACTGGCCATGGTTTTGTTGTCCACGCTACGCGGATCAATCTCAATCGAGAACTCGCCATTATCGTCGTCAAACTCAAACAGCTCGCGTAATTTATTGACTAAACCTTCAATCTGCTCATTTGAAAGGAAGGTTGGCGTACCACCGCCCCAGTGAATCTGTGTGACTTTACGGCCTTTGACATAAGGCGCAATCATTTCCGCTTCTTTAACCAACGCAACCAGGTAGCGATCCGCTTTTGATTTGTCCTTGGTAATGACTTTATTACAGGCACAGTAGTAACAGATATTTTCACAAAAAGGGATGTGCAAATAGAGCGACAATGGCTTGCCAACATTGGATGTTTTTAATGTCTTTTTAAAATCCTCAACTCCAAAATCATCGTTAAATTGCAATGCAGTTGGATAGGAAGTGTAACGAGGACCTGCGATGTTGTATTTTTCAACGAGTTCGCGGTTCCAGATTGAAGATTTAGGCATAGCCTGCACCTGTTTTGCTTTACGATGGATACAGGATAGGTAATTTAACGAACAAGCGGATTGATCTAGATCAACTGGATTCGAGTCTGCTAATTTATTTGTAATTCAATCGGTTATAAAGATTCATTTTCAATACATTTTCTAATTAATAAACCTTTTTCGAGTTACTTTTTGTGCTTCAACTGGCTGCTTGTCAACAAACTTGATCAGCACTATTCCGATGAGATTGATAAATGTCAGGCTTTTGGTTCAGAGCCGTATTTAGCGCCAATATTTAATGGTGAGAATGGTTTATTTTTGTCTGCATCTGATGATGCTGATGACCATCTTGTCCATTAGATATTTTAATAACTGCTTGATAAATAAAGAAGCTTCCCCATAGTATGAACAAGAGTCCAAAGATAGCACGCACCTTTTGGTTGCGGAAAAAATTAACCAGCTTATTGCTAAACACACCAACTGCGAACATGGCTGGCAAAGTGCCCAAACCAAAAGCTACCATGCTGGTAAAACCACCCATGGCTGTTCCTGACGTACTGGCCATTGCTAGAGCGCTGTATACTAATCCGCAGGGCAATAGCCCCCATAGCAATCCTACAACGGCGGCCTGATGAAATCTTTTGATGGGTAAGAATCGACTCTGTACCGGTGACACTTTTTTCCACAGTCTACGACCGAGCTTTTCAAAGTAAACGAGCAGGTTTTGCCAACTTAATAGATAAAACCCCATCATGATCAACATGATACCGCCCAGAACGATCAATACTGGAAAGTTGGTCCACTTGCTAAAAAGATAACCAAAGCCACCAACTAAAGCTCCAAGAATACCGTAACTGAGTACTCGGAATATCTGATAAGTGAAAGACAGGCGCAGTGACTTTTCCTTCGCAGTACCGGTATTGAGCGCAACGGTTAAGCCACCGCACATGCCAATGCAATGTGTTGAACCTAGAAAACCCATGGCAAAAGCTGAAAACAATGCGGTTAATAGTTGCTCGCTAATCATGCTTTTGAACCTGGTTGATCATTATCTTCTTTAGTAGAGTGTTCCGATTCTTTTTGTTTATGGCCGTTCTCTTCAAAGTATTTTTTTTCACCTCCTTTCTCATCGAAATCTTTCTCTTCGAAAAGGATTCTACTCGCCTCTTTATCCAGATCAGAATACTGATCAGAGTTAACTGCCCAGAAGAAAATGCCAACGGCTATTGCCAGGAAAATCAGGGTCAGTGGTATTAACAAATAAATTGCATCCATGATTAGTTTGCGACCTGCTGCTGTTCACGCTTCAATTTCAATGAGTTGACCACCACGACAATGGAGCTCAACGACATACCAATAGCTGCAAGATAGGGAGGTATATAGCCCATAGCAGCAAATGGAATCATCACTGCGTTATAGATCAATGCCCACGATATATTTTGTTTAATAACCGATTGAGTCTGTCGACTTTTTTGCAAGATAAAAGGAATGTCCAATAAGTTTTCTGACAACAAGTAAGCATCTGCAGTAGTACGCGTCAAGTCGGAGGCCTTTGCCATTGCTACCGATGAGTCCGCGGCAGACATCACCGGTGCGTCATTTAATCCATCACCGACCATCATTACGCGTGCCCCTTTGGACTGCAACGATTTGACATAAGATAACTTCTGCTCTGGAGTCATGCCGTTAGTCCAACTCTCAATGCCTAATTGCTTTGCTAACTTTTCAGTTTGCTCGCTGGGATCACCGCTCAGAATATGTAATCGATAGCCTTTTGTTTGTAATTGCATGACCATAGCTTTGGCCTGCTCGCGAACCTTATCGGTTAATTGCACATGAGCAAGAAGTTTCTGACCATCATAAAGCCACAAACCCGAATTTTCAGATTGAGACTCAACCTCATCAAACTGTCCATCACAGGATTCGATAAACTGACGATTGCCGAAATAGAAAGTATCGCCTTTGATAGAGCCTGATACGCCTGCAAACGAATGATGCTTAATATCAGACGCAGTTACTTCATTATTTTGATATTCGTAGAAAGCCCGAGCGATTGGATGTTCCGACTGCGACTCCAGTGCTGCGATAATAGCTAGAACCTCCTGCTTACCGAGCCCTGAAAATAACTCTACCTTATCGACAACAAATGCGCCTTCTGTCAAAGTTCCAGTCTTATCAAAAATCACATCAGTGACATGACTGGTGTTTTGGAGAAAATGCTGGCCTTTAATTAATACGTTCCTTTGATTATGTGCCAACGCACCACAGGTCATGGCTATCGGTGTTGCTAAGCCAAGTGCGCAAGGACAGCTCACCACCAACACTGAAAGGGTAATCCAAAGGGCTTCCTGTGGTTCATGACGCAGCCAATACCAAGCGACAGTTGCTGCCAATAACAGAATAAATAAAACAAAATAACGAGCGACGGTATCTGCCAATAATCCGATGCGTGGCTTTTCAAGCAATGCTGCTTCCTGCATGCTCAATAATTTTGCCCAATAACTGTTATCTGATGTGCCGCTGACTTTAAGACGGATAGCCTGATGGGTATTAACACTACCGGCCATCACCATCTGACCCTGATGCTTTTGGCGTGGTAAAAACTCACCGTTAAGCATGGCTTCATTGACTTCAGCCTGTTCGCTGATGAGTTCACCATCAATCGGTACTGTCGCACCGGGACGGATCAAAATTTCATCGCCCTGCTGCAGCTTTTTCAAAGACACCATTTTGCCTTGCGATTCATTGCAGCTTACTCGTTCAGCATAAACTGGCAGGCTATTTTGTCCTTTATAGACTTTTTCACTGACCTGTTGACGCGCCCGGAACTCAAGGTAGCGTCCTATCAACAGGAAGAAGACAAACATGGTGACCGAATCAAAATAGACTTCACCGCTCTGAGTGAGCACAGCCCAGATACTGGCGCCATAGGCTAGAAACAGCGCCAAGGTTATCGGCACATCCATATTCAGACGAAACTGTCTTAAAGATTGAATAGCACTAAAGTAAAAAGGAAATCCTGCATAGAACAAAACAGGTGTAGCGATCAAAAAGCTAACGAGGCGTAAGAAGTGTCCGTGCTGCTGATTGATGTCGTCCCATGCGCCAAGGTACAACCCTACCGCATACATCATCACTTGCATCATGCCCAGTCCCGCTAAACCTAAACGTCGCAACCAACTTTTTTGTTGCTTAACATTGATAGCCAATGCCTGCTCGGGTTTATAGGGAAGCGCTGAATAACCCAACTGATGTAGGCGCTTCAGAATTTTGCTTAGCTCTATAGCCTCAGGCTGCCATTGAAGGTTTATGGTCTGCGCGGCCACATTAACCTGGACACCAGTTACTCCCGGTATCTTTCTCAGGGTTCGTTCAATCAGCCAGGCGCAGGCACTACAGCGGATGGGTTCTGATAATAGAATAATCGAGGAAGACTGATCATTTGTTACTGAGTCTTTTTGCGTTACCCGATATTCAGCCTGAATATCCTCTTCGTCAAAAGCTACCAATTCGGGAGGGAGCTCCTGATCAGGACGAATCGCCTGTTCGGTTCTAAACTTATAATAATCGGTCAGACCATTGCTAACGATGGTTTCCGCAACGGAATAGCAGCCCACGCAACAAAACTCACGTTCTTTGCCCAGCACTTCTAGCGTCTGATGATAATTTGCCGGAATAGGCAAACCACAGTGAAAACACTCGCTACGGACTTTTGCGTCCATCTTAATAACCTAAGGTCAATTCACGCTTAGTTGGTAAAGTCCATATCTGCTCAAGTTCCCATTCATCACCATAGGGGCGAAGAGTTACGTGCCACTTTCCCTGAGTGTCTTTTTCTGAACCATCGGCCATCAGTTCCGCAAAATAGACACCATTGGCATTCTTTTTTAAGGCCAGTGAAAAATCTCTCTCCGCCAAAGTGGCATGACGAAAATCCAGAAATAAACTGTCATCGATCGGTTGCTTTGACTGAAGCATGATTTCAAGTCGAGTGCCGCTCAAATCAACATCTGCCCGAATACCCATTTCCTTAGCAAGCTGGCGCTTTTCCAGAATCTGATTGATGGCCAGTCCTTCTTTGTAATAATCATCCTTAACCATGCTGGCAGGATTGTTCACCGCAATCGTTACCAATAAAATTCCAGTCACCACCGAGCTGGCTGGAATGGCAATCACAAACCAGGGCCAAAATTGTTTGTACCAGGGTTTAGTATCTTTATCTTGCACTTGATTCATGGGTATTCCGCGCGATTAGCGTCTTCTAACTGGACCAATAAAATTGGTCCCTTGATTAATAGCAATGGACTCATCATCCACGCTTTGCAAGCGAACGGTCAGCTTTTCAGTTGTGCCCGTTAAATTGAAGGGATCAATCGACACCCGAACAGGAACCGTGATCACAGCACCAGCTGCCACCGTTACTGTTTCAGGACCTTGATAGACCAGCTCCGAATGACCGGTGATATCAATCGCGTAAGTGTGTGCCTTCTGATCCTTATTAACGATTCGCAAGTTATAAATATTTTCGATAAAACCTTCTGCCGTCGTTAAATATAGGCGATTTCGATCTTTGATAATATCGAGTTCCAGTGGGGTACGAAGCCACACCGACAACACAAAAATTAAGCTGATTAATATCAGTATCGAGCCATAACCAATAGTCTTGCCACGTAACAGCTTCACTTCTTTACCATTATCACGATTTTCAGTGGTATAGCGAATCAAGCCAGGCTCATAGCCCATCTTATCCATCACTTCATCGCAAGCATCAATACAGGCCGCGCAGGCAATACATTCATACTGCAAGCCGTCACGAATATCAATACCGGTTGGGCACACATGAACACACTGCATACAGTCGATACAATCACCCAACCCTTTTGCCTCATACTCTTCCTTGGGCATATCTTTTTTACGCGGGCCACGCTGCTCACCACGCTGTTCATCATAGGCGATGATCAGAGTATCCTTATCGAACATGGAACTCTGGAATCGCGCATAAGGGCACATATAAATGCAGACCTGCTCACGCAACATACCAGCATTGCCCCAAGTGGCGAAACTGTAAAATAGAACCCAGAAGGTTTCCCAGGGACCTGTACTTAAGGTCAGGATTTTATCGGTAAGTTCTGTAATCGGAGTGAAATAACCGACGAAGGTGTAACCGGTAAACAATGCAAAGATAATCCACAGCGCGTGTTTCGCCAGTCGCTTACGAAGTTTTTCAAAGTTCCAAGGCTGCTTTTCTAACTTTAATTGTTTATTACGGTCTCCCTCAACTAGTCGCTCCATCCAGATAAAGACTTCAGTCCAGACAGTTTGCGGACATGCGTAACCACACCAGAGGCGTCCAGCAATGGTCGTGAAAAAAAACAATGCCATTGCCGCGATAATTAACAGTAACGTCAGGAATATAAAATCTTGTGGAAAAAAAGTCAGACCAAATAAATGAAATTTTCGTGCGGGCAGATCAAATAGAACGGCCTGTTGACCGTTCCAGCTAATCCAAGGTAATCCATAATACAGGCCAAGCAATAACCAAACGGACAAGACTCGGAGGTTGTTAAACCGTCCTGATACTTTCTTCGAAAAAACTTTTTTCCGCTTTACGTAGAGGTCCTGTTCGTCGCCTACTACGTAAGTATCGTTTTGTTCACTCATTGCTCAAACCTGTATTAATGTTTAGACCAATATTACAGACTGTTACTCTTGGCTTTGCTTATCATCTGAGTGAGATAAGCTATACACATAAGCGGTAACCAGATGTGCCTTTTCTTTGCCTAAGATTTTGTCGTGGGCTGGCATATTGGCCTGAATACCATTTTCAATCACATCTTTAATCATGCTGATTGAACCACCATGCAACCAGGTTGTGTCTTTCAGGTTTGGTGCACCCATGGCTGTATTACCACTTAAGTCTTTACCATGACATGCAGCACACATAGCTTCGTATTTCACTTTACCTTCATCAACAAGATTAGGTTTGAAGGTACGCTCCACTTCATTTTGGCTTAGTATGTAATGCACCACCTGTGAAACACCCTCTTCACCTAAAGCAGAACCCCAGGCAGGCATTGCACCTTTACGACCTTCCATAATTGAATACATGATGTCATCAGGTGTGCCACCGTATAACCAGTCATCGTCAGTCAGATTTGGAAAGCCAATACCGCCACGCCCATCTGCACCATGACAACCGAAACAGGTGTTGGCAAAAATCGACTGCCCCATCTGCAATGCTTCTGGTTCGTTCTGCAAATCTTTTACAGACATGGCCGCGTACTTTTCAAAAAGTGGCATATATTTAGCATCTGCTTCGGCGACTTCTTCTTCGTACTGGCTGATCTGCGACCAACCTAGAACGCCTTTAAACTTGCCAAGGCCCGGATACAAAATCAGGTACACAATCGCAAACACAATCGTGATGTAAAACATCCACAACCACCAGCGAGGCATTGGGTTGTCATACTCTTCAATACCGTCATAGACATGGCCTGTTGTTTTGCCCTGCTCACCACTTTGCTTCTTTTTGCGAGTAAAATAGAGCAACGCCACGCAACCAAGAATATTGATGGCAACGATCAGAATAATATAAAAGCTTAATGCATTACTCATGACTCATCACCTCTTTATGATTGTTGGCTGTTGACTCCTTATCACCTTCATCGAGAGCCATACGCGCTGCCTGGTCATACATTGGCTTACGTTTTTTTGAATACACCCAAATACAGAGGCCGATAAAGAGCAACATAATTATCAGGGTCATAACACCGCGGAAAATATTGATATCCATTATTCACCTCCTGAATTTTGTACTGTGCCATGCTCATGGCCAAGGGACTGCAAATAGGCAATCAAGGCAGTGATTTCTTTTTTGCCTGCAACCTGCTCTTTGGCAGCTGCAATCTCTTCATCGGTATAAGGAACACCTAACTTACGCATGGTCTCCATTTTGGCAGCAGTTTTTTCACCATCCAGAATGTTTTCATCTAGCCATGGGAAAGAAGGCATATTCGACTCAGGTACCGGATCACGAGGATTCATCAGGTGCACATAATGCCACTCATCCGAATAACGACCGCCGACGCGAGCCAGGTCAGGCCCAGTACGCTTTGAACCCCATAGGAATGGGAATTCATAAACGTCTTCGCCTGCTACAGAATAGTGACCATAGCGCTCTGTTTCGGCGCGGAATGGACGTACCATCTGAGTGTGGCAAACGTGGCAACCTTCACGGATATAAATATCACGACCTTCCAACTCAAGCGCGGTATAAGGACGCAAGGTGGAAATAGGTTGCGTGGTATCTTTTAGGAAAAATAAGGGCACGATTTCAGCAAGACCACCAAAACTGATGGCGACCACAATCAGAATACCCATCAAACCAACATTCTTTTCGACTTTTTCATGATTCATTTGTGTGCCCTCCTAGTGCGCTGGTTGTGGGATACGGGTATCCGCATTTTTCGCGCCGGAAATCGTCTTCATCACGTTGTATGCCATAACAAACATACCGGCCAGGAAGATGATGCCGCCAAGTAAACGAATACCATAGTAAGGATAAGTGGCTTCTAAGCTCTGCACGAAAGAGTAAGTCAAAGTACCGTCAGAGTTTGTAGCACGCCACATAAGACCTTGAGTGACACCCGCAATCCACATCGCTGCGATATAAAGCACCACACCGATTGTCGATAACCAGAAGTGCATGTTAATCAAGCTGATGCTATGCATCTTTTCTTTACCGAAGATAGAAGGAATCATGGCGTAAAGTGCACCAATCGAAACCATGGCAACCCAGCCCAAAGCGCCTGCGTGTACGTGACCCACTGTCCAATCAGTGTTATGCGATAAAGCATTCACCGTCTTGATGGACATCATTGGGCCTTCAAACGTCGACATGCCGTAGAAGGATAATGATACGATCAGGAACTTGATAATTGGGTCGGTGCGAAGCTTATGCCATGCACCGGACAGGGTCATAATACCGTTGATCATGCCGCCCCAGGATGGCGCAAGAAGAATCAATGAGAAGACCATACCCAATGACTGTGCCCAGTCAGGTAATGAACTGTAGTGTAAGTGGTGAGGACCGGCCCACATATAAATCGCAATCAATGCCCAGAAGTGAACAATCGATAAGCGATACGAATATATCGGGCGACCCGCCTGCTTTGGAACATAGTAATACATGATGCCTAGGAAACCCGCAGTCAGATAGAAACCAACCGCGTTATGACCATACCACCACTGAACCATCGCATCAATCGCACCTGAGTAAACCGAGTAAGATTTCCAGGTAGTCCAGTCAATCGGAAGCGCTGCGCTGTTTACGATGTGCAGCACCGCAATGGTGATGATGAATGCACCGAAGAACCAGTTCGCTACATAAATGTGCGACACCTTACGCTTCATGATGGTGCCAAAGAACAACACTGCGTAAGCGACCCAAACGATAGCGATCAAGATATCGATTGGCCACTCAAGCTCAGCGTATTCTTTAGTCGTCGTTAGACCCATTGGCAAGGTAATTGCCGCCAATACAATCACCAATTGCCAACCCCAGAATACAAAAGCCGCCAGCTTATCGCTGATCAGTCGTGCATAACTGGTACGTTGGACACAGTGAAGAGAAGTAGCCATCAACACACAGCCGCCGAAAGCGAAAATAACCGCGTTAGTATGAAGTGGACGAAGACGGCCAAAATGTAGCCATGAAGTATCAAAATTCAGTGCCGGGAACATCAGCTGGGCAGCGATTAAAACCCCAACCGCCATACCAACAATTCCCCAAACTACAGACATAACGGCAAACTGCCTTATGACCTTATAGTTATAATTATCTTTTTTTAGCTCACTCATCATAACCTTCCTTATAAACCAAGGACTTACATAAATTCAGGGTGTTTTAGCAGTGTGATCATAAGGAAGGACCGATATTGAATACTTGATCTGGATCAAGCGAATCCATAAAGGCCTGTTTTAATTCATATATGAAGTGATAGGCAATAACTATGACGCCAAAAATGCCGCCTACGCCGAGTCCATACATGAACCTTAAGTCACTCTTTCATAAAGACATATCCCTAAGTGCAGTCGAGTTATCACCAACAGGACTCAGGATAACATAAGATTTTAATATAAGAAGTATTGGATTGGCATTTTTACAGGCCACTATTCGCACGAGGATTTTTAAGGTATTAGCCCAGAAAAGATTAATTATTCTAGAAATAATTAAAGGTAATGAAAATGATAATCATCCCGCCATTTTATTGAGATAATTTTATAGAAGATAGCGGGATGGATTTAAAGAATAAGAAATTGATTAACGAGCGATGCGAGCCATAAAACCAGCTATGGTGCGGCATTTAACAACCAACAATAATGCAACAATTAACTCAACTAACGTTGATATTATTGCGGCCTGATCGCTAACATCCATTGCTAATAATGTAGATACTTGTGACGGCGTCATTATTTCAGATGATCCGCTAGAGGACATTGCGTAAAAAGCGAGCCAAAACGCACCATCCATTAAAGATTTGTACAAAAAGAACAAACCAATTGATGCTACAAAGATTGTTAACAAACTTTTAGGATTGACCGGCTCAAACTCTCGTTCTTCCTTACCTAGCAACTTATAGGCAACCGTTAAAGGGAAAAACCAAAGAAAAACTGAAGTGATTATAGGTATTAACATTATAATCATTGATATAAAGCCTGGCTTAAAGGATGTCATATCATTCAATCTAAGCGTAAGGAATTCAATAATTCCGATTACCCCGTAAATAAACAGACAAATAGCAAAAAGTCGTACCACTAACCCCAGATAATGAATTGGTTTCATGTTTTATCCCTTTTATGTTGTTGAGTTTTAATTTATCAATTTTTCATGAGTATAGGGTTTCAACTGTTCAATTGAAAGGTTGAGATCTTTATAACCTACTTTATATGACTCACTGCCGATAACATTTCTTACAAATCCCCGCTTGCTCAATTGCCCAATATTGCTAGGCTGTTAAGTTAAGTTTTTTTCATGTGTTGTTATTTGGGGAATTTTGATGAAAATTGCAGTCCTGTTATTGAGTATGAGCTTATCTTTTAGCGCATTTGCCGCTGAAGAGAAGTCAGAAGCACCGAATCCTTATCCTGAAGAGAAAACCGTTATTACAGAGCATTCAACAAAAGTTGGCGGCAAGACTATCAACTATAAGGCTGAAACGGGTAACTCATTTGTTTATAACGAAAACAACGAAGTCATAGGTTCGATTTTCTTCACCGCCTACACTCAAAAAGGCGCAAAAGCCAAAAACCGTCCGATCACTTTTGCCTACAATGGTGGCCCGGGCTCAGCATCTGTCTGGTTGCATATGGGCACACTTGGCCCGAAGCGTGTGGTGATGGATAAAGAAGGGTTCCCATTAAAGCCGCCGTTTGAGATGGTGGACAATGAATACTCATTGCTGGACTTAACCGATATCGTGTTTATCGACCCTGTGGGCACTGGCTATAGCCGCTCGCACGATAAAGGTACCGATAAAGACTTCCACGGTGTCTGGGAAGATATTCGCACGGTATCTGAATTTATTCGCCTGTATATGACTCGTAATGAACGTTGGAGTTCGCCTAAGTTCCTGATTGGCGAAAGCTACGGTACTACTCGTTCAGCCGGTATTGCTTATCACATGGGTCAAAACCATGGTGTGTATTTCAATGGCATCATGCTGGTATCCAGCGTGCTTAATTTCCAGCTGGACGACTTTAACGACCAGATGGATTTGCTACCGCCTATAACCATGCTGCCAAGCTACACCGCAGCTGCCTGGTACCACAAAAAACTGAAAGCGCCTTTGGATGCCGATTTAAAAAATGCCATTGAACAAGCCAAAGAATTTGCGCTGAATGAATATGCGTTGGCTTTGCTGCAGGGTGATAACCTGGAACCCCGCAAGAAGCGTGCTATTGCTGAAAGAGTTGCCGACTTTACTGGCCTTTCTGTTGATCTGGTTATGGAGAATGATTTAAGAATTTCGTTAGATGATTTTGTGCATAATATTAAGCGCAAAGAGGGCGAAACCATTGGTCGTCTGGATAGTCGTTTCACCACTCCAGAACTTGATGCCTTAAACAAGCCAGGCTATCGCGACCCAAGCTACATGGCTATCCATGGTACCTACACCGAAAATCTGATGACCTACCTTTCAACTGAGCTCAATTATAAGTCAGACCTTCCTTATTATATTTTGGGCGGCGGTGTAAAAAGCTGGAACTATGAAGACTTTTATCGTCAGAACCGTGACATCAGTGACAAGCTAACTGCGGCCATGCTGCGTAACCCAGACATGCAGGTTTATGTGGGTAATGGCTATTACGATTTTGCGACACCTTTCTTCGCTACTGAATATACATTTTCTCATATGGGACTGCCCAAGCAGCTCAAAGACAATGTGCACATGTACTACTATGAGTCAGGTCATATGATGTATATCCGTGAGCATGATCTGATTAAATTGAAAAAAGATTTAACCGAGTTCTTTAAGAAATCGCTATAAAACATAGAGTAATTGGGCGACCACACTGGGTCGCCCATACCACTTTCTTAACTTACCATCCGCTCATTTATTTCCATTCCCCTATTCCCAATATCCTGACATCCTCATACAATATGCCCAATTTTTAACCTCTATAAATTGAGAGTTCATCATGGCAAAAGCAAGTGATATCAAGCGCAACATGGCGGTTGAATACAACGGCAAGTTGTTGGTTGTTAAGAATATTGAAGTCAGTAGCCCTAGCGCACGTGGTGCTGCTACCCTGTACAAGATGCGTTTCACCGATGTTCAAACTGGCCTGAAAGTTGAAGAACGATTCAAAGGTGATGACCAAATCACTACCGTTGACTTGACCAAGCGTCCAGCGACTTTCTCCTATACCGAAGGTGACAGCGTTATTTTCATGGACAGTGAAGATTACAGCCAATACACCTTCAATAAAGAAGACATCGAAGACGAGTTACTGTTCATTACAGAATACATCGAAGATTTACGTGTCGTGCTGGTTAATGACAAAGTGATTGGCCTTGAGTTACCACAATCTGTAGAAATGGTCATTGAGCAAACCGACCCTTCAATTAAAGGGGCTTCGGCAACTGCCCGAACTAAACCCGCAACCTTCGCAACAGGTTTGACTATTCAGGTTCCAGAGTACATCGCCAACGGCGAGAAAGTTAAAATCAACGTTGAAGAAAAGAAGTTCATGAGCCGCGCGGATTAATTCCGCGCTTTCATTTATCAAATATCCCAGCCTGTTGTAGGATGGCTTTATCATCCGACAACAACCTTCTCTATGAAAATTATTCTACTGCCCGGTGTTGATGGTTCGGGGATCTTGTTTGCTCCCTTCTTGAATACATTTAAGCCTGACCTACCCGTTGAAGTCATGCCATTAACGGATGATTCTGATCAGAGTATTTTGAACCAGGTTTCGATTATTGAGGATGCGGTGAGTGATGAAGAAGTGATTCTGATCGTGGAGTCTTATTCGGGCTTACTGGCTTATGAACTGGCGAGGCGCAACAAAATTCGGATTAAACAAATCTTCTTCTTTGGTTGCTTTCTACAGCCACCAAGCTTGATTGGTAAGATTGGTCGTTTTCTTCCAGTACGACTTCTGAACATAATTCCAAATAAAGTGCTGGCTCATATTCTGTTTAATCGATGGTCATCACCTGAGCTTAAACAATTACTAAACAAAGCCATACAGAACATTAACTTTTCCAACATTAAAAAACGTTTTAAAGCCATCGCTACTGTTCAAAAACCAAGTCAGGTTATTGATGTGCCATGTGTTTACGTTCAAGCGACTATGGATAACCTTGTAAGCGCCTATAACCTCAAAGCTTTTGAGGAGTTGTGCAGTAACTTACAGGTCGAAGTTGTCGAAGCAACACATATGCTTTTGCAAACACAACCGGAAGCTATGTCTCAGTTAATTCATAAACATATCCAATTATAACAATAGCGCACAGTGACTATGTGCATTGGGTTATAGTCTCTTCCAGTGATTGTCAGCTACCATTAGGGTAACTTAATTAATGGATTGAATATGGCTGCGCAAAAAGCAACGATTGCATATATTTCTCACGGGGGCGGTCCGCTTCCTTTACTTGGCGACCCAGCCCATCAGGAGATGGTTGATAATCTTCAATCATTTGCCAAAGAAGTACGTAAGCCTGAAGCTGTCGTCGTATTCAGTGCTCATTGGGAAGAGTCTGAAGTGAGCATTATTTCTAATCCGCGTCCTTCACTTTATTATGATTATTATGGTTTTCCAGAAGAGTCTTATCATATTCAGTATCCAGTTTCCGGAAATCCTCCTCTAGCAGATAAAATTCAGACCCTGCTGTCTCACAAGAATATCTCCACTGAAATGGAGGCTACTCGCGGGCTCGATCACGGTGTCTTTGTCCCCTTAAAGATTATGTATCCTGAGGCGGATATTCCGGTCATTCAGATTTCATTATTGAACGGGCTCGATCCAGAGAAACATATCCAGTTAGGCCGAGCTCTCAGAAGCCTACTATCCGAAAATATACTGATACTTGGCTCTGGATTCTCTTTTCACAACCTGAAGGCATTTTTTGGTGCCAGAGATCAACAATCTCGACAACTCAACGAAGCTTTCGATGACTGGCTTACAGAAACCTGTATGAGCGCATCATTACATGAGTTTGATCGTGCAGAGAGATTAATGGAGTGGCAGAACGCACCGGGCGCGCTCTATTGCCATCCGCGCGAAGAACATCTGATACCGTTGCACATCTGTTATGGACTTGCACAAAGAGCTGCCGATAAACGGTTAAGCTTTGATGTCATGGGCAAAAGAGCCAGTTGCTTTATCTGGAGTTAGTTAAGCGTATTAACTTTCTTCAACTAGCTCAAAGCGTTTTACTTGCTCACCATCAACTTCAATGGACTCAATAAACATTTCCAGAGGTCGAATCCAGGTATCGAAATCGCCATAAAGTGTTTTATAGACGACAAAATATTCCAAAGTTTCTGAGTGTCTTGCCACGTCCAGCACTTCGTAAAACTTACCTTTGTAATGCTTATATTTGCCCTTAACAATTTTCTCGCTCATTATGCATTCCCCCAGCTATACCCTTTTCGCCATACGGTTTCTAATGGACCCTGCTCGAAATATTGAAACCACATTTTCACAAACATGATTTGTATCGCCCAAATGGCCAGCGTAAGCAAGACCAACTCACTGCGCGAAACTTTTCCATACATATCAAGTCCATAACCGTAGAAAATAAATCCGCAAATAACACTTTGCATTATATAAAGAGTAAAAGCCATCCGCCCTACTTTGGACATTAAGCTTTGCAGTCCTTGCGCAAAACTAGACTGTGCCCAGACTATGAATAAACACACATACGCCATAGCCAGAACAAGGGCACCGATATAGAAACTAATGGATAAATAACTGTTAAAAAACTGGTAGGAGAAACCTGTTTCGGTGTAAAGCCAGGCAGTTATAAGCGATAAAGGAAGTCCTACTAACAAACAAGCCCACATAATGGCTTTATGGTTGCGCTGCCCACTAAAAAAGCCCACTTTTACCAACCCCATTCCAACCATCATCAATCCTGAGGTACGCCATAATGTGAAATATAGGAAATCCCAGGTCTGACGCTCTATAGCGACTTCAATACGGTCTGCTGTAAGTTGCCACCAGTTTCCCTTGTATGCATTTAACATTTTAGTTTGTGTTTCAGTATCCGCAGACCAATAAGGGCTAGTTGGTGGGGGATCGAAAATAGCCAATATTGAATCATAAATATAGGGTGCAACAGATCCCAGTGCGAGAAGGAAGCCTACAGTAATGAGTAAAACAGGTTTAAGATTTCGCAGCCAGAAAACTAACATCCCGCATAAAGCATAGGCCACCAAAATATCTCCGTCCCAAATCAAATAAGCATGTAACAAGCCAAATACCAGCAACAATACAGAACGCATAAAGAAAGGTTTAATAGGAGTGATGCCTTGCTTGGTATATTTATTGGCGAATAGAACTATGCCGGCTCCATACAATATTGATAACAACGCCATAAAGCGCTGCTTAACTAATGCGTATTCAAACAACCAGATCCATTTATCGGCTGCTGTAAAATCACCGAATGCCAGTGGGTTATATCTAAGCAAGCTCGGAGTGGAGAAGTAATTAATATTGATTACCAGTATCATCAAGATGACCACACCACGCATTAAGTCAATACTACTGATCCGATCATTGCTGGAGGCAAACATAGTCATTCCCTTTCTTATAATTTATTTACAAAACAAGTAGCCATAAAAAAAGCGACCCGCAGGTCGCTTCTGTATTTTCTTATTTAAGCTTCAAATGGATGGCGCTTAATTATGGTTTCAACACGATCAGGACCAGTTGAAATGATGTCGACAGGAACGCCAACCAACTCTTCAACTTTAGCGATGAAGTCGACCGCATTTTTAGGTAGCTCAGCAATTGATTTAGCACCGAAAGTTGATTCTTTCCAACCCGGCAACTCGATGTAAACCGGCTTTAAGCGCTCATAGTCTTCTGCACAGCTCGGTGTGTTGTGCATTTCACCATTCACTGGGCAGTCATATTGAACTGCAATTTTTACCGTCTCAAGACCATCAAGAACATCCAGCTTGGTCATGCAAAGACCAGATACGCTGTTAATATCCACAGCGCGCTTCAATGCTACTGCATCCAACCAGCCACAACGACGTGGGCGACCTGTGGTTGCACCAAACTCGTTACCGACTTTTGCCAGGTGCTTGCCAGTATCATCAAATAGCTCAGTTGGGAATGGGCCACCGCCTACACGTGTGGTGTATGCTTTGGTAATACCCAATACATAATCAATGTGACGTGGACCGACACCAGAGCCAGTAGCCACACCACCAGCTGTAGTATTTGAAGATGTCACAAAAGGATAGGTACCGTGGTCGATATCAAGCAAGGTGCCTTGCGCACCTTCAAACATCAGTTTTTTACCTTCACGACGCATATCAGCAAGAATGGCAGGAACGTCTGAAACCATAGGTTTCAGCCACTTTGCATATTCTTTGCAAAGAGCAAAAGTCTCATCAAAGTCAATTGGCTCAGCTTTGTAGTATTCAGTCAGGACAAAGTTGTGCAGTTTCATCACATCACGCAACTTCTCTTCCAGACGAGCATCATCAAACAGATCCTCAACCCGTAAACCACGACGTGAAACCTTGTCTTCATAGGCCGGACCTATACCACGACCAGTAGTACCGATTTTCTTTTGCTCAGTACGCGATGCTTCACGAGCGTTATCAAGCGCGACATGATAAGGAAGAATTAAAGGACAGGCAGGGCTGACTCGCAAACGCTCCGTGACAGGCACGTTTCGCTCAAGCAACATATCCATTTCCTTGCGTAAGGCATCAGGGGCAAGCACCACACCGTTACCGATGTAACACATAACACCGTCATTCAAAATTCCTGATGGAATCAAATGAAGAACGGTCTTCTCGCCTTTGATGACCAATGTATGACCTGCATTATGACCGCCCTGGTAGCGCACTACGGCGCTCGCCTGTTCAGTTAACAAGTCAACGATTTTACCTTTACCTTCGTCACCCCATTGGGTGCCTAGAACCACAACGCTTTGTGCCATTTTTAACTCTTTCTCTACTTAGTAGATTGATGGGTTTATTGCCACGAAAAAGGACAGGAAACCGCGCATTTTACCGTCAAAAAACGCGAAAATCCCCCTTTTTTTGAAAAAATCGAACTCTACGATGAAAACAGGAACTGTCGCTTTGAATATCAATGGGTTAGCCATAAAATCCCCATAGATTCTAGCTTACGGATATCAAGCCTGAACCTATAGAACCCACAGAACCCAGACCAGGCCGGCGAGCATCGTCAAAAAACCACCTATTCGAACGCTGGTATCGGGTCGCTTCATCACTTCCCACATCATGCGTTTCCACGCCTTGGGCATGACCGCAGGCATGAAGCCTTCAAATACCAGTAACAGACCTAACGCTATCATAAATTCCTGTGACATAAGCTCACCCGCTTTATCCACCGTCAACCTTCAAACCATTAAAAAAGGCCAGCTAAGCTGGCCCTTGCCTTGATGGAAAGTTTTATTTTCCATCCATGTCTTTGAAATACTTAAAGAATTCACTGTCTGGCTTAATGACAATCACGTCATCTTCGCTTTTGAATGATTCTTTATAAGCATCCAGACTGCGCAAAAAGGCATAAAACTCTGGGTTCTTGCCATAAGTTTTAGCGTATATTTCCGCAGCTTCGGCATCTGCCTGACCACGAATCTCACGAGCCTCACGATCCGCGCTGGCTAAAATGCGCTGGATTTCAGCATCGGTTTCAGCAACGATAATCTGACGATCTTTTTCACCCTCTGAACGATGCGCATTGGCAATTTTTACCCGCTCATTACGCATACGATTATAAATTGACTCACTTACTTCAGTTGGCAAGTTGATGGTTTTAACGCGAATATCGACCACCTCAATACCCAGATCAGGTGCAATCTTCTGAGTCTCAGTTAGCATCAAGCCCATGACTTCTTCACGTTCGCCGGAAACCACCTGTGTACGTGTACGCTTACCAAACTCTTCACGTAGGGCGTTCTCAACAGTGTTATCCAATAAACGTTCAGCCACACGATAGTTAGCACCGGTACGACGGTAGAAATGGTCAAAGTCTTTAATGCGCCATTTAATATAGCTATCAACGATCAGGTCTTTCTGTTCAGTAGTAGCAATACGATCAGACTCACCATCAAAGGTCTGGATTCGCTTATCCATCGTAATGACTTCGTCCGCAATGGGCCACTTGAAATGGAATCCACGTTGATACAACTTTGCGGTATCATCGTCATTTTTCTTAATATCACCGAATTGCAGCACAATCGCCGTTTCCCATTCTTTTACCTTAAAAGTACAGGTCATGATGACGATGGCAGCAATAATGAGTACTACAATTAATGAAATTAGCTTATTCATGTTCGTCTCCTATTGCTGCTTTTGATTGCTGTTGTCAGTGTTTGAAGTCTTGCTACGCTTCATAATACTGTCAAGCGGGATGTAGGTCATATTATTACCACCTTCGACATCAAGCATAACCTTGCTGGTTTTGCTCAATACGCTCTCAATGGTTTCAATATACAAACGCTGACGAGTCACCACCGGAGCCGCCGTATATTCTGGCAATAATTTCTCGAAACGAGCTACCTCACCCGCAGCTTTCTCAACCACGCGGGCGCGATAGGCGTTTGCTTGCTGTATGAGTTGTTGTGCCTGACCTTCGGCAAGAGGAATCTGTTTACTGCGATAGGCCTGGCCCTGTTCAAGATAGGCACGCTGATCTTCTTCCGCTTTGATAGCGTCATCAAAGGCGGGCTTAACTGACGGTGGAACATCTACGTTGCCGATTAAGTTCAAACGAAAGATTTCAATACCAGCATTATAAGGTTTAAGAATTGATTTCAATTCATTCTCAACATTCTTACGAACATCTTCTTTCTTATCAGTACGCGCATCCTGCAAAAGAGTGTGTCCGATAACCTGGCGCAGCGCTGCTTCGGTGGCATGCTTCAAAGTTTCAACAGGGTCGACAACATTGAACTTATAATCCAATGGATCGTTAACCCGATATTGAACTTTAACCTTAACCGTCGCTACGTTATCGTCTTTGGTTAACATCAGGCCTTCAACTTCAACATCCTTGATGCTTTCAACGTCGATTAAATAGACCTGCTGAATCGGAGGGAACGCAAAGTGTAAACCAGCCGTATCGGTACGAGTATGCTTACCAAGCGTCAATACAATAGCATTCTGCTTTTCATCAACAGTATAAGCTGACTTAAACAAGTAAATTGCTACCAACACCAACAAGCCAATAATAAAAGAGGCATTTCCACCAGAACTGCCTTTACCATTGCCCTTACCACCACCGAATATGCCACCGAACTTTTCGCTGGCTTGTTTCAGTAACTTATCAAGGTCATTGTTATTATTAGGGCGTTTTTTGCCCCATGGGTCTTGATCATTATTATTACCCGGTTCATTCCAGGCCATAGTCATCTCCAGTTCACTATTTAAAATCTATCCCGAATTGTAGGGAGCACTAGCCCCCCTTTCAAGGTAAATCGGGCATTCTGTTACAATTACTAATTTACAACAAAAGGACTCAAGTCCTTTTCGAGCTGACGTCCAAGGCGAATCCAGTCTGATTTTGGCAGACTGATTGTCAATAAAATGTCACCATTATCACTGGTATTTTCCGATTCTACTGCCTGAAGTTCGTATAGCAGACCGCGCAACCTTCCCTGATGAGGAGGAATCCTCAGTTCCGCATTAAATTGCTCTTCCTGCGCCAATTCCTCAATGGCCTCTCTTAACAACTCAATGCCCTGTTCTTTTAGAACCGAAATCCATACTCGAATGGGACGCCCTTTATCGTCACGATCCACATGGGGCTCAGCGCCTTCAATCAGGTCAATCTTGTTATAAACTTCGAGTCTTGGAATATCCGTAGCACCAATTTCACTTAATACTTCTTCCACCTGCTCCATATTTTCCTCACGACGCTCGCTGGCGGCATCAATCACATGCAGCAAGACGTCCGCTTCGACTGACTCTTCAAGGGTTGCTCGGAAAGCGGCTACCAATTCGTGTGGCAGGTGGCGAATAAACCCTACCGTATCCGCGATAATGACATCAGTTCCCTGTGGCAAACTGATACGTCTTAACGTTGGATCCAATGTCGCAAATAACTTATCTTCCGCCAGCACTCCTGCCGTAGTTAAGTAATTGAATAATGTGGATTTCCCGGCGTTGGTATAACCAACAATGGAAATGGTTTTGATATTGGCGCGCTTTCTGGAACGACGTCCCTGCTCACGCTGCTTGGAAACCCTTTCTAATCGTTTATCAATATACTTAATTCTTTCACGCAGTAAGCGACGGTCTGTTTCCAGCTGTGTTTCACCAGGACCACGCAAGCCGATACCACCTTTTTGTCGCTCAAGGTGTGTCCAGCCTCTAATCAGGCGTGTCGATAAATGGCGCAACTGAGCCAGTTCAACTTGCAACTTACCTTCAAAGGTCGAAGCTCGCTGGGCAAAGATATCCAGAATTAGACCTATACGGTCAATCACCCGCGCTTCAACCGCGCGCTCAATGTTACGTTCCTGCGCAGGCGAAAGGTTGTGATTGAAAATTATGACATTGGCATTGGTAGCCTGCTTGGCGCTTTTGATTTCATCAATTTTGCCACTACCAATAAAGAATTTTGGGTCAGGACTGGAGCGTTTGGCAGTGATAATATCCATGACCTCCAGACCAGCAGAGCGAACCAACTCCACAAACTCCTGTAAATCTTCCTGGTTTTTTTCCTGGCTTAGAGACTGCTGAAAATCGATATGTACCAAAATGGCGGATTCGCCACCACTGTGTCGGTCAAACAAGAAATCACCTCAACATGCGAACCTGTTCGCTGTGAATACAATAATTAAAGAAAGGAATTGATGAGTAAATCATAAAGAATTTAACACAACAAAGCCACCGACCGACAAGAATCGGCAGATGGCTTTGTGTAAAACTATAAAGATCTTTGTTTTGGTAGGAATTAAGAACTACATTCCGCCCATTGGTCCGCTACCGTAACCGCCACCACCAGTCATAGGACCGGGGCCCATACCGCCACCTTGAGGACCCATGTTGTGATCGTTACCTGGACCACCGTTACCGTTATCGCCATTCTGACCATAATGACCACGAACATTGCGAATCGGAACAACAGTTGAAACTGCGTGCTTGTAAACCATCTGGCTAACAGTATTTTTCAATAAAATGACAAATTGATCGAAAGATTCAATCTGGCCTTGAAGTTTAATGCCGTTAACGAGGTAAATTGAGACAGGCACTTTCTCACGACGTAATGCGTTCAAGAAAGGGTCTTGTAGTGATTGCCCTTTTGACATAGCTCTCTCCTGTGTGTTTTATGTATTTTCATTATTGGGGCCACTTCTAACTCAGGCCTTAATCAATAATTCATTTATATATCTACAAATCAAATCTTAGTCGAGCTCAATGAAGCCCAAGCTCGCTAAAAGTGTACACGAATTAAACACCCAGATCGAGGTATATCAATAGGATAGCGTCACATTACATAGAATTTAACAATTGGACAGTTTCTTTATATAGGCTATCTATGGGTTGCCTGGACTCTATCCAATGCAGGTTTTTCCAACTTCTGAGCCAGGTAAACTGACGCTTGGCCAATTGACGAGTCGCAATAATTCCTCGCTCAATGGCTTCTTCAAGGGACAGCTCACCTTCCAGGTGTTGCCACATCTGCCGATAGCCCACAGATTTAATGGATGGCAGCTCTGGATACAAATCGCCACGCGCGTAAAGCGACTCAACTTCCTGTAAAAATCCCTGCTCCATCATCTGATGAAAGCGCATTTCAATTCTTTGGTGTAAAAAGCTTCTATCGTCAGGAGCTAGCGCGATCTGTAGGGTTTGATAAGGAAAATCATTCTGTTCCTGCTCAGCATGTAATTGACTCAAAGGCTTGCCGGTAATTTCATAAACTTCCAATGCTCGCAGAGTCCGCTGCGGATCATTTTCATGGATCCGGCTAGCTGACTCAGCATCGATTCTGGCTAACTCCTGATGCAACTTGGTTAACCCCTCACTTTCGAGCCGTTGTTGTAAGTTAGCACGCACTTCCGGATTTGAGTCTGGCAGGTTGTGCATCCCTTCCAATAACGCCTTGTAATACAGCATGGTTCCGCCAACTAACAGCGGAGTCTTGCCCTGGCTTACAATATCCTCCATCTCACGCAAGGCATCATCGCGAAAGCGCGCAGCAGAATAGGGATCCGCAGGATCGCAGATATCTATTAATCGGTGAGGGGCTCGGGCCAACTCTTCTGCCGAAGGTTTAGCAGAGCCAATATCCATCCCTTTATAGACCATCGCTGAATCGACACTGATGATCTCTGCATTGAGACGCTCTACAAGCTCAATAGCCAGCTCGGTTTTGCCTGAAGCGGTTGGCCCCATAATAAAAATGGCAAGAGGTTTTGCTTGAGTCTTTTCTGGTCGGTGCATTGATTGGCCTGGCATAGTGGTCGGGGTGTGACTTCAAATATCGAAAATTATTGGGAACTCATCAATAGTTCCAGCAACTGCTCAGAAGTATATCGCTTACAGAACTTTGATTCATTCCATGGCAGGTGAGCCAACTCTTCTAACCAATGAGTTTGACCCTGCGGTGCCCAATTATCGGAAAGGGTTTCGATAAGTAACCGCTGCCAGTCTTGCACGGTTAAACTTTTACTGACTGACTCATACACAACTTGCTGAAGCCATTGCTGCAAGTCGAGGTGTGAAATGCAGCTTGGAACTTTTCTAACTACCAGTGTTTTTGGACCAGTCTGAGTTAAATCAAAGCCAGCTCCCCTCCAAGCTGTAATAAAGTTATCGCCTACCTCATCGGCAGGTATGCCAAGTCTCAAGGGGAACAACATTAGTCGCTGTTTCACTTCCCCAGCCAGCCACTCCTGTTGCAAACAGTCTCTCATGTGCTTGCAGAAAAAGGCTTTAAGATCCAGAGCATTAATTCCTTGCTCTGTCTGTTGCAGTAACAAACGGTCATGCAAAAGCCAGAAATCACCTTTGGCAAGTTTCAAATCAGTTTTAGGTTTCTGTGGCCAGTGATTTTTCTGTTGTGGTACATAACCAGCAGGGCTTCGTTCATTAACTTGTTCCCTTGCCGGCTCTGCAAAAGCACCTGCCTGATGGCGCGGTGTGAAATAAGGATCATCCTTAGTTTTAGACTGAACCAATGACAGCGATGGCTTCATATAGACAAGCGTTTCACGGCTGTTACCGCCGTCATGATTATTTTCAAGAATGTCGCTTTGTTCCAACAGTGCCTCTTCAACCATCCGGCTCATAAAGTCATGAACCTGGCGACCATTGGAAAAGCGCACTTCATGTTTAGTTGGATGAACATTTACGTCAACCTGAGTTGCTTCCAGTTCCAAGTAGAGCACATAGGCAGGCATACGTCCTGCCGGTAAGCGATCATGATAGGCCTGGCGAATAGCGTGATTTAGCGTCCGGTCACGTACTGCACGGCCATTCACAAAAACATACTGCCCGAGACTCGAACTTTGATGCCAGTCTACTGGTGAAAGCCAACCATATAACCTTGTAGACTCAACTGCGCTATCTAACTTTATGGCTTCTCTTAAAAATGAAGCGCCCAGAATTGAGCCAATTCGCTGCTGATGCTGCTCATGATTATGAGCCGCAGGTACACGCTTGATGACTTTGCTGTTGTGCCTCAAGGTAATGGCCACATGAGGTGACCCAAGGGCAATTCGTTTAACCGTTTCTTCAATGTGGACAAATTCGGTACGCTCGGCTCGCAGGAATTTTTGCCGCGCAGGTGTATTAAAAAATAAGTCCCGAACTTCAACGATGGTACCCGCAGGAAGTGACTGAGGTTGCAGCTTGACCTGCATATCCAGACCTTCAGCGATTGCCGACCAGCCCATTTCCTGAGCCTGAGGTCTTGAACTGAGTTTCAACTTTGCCACAGAACTGATACTGGCCAAAGCCTCGCCACGAAAGCCCAGTGTATAAATCGCTTTCAGGTCATCAGAATGTTCAATTTTACTGGTTGCATGACGCGCCAAAGCAAGTTCCAACTCATCGCGACTGATACCTTCGCCATTATCCGTCACCCGAATCAGCCGGGTCCCACCACGCTCAATATCAATTTGAATTCTATCTGCCTTGGCATCAATGGCGTTTTCCAATAATTCTTTCACTACGGAAGCTGGTCGCTCTACGACCTCACCCGCAGCAATCTGGTTGGCAACTAAAGGAGAAAGCTTATGAATTGGCATTAAAGTAATTTACTTGTAAAAAAAGAGAAAACCGAATCAAACTTTATTCGGCAGTTGGAATAACCAATTTTTGGCCAATCCTTACGACATTGGTTGAAAGCTGATTGGCACTTTTTAAATCTCTTACTGAAACATTAAATCGACGAGCAACCTTGATCAGGCTGTCTCCGCGCTGCACATGATATATATTCTGACGATAACGCGCTGCAAACAGTGTTCCATCCGGTGCGTGCTGTTTAAAGTAATCAACAATTCCGTCACCAACGCCACGAGCTAACTTTTGTCGATAAGAAGCGGTTTTCATCAGTGCTTCTTCTTCAGGATTGGTGATGAAGCCCAACTCAACCAATATTGACGGAATGTCTGGATTTTTGAGTACCAGCAAGGAGTTTTCTTCAACATGCTTTTTGTGCATTTTAGGAACCACTTTGCTCATGGCGCCATGCACTATGTTCGCCACCTTGGTACTTTCAGTAATAGAATTCTCCATCTGCAAATCAAGTAGCACAGACTTAACGGAGTTGTCGTAATTTGAGAGAACCACCGAGCTATCAACACCACCCAGTAGTTCTGACTTTTCTTCCTGCATCTGCATCCAACGCGCGACTTCAGACTTGGCGCCGTGCAAGTTGAGAACCCAAACCGATGCACCTTTTGCCCGAGGACTCTTAAAGCCATCAGCATGCACTGATACGAATAAATCTGCACGCTGCAATCTGGCCAGATCGGTGCGCTTTCGATGCGGTAGATAATAATCGCCTGTTCGGGTCAGAAAAGCTTTAATGCCTTCTACCTTATTGAGTTCTTTCACCAACTCTTTAGAAAGCGCCAGTACAATATCTTTTTCTTTAGTGCCACGGCCACCTATGGCCCCAGGGTCTTCACCACCATGTCCGGCATCAACTGCAACCACGATATCGCGATCACTTCCCTGAGCAGCAACTGGAGGCTGGATTTCTTCGCGGCTTTCATCAAATAGATCAATAACCAGCCGATCACCATATTCCTGATAGGGTTTAAGTGAGAAACTCTTAGGTTTGGCCGCTTTATTCAAATCAAGAACCAGGCGCAGAACACCATCACGCGGAGGGCTGCTTTTTCGCACTCGCTTGACCAGATCGCTTTGAATATCAAGTCGGTTAAGATCAACATTGACGTTTGCGCCAGGAATATCGACGACTATTCGGTGAGGGTTTTCAAGGATACTGATCTCATGGGTGACTGGGGAGGATAAATCAAGGACAACACGAGTCGATTCCGGCGATTGCCAGAAACGCATGCTTTGGATCACCGATGCCTGTGCAGCGGATATACCAAGCGTGAGCATTAACATGCTCAGTGTAATTGTCAGCCACTTTCTCATCATATCGTTATAGTTAGTCACTTATTCCCAGTGCTTTAGCTTGATTTTGGCATAAAATCACAGCTTTTTTCCAGTTTTTGCATAATCTCGCTTTTAGCCGAAGACAAGGTTACCACTCGTCCATCATTATTATAATCCAACTCAATCATCAGATCGGCCTGCGGAATCATTCCCAAGCCCTTTTCTGGCCACTCTATCAACATGATGGAATCAGGTTGTTGATATTCCCGAATACCGATAAATTCCAGCTCTTCAGGATCAGCTAACCGATAAAGATCAAAGTGGTAAATGGACACACCTACTAGCTCGTAAGGCTCTACCAAGGTGTAAGTAGGGCTTTTTGTGGCTCCCTGGTAGCCAAAGCCACGTAAAATTCCGCGAATTAGTGTGGTTTTACCGGCCCCAAGGTCACCCTTAAAGTAAATCGTCATAGGTGCTTTAATGCAGGCGGCCAGTTTTTGTCCCATCCTCACGGTTTGAAACTCATCGACTAATTCAACTGTAATATTCTGCATCTGCTCAAATCCGAAACAAGAGGTAAACCAGTTACCTGTTTACCAAAAAGTTTATCGTTTCAATCAACTCGGAAGCCAACATGCCTCGAGTTCTATCGCCAGCTGCTTCAACACCAGCAGCAAAATGAATAGAGGTAGCCAGTCGCGCTGCATCCCAGCCTGACATACCCTGCACCACCAAAGAGCCAATCAGTCCACTTAACACATCTCCAAGCCCGGCTGTTGCCATAGCTGGATGAGCACCACCTGCTATTACTACCTGTTGCCCATCAGACAATATCGTTCCTGCACCTTTTAATAAACAAATACAGTGATATTTTTCGGAGATGTCTTTAGCAGCAGCGATTCTATCATCACTGACTTTGGCTGTATCGCAGCTTAACAGCCGAGCTGCTTCGCCAAAGTGTGGAGTCAAAATCAATGGCTGCGGCAAAGTCACACTATCATTGTTTTCAAGGCTTCTCTGTAACCAGAAAAGTCCATCACCATCTATGAGACAAGGTAGCTTCTGCTGTACGGCATAGCTGAATGATTGCTCAAAAACCTGTCGCGCCCATTCACTTCGACCCAGCCCGGGGCCGAGCACTATCGCGTCAAACTGTTTTGGGCTGGTTTCAATTAAACTGTTAAAACTCAACTCTTCAAAAGCTACACCATGCCACATGGCTTCTGGGCAAAAGCCTAAAGCCGCACTACGATTGTCTGGGTGCAGGAATGTCGTTACCAGCCCCGCACCGCTGCGGAGCGCAGCTTCAGTCGCCAACATAATGGCACCACCCATAGTGAAGTCACCGCCAACACACATCAAGTGTCCGCACGCCTGCTTGTAGGTTGTCGCGCTACGCTCTGGCATTTCGTCAATCACATCCGCATAGGACTGTTTCCATGCAACAGGACGCTGTTGATAAAATTGCGACTGCCCGACACCCAGCATTGCCAGGTGCAGCTCGCCCTGAGCAGCGAGTCCTTCATTCATTACCTGACAGACTTTATAAAAAATAAAACTGACCGTATGGTCAGCTCTGATATGGGGCTCAGCACACAATCCAGTATCTGCATAAACACCACTGGGTAAATCCAAAGCAAGAACTGGCATGCCCGATTGATTAACCTGCTCAATCACCTGAGCGTACTCATCACGCAACTGCCCTTTGAAGCCAGTTCCCAGCAGGGCATCAACGATTACATCAGCCTGCTCAAATATGGCCTGGTTTGGCTCTTTAATGGTGATGTTCTTGTCCTTAATTTGCTGCCAGGCCTTGGCCGCATCCCCGGAAAGTTCATCCAGTGGTTTAATTGGCACCAGTGTCACCTGCATGCCCACACGTTGCGCAAGACCTGCCACTATTAAACCATCGCCAGCATTGTTACCAGAGCCTGTGACTATGACAATGCGGTGAGCCAATGGCCATTCTCGCTCCATGCAATCAAATGCTGCTCGTCCAGCCCGCTCCATCAGTTCAAACAGAGCAAAGCCCTGCGCTTTGGCAGCTTCCTGCTCAATGACTTTTATACTGTCTGCTGTAAATATGGGATGCATACACTTTCCTTAGGGCATGTTGGTTCTCTGCGGATCGCTATGCCAGATCAATAAAATGCTCACGGTAATAACGACACTCCTCAATGGATTCTCGAATGTCATCCAGCGCCAAGTGAGTCGCCGCCTTAGTCAAACCATTCAATATGGATGGCTTCCAGCGTCGAGCCAGTTCTTTTAGAGTACTAACATCAATATGACGATAGTGGAAATAGGTCTCCAGCTTTGGCATGTGTTTAACCATAAAGCGGCGATCCTGACAGATACTATTGCCGCACATTGGCGACTTGCCTTCATCAACCCACTGCTTCAAAAATGCCAAGGTCAGTTCACTTGCCTCATCTTCATCAATGGTGCTTTGACGCACACGCTCGGTTAATCCTGACTTTCCATGCTGAACGACACACCATTCATTCATATTGTCGAGCACCTCATCCGGCTGATGAATTGCGATGACAGGACCTTCCGCTAATATATTTAGATCCTTATCCGTGACAATAGTTGCAATCTCAATAACTACATCAGTTTCTGGATCCAAACCCGTCATTTCCAGATCAACCCAGATCAAATTATCGTCATTTTTTGTCAAAACCAGCTCCTAATCGTTACAATGTGCATCATTATACTCAGCTAAGCTCCATACTAATGAAGTTTTCAGCTATTATAGTCGCAGTTTTTGCGCTCGTATGGAAGCGCCTGAGCAGGTAACTGAAACCCGTTCACAAATAACAGCTTAAAGATTTATAGGAGATATTATGCAACTGGCACAGCAACAATGTGTACACAACGATGATGCAAGAAGCCCGCTTGATGAATCAAAACGCAAACAGCTAATGAGTGAGCAATTAAGTCACTGGCAATTTGATCAGGATACGGGAGCAATTTATCGCAAATTTAAGTTCAAAAATTATTACCACACCATGGCTTTTGTTAATGCAGTGGCCTGGATCGCGAATAAGCAGGCACATCACCCAGATCTTGAAGTGAGTTATGGCCACTGTCTGGTTCGCTACACTACTCACGATGCCGGTAACAGCGTCTGTCTTAACGATTTAATTTGTGCTGCCCATATTGATGCACTGGATAACAGTGGCAATTTTGGTCCTAACTTTCAGGAAGATTAATTTCTTCGTTGAAACATAAACAGGTAACTTGCTTTGGCTAAACCAGAAAAAAAATCCTCCAAGCGTTGGCGCAAAAAGCCCAATAAGCAGGTTAACTATACAAAACAGACAGTCGATCGAAATATCGATGAAGAAAGTCTGCTCGATCCAGAGCAAGGGATAGTGATCAGTCGTTTTGGACAGCAGGTTGATATTGCCGATGAATCTTTCAACACTATCCGCTGCTTTTTACGTAAATCAAATGAGGTTCCGGTGGTGGGTGATCGAGTCTGGTTTCGACGCCAGAAGGATCTGCCAACCGGAATTCTGGTGGAGCTGGAACCTCGCCGCTCACTGCTCAAGCGCCCCACCCCGCATCATGGCGTCAAACCGGTGGCTGCCAACATTGATCTGATTGCATTGCTGTTGGCACCGGAACCAGCTTTCTCAGAAGTATTATTGGATCGCTATTTAGTCGCTGCCCAAGCCAGCCAACTTCCAGTATGGATTATCATGAATAAGTGGGATACGGTTGCGCACAGCGAACAAGAAGCGATTAAAGACCGATTAAAACTATATCAGGATTTAGGTTATCCAATTTACTACATCAGCTCAAAAACTGGTGAGGGTGTTGATCAGCTGGTTAAGAGCTTAAAAGGTAAACAGCTATTACTGGCTGGCCAGTCAGGAGTGGGAAAGTCCACCTTAATTGGTTACCTGTTTCCCGATATGAAAATTGCAACGGGCGAAGTTTCTGAAACATCTGGGCTTGGTACGCACACCACAACCGCATCACGACTGTATAGACTTGACGATGACACTTACCTGGTCGACTCACCGGGAGTCAGGGAATTTGGCCTGTGGCATCTGGAAGATGAGGATATTAAACAGGGCTTTATCGAAATCTCACAAATTGGTGAGCAATGTAAGTTTCGCGACTGTAAGCATCTTAATGAACCGGGTTGCGCAGTGTTGGCCGCTGCAAAAGAAGGCTCTATTGCAGCGAGTCGCTTAAAAAACTACCGACATCTAATCCAGCACTTCGATCAACCTTTTGCTTAACTGAACTCTAACACTACGTATGGATAGGCTAATAGTCTGAGCCTATTATTTAAGCTACAATATCGCCAACTATTTATTGGAATTCTGAAAACCCATGTCCGACACATTAAAAGTATTATCACAATACCTGATTCCGCAACACGGCATTTCGCTGCTAATGGGAAAAATTGCCGAAAGCGAAAACGTTAAAATAAAGAATGCCTTTATCAAATGGTTCATCAAAAAGTACGGCATTGATATGAGCATTGCCGAACGCGAAAATCCTGAAGACTACAAAACCTTCAATGATTTTTTTACTCGTTCATTAAAAGCTGATGTCAGACCCATTGATTCAGATGACAACTCAATCGTTCACCCTGCCGATGGTGCGATAAGTCAATTAGGCAAAATTGATAATGGCTATATTTTTCAGGCCAAAGGCCACACCTACTCAGCAAAAACGTTACTGGGTGGCGATGCAGACTTAGCAGCCCCTTTTCAGGACGGAGAGTTCGCGACGGTCTACCTGGCTCCAAAAGACTATCATCGTCTGCACATGCCAATCGATGGCCAGCTAACCAAAATGATTCATGTCCCGGGAAAGCTTTTTAGCGTCAATCCATTAACTGCCCGCAAAGTACCAAACCTTTTTGCGCGCAATGAACGAGTGGTTGCCATGTTTGATACTGAACTAGGACCAATGGCGATGGTATTAGTAGGCGCAACAATTGTAGGCAGCGTTGAAACTGTCTGGCATGGTACAGTAACCCCTCCTACTCGTAAGGAAGTTCGTAGCTGGGATTATGAACACGGCGAAGTGAGCTTAAAGAAAGGCGAAGAAATGGGCCGCTTTAAACTCGGCTCTACTATCGTACTACTTTTTCCAAAGGATACGCTTGAATGGCATAAGAACATGAAGGCTTATGCCCCAACGGTTATGGGTCAACCGATAGCCTTTAAAAAATAATTACAAGCTTATGGCTGGTTTAGCGGCATCGCTGACTAACCCAGCCTAACTGCCCAGCCTTAACTAACCCTAAGCAACACTCCCTTCTCTTTACTTGCCATCTTCCTATAAAGCATTTTATATTGATGCTTCATAACCAAATGGGGAAACGTTATGCAAGAAAAATACTCACTAGCTCTGCGTGTGCTGCATTGGCTGATAGCACTCATGCTGATCGTTATGATTGCTGTTGGCTGGTACATGGCGGGATTACCGATGGAAAGCGAACTCAAATATGAAATTTATCCGGTCCATAAATCTTTTGGTATCACAGTGCTAGGGTTGGTAATTATAAGAATTATCGTGAGACTCTTTTCAAAGAATCCACCATTACCATCCAGCCTGGCAACTTGGGAAAGATGGCTAACAAAAATTACCCACTTCCTGTTCTATGTATTAATGGTGGCAATTCCTGTTGTTGGATACCTTTCATCAGACTATCAGGGTTTTGATGTTGAATGGTTTGGAGTGCCAATTCCAGGCCTGGTTGCCGATAATGAGGATACAGCTCACTTAATGCACGAGCTGCATGAAATACTGGCTTATTCGCTTTTATTACTGATTATTTTACACTTGGCAGGAACAATTAAACATCGCTGGTTTGATAAAGGATCTGACACTGATGTTTTAAGACGGATGCTATAATTAGTAAAAATCATAAGACAGATATATTTTTTAAGGGCTTCTACTTAATCTAGAAGCCTTTTCATTATCCATAGCTAGCTCTAGCTCATTGCAGCGCCGAATTTCATGTAAAGATTTCCAACTCAAAAGTGAATTTAAGTAAAACAATTTGACACTTTACATAACCAAAAAAACCTTCTTAAAAATCAGTTTTGTGGATCTATTTCTAGGTCTCTTTAATCGAGGTTTGATATAATTGAAACTTAAAACTGTGAAATAATTTTTATCAATTGTTTTACATATTTTTTTGTTCTTTTTACTTTTTAGATTGGGAGGCAAGGAATGCTTGACCACTCTCCACATGAAAGTCGCTCGATCCTCATTTTCGGTAAAGGTGACTCCGCCCAGGAACTCAGTGAGCAGCTCAAAGATAATGGCTGGCAAATTTTTTTCACTCAGGAAAAAAGTCAGTTTAAGAAACTCTTTCAGCACCATCTTTTTGAAGTCGTTGTCATTTTTTTATCTGCTGAACCTGAGCCTATTATTACTGAATATGAAGAGTTAGCCTCACTAAATATGGCGACAAAATGGATAGCCATTATTCCTCATGAAAACTGGCTGGAAGATCATCCAAACTTTCTCTTTTCACACCTGTTTTATGATTACCATCGTGAGCCTCTGCGTTACGATTATTTTCTCGCAACCGTTGGCCATGCTTTTGGCATGGCTGAGCTACAAAACAAACAGCTTAATCAACTTCAGGTGCCCCAGGACAGTGATGATATTATTGGTCGCTCGCCAGCAACGGCTCTTATTAAGCGCAACATTAATAAAATTGCGATGGAGGATGCCACTGTACTAATAACTGGTGAAAGTGGTACCGGTAAAGAGCTGGCTGCCAGAAAAATTCATCAGCGCTCAAAACGCAAGCAGGGACCATTCATTGCTATTAATTGTGCAGCGATTCCCGAGACTCTGTTTTACTCTGAATTGTTTGGTCATGAGAAAGGGGCTTTTACCAATGCCGACAGCAAAAAAATTGGGCGGATAGAAGCAGCTGATGGCGGCACTGTGTTTCTAGATGAAATTGGTGATCTCCCGCTTAATCTTCAAGTTAATTTATTACGCTTTCTTGAGTTAAACCAAATTGAACGGTTAGGCAGCGTCACAAGCATTACCGTTGATTGCCGTATTATCGTTGCAACCAATGTTAACCTTGAGAAAGCTGTTGAAGATGGATTGTTTCGTGAGGATTTATTTCACCGTATCAATGTGCTGACTTTGCATATGCCAGCTCTTCGTCATCGTCGCCAGGATATTCCAGAACTTGCCAATCATTTCTTAAGCCAATTCTGCGAAGGCCATATGCATAAAACTTTCACACAGCGCTGTTTGAATGCCATGAATCAATACCGCTGGCCTGGCAATGTGCGGGAGTTAATGAACCGAATTCGACGGGCCGTCATTTTATCAGAAGGAAACTTGATTACCGAAAAGCACATGGATCTGTCTTTCAGCAACCATCAGAATATTGTCAGTCTGAAAGAGGCAAAAGACAAAGCAGAGAAAGAAACTCTGATTCTTTCTATTGAGAAATCTGGCTACAATCATACTTTAGCCGCTAAAAATCTAGGCATCTCAAGAACCAGCCTCTATCGGCTGTTAAATAAACACAACATCCCTATGTAACAAAATTGGGAAAAGTGTATTAACCATCACACGGCTATCTCTGGCCACCTCTCATTTTGTATAAAATTTAATCAATTGTTCGATTCTGTCATTTATTTTTACAAATGACTTTTCTATGATTGGCTCCGTGTTACACCCTTTCAAATTTTCATAAGAGGTCAAATCATGAATTATCTTTTAAAAGGCGCGTTAGCGTCTGCGGGCATCTTTGTGTCTTTATTTAGTGCAGGGAGCTTTGCAAAGGATAATGTCGTGGAAGGAACCATTACAATCAACATTGAAGATGACTTCGTGAATAAGCGAAGTGAACTGTCTTATCGACTGGTCAACAGTCAGGGAAAAGCTACCGAAGTGTTATTCGATAAAGTTCCACATTGGTTAGCCTCCAATCAAAAAGTCAGAATCTACGGTCAGTTTGACAAGGGTAAGCTAAAAGCTTCTCCTGACTCAGTAAGTCTATTACTTGATGAGTCTTCAAGCTCAACAACACAGGCTACCACTCAGGCGAGTACAGTTTCAGGTACCCATCAATTACTGGTGGCCGAAATCAACTTTGCCATAAACCCTATTGTGCGTTTTTCTTCCGCACAGCTTTATGACACTCTGTTTAATACAGCTCACCAGTATTTTCTGGAAAGTTCCTATCAGCAGTTTGGTTTAACAGGCCACGCTTTGGAACCCATTACTGTCGATGTCGATGTCAGCACCTGTGATACCTATGCGATCAGTAATGCAGCTGATGCCATCATTCGTCAAAGAGGTTATGAGCCAACAAACTATGATCACGTGATGTATGTGATCCCAACGCATCCAAACTGCACCTGGTCTGGTAAAGCCAATGTGCAAGGACCTCTGTCATGGATTAAACGTTTTGAATCTGATGTTGTTCACCATGAGCTAGGACATAACCTTGGCCTTTACCATGCACATAGCAAAGACTGCGATACCCAAGTTACCGCAGACTCTGGTTGTGTAGTTGGTGATTATGGTGACTTTATCAGTGGTATGGGTAACGCTCGTGAAACCAATCATTTTAATGCCTTTCAGAAAGAACAATTAGGCTGGATGAATGACAAAGTTGCAACCATCACGCAAAGCACTGAAGTGGTTTTATCGCCACTAGAAATCAATGATAGCAATACCAAGGTTGCTAAAATTTTTAAGCAAACAAAAGCCAGCGGTCAGAACGAATGGTATTACCTGGAGTATCGTCAGGCGATTGGCTTTAATGCGCATCTTGCTGACAGTTACCCGCAATTTTTAACCGGCGTTCGTTTGCGTGAAGGAACTGACAATGCTCCTAACGATAGTTACCTTTTAGATACTACACCAGAAACCTTGAGCTGGACTGATATCACTCTGCAGCCTGGGCAGACTTATCATGACTCTGCCAATGATGTCAGCATCACTCTGGCATCAAGCAATGCTGGCGGTGCTGTAATTCAGGTTAATTATGGCCAGGCACCCGCAATTTGTCAGAATCAGGCTCCTACTATTGAACCAATCAGCAATACATCTGTAGTAACCACTGCAGGCAGCAATCTGGAACTGGCGTACAAGGTTACAAACCGTGATAGTACTGAGTGTAGCTCTTCAACCTTTAATCTATCTTCGAGCACAGATAGCTATATCAACGGTAGTTTTAATTATTCGAATATCAGTCTGGCACCGGGTGCGAGCCAGGAAGTCAACCTATCGCTTGCGGTTGATGCTAATGCCCCATCAGGCGTATATGCTGTAACCAGCAAAGTCTCACATGGTCAGACATTACAAAGCGACCAAGATAATGCTGCAGTTACTGTCGAAGAACAGACGGTTGTCAGTAATACAGCACCGGTTGCGCTAAACGATATGGTGATATTGCCCAGCAAAACCAGCATTACCTTTTCGCCATTAACTAATGACTATGACCCTGATGGCGATAAGATTACTATCATTGGTGTTGAGCAAGGTTCAAAAGGCGATGTTATTTTAAACTCTGATAACAGCTTAACTTACATCCCCGGTAAACCGTTTAAAGACACAGATAGTTTCAGCTATACCATCAGTGATGGAAAGCTAACCACTAGTGCACTTGTTCAAATCAGTCTTGATAGCGGAACAAGTGACAATTCAGACTCCACAACTGGAGGGGGTAAAGGCGGAAATAAAGGTGGCGGTAGAAATAAATAAAGCTAACCTTTATAGAAAGGAATGTAGCAAGGAAACGGGGGCCGAAGCCCCCGTTGTGCTGCGCCTGGAATCTTACTCCTCTGGTTGAGGTAGAGGGCACAAGTCACAGGTTGCTGAATCAGAATCCTGAATCGGATTCGATGCAGAGCCGATATCACCAGGGGCCGCAACAGGTGATGTTGCAGTTACCGAAGCCTGGTTAGTAAGGTTACCATCACTACCGACAGGTAATTCTGATGGTAGGTAGGTTCCTGTTCGTGTTTCACAAACGTTACCTCCGAAGTTACCTTCAAGGAAACCGCTTGCGTCTTCACAGAAGCCACCAGCATTACAGGTATATCCTGCACCACAATCAACATCAATCAGACAGGTTTTAGGGAAATCGAGCGAGAAGCTTTCATTCAAAGCTAAATCCTTATTATCAGTTAATAACACATCAAGTGGTGTATCACCGGTGTTACAGACATCAACTGAATAGTCTTTTTGGACAGCTACCAGATTTCCAGTTTGAGTTAATGACAGATCACACTGTTTGACGATTGAGATCGCAGGAGAGAGTGATAGCGAATCACAACCTATAGTGTATTGATCTGCAGTAATACTCGAACTGCCGAAAGTTACTGAAGCGTCAACGGTATTCATGCCACCGTTAACATCAGAGACATATTGTCCTGAAACTTGCAGTACTTCATTTGGTGCCCAACCATCAGCACCACCGGTTAAGCTGCTAACTGCAGGAGTTAATTGGAATGCCGCGCCGTCACTTGGCTGGTCATCAATAGTGATGACTTCACCAGCACCAATACTACCAACGCCTGTATTGGTCAGGCTAATGGTGTAGTCAATGGTGAACTTGTTGTCGGCGGTTAAGGCAGAAGCGCTACAGGTTTTCGCCACCTCAATACTACACAATGGGAACTGACCTCCAAGGAAGTCTTTCAACTGTGCAGTCTCAGAACGAGAAGAACGTGTTTCGATCAGGAAACTACTGAAGCAAGGAACTTCACTTATCCCTGCGTTCAGCAATGTCTGAGTCACATTTAACCGTCCTTCAAAAAGAGATTCATGAGGATAGGCATCAGGGATTCCCGATTTGTTCTCATATGGCCACAAACCGTTCGCCACTCCCGCCAACTCTTGGTTGTCATTGGTAATCGCACAGGCTACACCAGCATCCGTAGCCGTATTACATTTGGAACCTGCGTCGCCTGAAGAATATAACAGTTGTAAATTATCATCGACGTCGCCTCCACTATTGACCCAGCGCATAACTTGTACAAATGGCTGAGAATTAGAGCCCTGTGGGTATTCCATCACAATAAATAAATCATTCTCTTTGTGCTCTCCGGTGAAGCGGTTGTTTCCATCAGGGCCAACTACGTCCTGGAAGAACCAGAAGCCCATAATCGCATCACCATTATTTGCGTAACGTTCCGCACCGAAGTAAAAGACCAAGTCATTGCCTCCACCCATTTTTGGAAGAAAATAAGCAGCTGCATAACCATTTCTTAAATCATCCTTATCAGGGACGGCACCATCTTTGTACCACCACTGAGTGACGTCTTCCGTATCTTTCGAGCCACCTTTCCAGAATATGGTTGCTGGTGGTAAATCGCTAACCACACCAGTGGCCACTGCGGCAGAACTTACTCCTAAATTTATGTTTTGCCAGTCATCCAGAGCTGTGTCTTTTATCGCATTACCATCCAATTCCACGCTATCAGCCGGATCCAATGCTAGAGCACTGGTTGCAGTAAATAACGCCATCGAACAGGCAAGCGTCCATCGTTTAATGTTCATAGTTAATCCTCCTTTTTGATTCTATGAATACCGACCTTCCAGTAGTCGACACTGTCGATTCCAGGTCAGACACTAGTAATACAAGCAAGGAGCGTGCCAGCACGGATAACTGCTTATAAGTAATGGAAAAGTTTGGTTATAGCGGACGAGTTGAACGGAACTATTGATGCCTATCGTTTCAAATATAGAACAGCATATTGTAAGAATTATGAAAGCTTATAAATAACAGGGAGTTAAAAGAATCTGCACTGTATCATTTTTGATGCAGTTTATATTGAAAGAAATACGTAAGTGTCACTTTATTGCAAAAAAACTAAATAAGACAAGAGGTTGCAAATTCCCAAATTTGGGAATAAATCCGTAATGAGTTTTCTACCAAAATTGACTAGTGCCCGGCTTCGTACAATTCTTTTTGCTTTTGCAGAATCATTTCTCGCAAGCTGGTGCCTTCCTCAATTTGCAAAATGTCGAGCAAAGTATCGTGCTGCTGACTACTTTCGACGTCATCAATATACAAGCCTAAACGTCCCATCAATAAAGTTGCGGTAATCGGCAAAACAATTTCTAAAGTGTCCTGTTCAATACCAGTCCTTCTGGAAACACTGGTAGCAAGATCTCGGCTCACATCTTTTTCTTTAAGAATATGCCCTAGAATATAGTTGCCGTTATCGATTGCTTTTGACTCTATGATTTGATGCGGGTACTTCAAGAACTCTGCACTTTTATTGCGTGCCAGAGCATCCATCAAAGCATCGAGACCACCATAGCGAACATTTTCCTGTAAGCCTTTGAGCATGGCGTCCAAGTATAACTCCATTACCCGATGCAACTGCTCCTGGTGCAGACTATATTGCACACCGATTTCCTGCAATGGCCTTTGGTCCATAGGCATTTCATCATTACCAAATATTAAATCCATCAATGTAACCATTGCCGCCTCCATCATTTACTTTGAGCCATCTGTACCCAATAATTTCCACTATATTCCGGTAAATCGATATAATCAAACCACTTTTAGCGGATTACACACATCTCCTGACCAGGATCAAGGTATTGAAATGTCTGACAATTCCAACGGTAACAGCAACCAGAGCAAAGCTTCTGCTTCTTCCGACAGAATGCAGCACTTTAGAAAACAGGTGTACTACTGGGTAAAGCAGATTCCTTATGGCAAAGTCAGCAGCTATGGTCGAATTGCCAAACTAGCTGGCTTTCCTCGCCATGCTCGCCATGTCAGTAAAGCCTTGGGCCTAGCTCATAGCGATCTAAAGCTGCCTTGGCATAGAGTAATTGGTTCTGATGGTCAAATCGCATTTAATGCTGATAATCCTTACTACGCAGAACAGCGACAGCGATTAAAAAAAGAAGGGGTTAGATTTATTAAGGGTAAAGTAGATGCGGGCTTCTTCTGGTCGCCCCACTCTTCAGCTGCTGGAGACATATCTGCTGAAGAGTTTTTCCGCTAGCGGGATGGCAATGAGTTAATAAATTTATGTTTCAGAGTGACGCAGTCGCTCTTCTCTGAATGACTGGCAATCAAGGCAAAGTTCTGTTTCAGGAGCTACCTCAAGCCGTTTTTCGCTAATAGGCTCATCACACTCCAGACAAAATCCATATTGCTGGTCTTCGATTCTCTTCAGTGCTTTTCTCACCGAGACCAGTCGTTGTTTATCACGCTCCACACCAGCTTCAGACATAGCCTGATCCATCATGGCTGAGCCACGCGAAACTCGGCCAAAACGCGCCTGATCGAGTTCAACTTTTTCATTGACCTCTTCGGCCAATCCTAGAACATCAACCAGTTCTTGTTCGATCTTTAATAGCTCACCTTTAAAGTGAGCAATTTTTTTGTCGCTGATCATGATATACCTTCTGTTAATGAAGATGGCTCAAGTGGGAAATTTCGTCAAACTTTCTGAGTAATTCAATCAGTGATTTGAGCTCAGGTTGGTTTTTATAAACTTCCTCAGCCATGGGAGTGATTTGAGCTGGTCCCGGCGGCAGCCGTTCTTCCTCTACATACTCACGCATTTTTGGTAGAAACACAAACTGTATCCACTCTTCCAGCTGTAAGGTGTCAACACAAAATGGCATGCTACTCTGTAGCTTATGGTGGCCAGGGTGCGACTCTGACCATAATTCCAACTCAACCATATGCTCTTCGATTCGATCAAAGATTTCGATGTACTTTGTTAGCCAGTCAGTGCTACTCATCTGCTACCTCATTTATTTCAACTGTTTTTCCAAGATATTTCTCTGGCCAGAACTGCTGGATGATTTCATTTTCATCAGAAAAACTATGACAGGAATTCAATACGTTATTACTGATTGGAAAGCGACCATCTTCTGAAAAGTTAAGATATGGATAAATCGTCTGAATTGCGGTAGTCGCCATAGGTCTTAATAATTCTATCAGGTGCGAGCAACCTTCAACACCTCCCACCAGCTCCTTAGCTTTCTGCATCCAGCCACGTCCAATCTGCAAACCTATTAGACGCTTATAGTTATCTTCAATCTGTGAGCAGATACTGAATGGCGTTATCGGCATAGCTGCTTCAACATCCTGAATGACCAGCTGATTATCAAGCGTTAAACGCAGCCATAACTCATGCACCAACTCGCCAGGCTGGAGAACACCTCGTTGCAAGGTTGGAAATGGATAACCTTTATCATCAGTCAGGTGGGCTTCAATATCCCATAAACCATCTTCTCTAAGATAGCCATTACATTGAATATGCCGATAATGGATAGGTTTGCGTTTGTTTGGTTTCGATAGAGCCATATTAGATGCCATTTAATGTTTTCATCTACAAACTATCATAACCCAGTTTATTCCTTTCATAAAAAAACCTGGTCATAAAAAGCTTAGACAAAAGTAGCCATGACATAAAAAAAGCCCGCCGAAGCGGGCCTGTATCATTTGGCTCAATTTAACCACTCTCAAGTCGTTCGAGCCCAGGGAGAGACTAACATCGTTATTATTATCATTAACTTCCAATGACTAAGACAGTAAGCGCCTAGAAGTTAAATTTCACACCAACTCGTGCCGTTCTTGGTTTATCAGGACGGGCACCATATGGCTCGCGAGCAACAATTGAATCGTCATCAAACAGGTTATCAATTGTTGCATAAATGCTAGTACTTTCATTGATATCAAACTCAGATGCTAAATCCACAATAAAGCGATCTTCTGTTTGTTGGAAAGCGCCACATGCCGGTTTTGTACAGGTTCCATCAACATAATTCAGGTTAGTGAAAATATTCCAGTCCGCATTGTCATAACCAACAGACAATTGCATCTGATTTTCAGGGATGTATGGAATTGGCTGACCAGTTTCGACGGGCCCCCAGACATTACTGTCAAAGGTTGAAGCAAACTCTGTGTCAGTGTAGGTGTAGCTGAAGCTACCCAACCAGTTTTCTGCAAACTCACCGACAACACGAAGTTCAATACCTTTAACTTCAGCAGCACCACCGTTAAATCGATCACCAATTTCATCAATGCTACAGCCACTATTTGATAAAGTACATTCGCCCAACAGGTTGTCATAATCACTATAGAAAGCAATTAATTCACTGTTATAGCTTTCACCAGCAAAACGTACACCCATTTCATAATTCCAGCTTTCTTCTGGCTTGTCAGTTGGGCTGTTTCCTGGAGGAGCAAAACCTTTATTCACACCAAATAGTAAGCTGGTGTTATCACTAAGTAACCACAAGGCACCAAAGCCAGGTAGAACCTCTGAAGCACTGTTTGTGCGAACATTTGGCGCAGCGCTGCGATCCGTTGCATTTGCCCAGTCTTCACGCTTCAGCTCAACGTCTTCATAACGTACACCCGGGGTAAATATCCAGTCGCCATATGTAATGGTGTCAACCAGGTAGTAAGAGTTTGCTTCTGCTGAAGAAACACGGTTACCAGCAGTTCCCCAGGCATCAGCTTGATCTAATACCAGTGTACCGCCCTGCTGAATGAAATAGCTGTTACGTTGGAAGCGATCTTCTTCATCTTCGTGAACACGCAAACCTAACTGTAGATCATGTTGTGCTTCGCCGACGGTGAAGTCCCACTCGAAACTGGCCTGAATGCCTTCACTCAAGTAGTTACGATTGTTGTCAGTAATTTCAATTCGATCATTAGGCGCATCAGCTCCATCCAAAATAGACTGGAAGTAAACTGCGTTAGTACCACCAGAGTTAATGGTATTGATAATGCTTGACCAGCTGTAACGAGTTGTTGTGCCCGGATTTAATGGATCTTCTATAATGAAAGCACCAGTCTTGTACCAGTTACGAGCTGTTTCATTACGATAAGCAGTCACACGCAAGTCGAAACTATTGGTTAAATCTGCATAATAACTTAGTACATATTGGTCATGCTCACCTGCGAAAGTATCCAGTGCCGAAACGCCATACATGCGGTAAGGGTCAGCGGCAAAGTCAGCATCAGTCAGGCCAAGGTATGACTGATCTGAATCTTCAGTTGAATGTTGAATTTTGATATCCAGTTGCTGGTAAACATCAGCTGAGTAATCGGAGTTGAAGCGGAATTTAGCCACATAATCATCTTTATCGAAGCCAGTCTCATCGCCATGACGGTCAATCGTTTTAAAGCCGTCGGTTACATGCTTGTTGGCTTCAATCAAATATCCAAAGTTATCGCTACTATCGCCATAATATGCGTAAGCACGACGCTCATTATTTTCACCAAGCTCAAGTTTTAGCTGCCCCTGAGCATCGACTGGAATCTGACGAGAAATCAAGTTTACTGCACCACCCACAGTAAATGGTCCGTATTTAATAGCTGCAGGACCTTTCAAAACTTCTATGCCAGTGATGCGATCAAATGTTGGGAAATAATACGCTGAAGAAGCTGAATATGGCGCTGGGGCAATCAAAACACCATCTTCCATAAGAGTAATGCGGCCTGAGCGACCTGTACCTGTACCTCGGATACCGATGTTTGGACGTAAACCTAAGCCATCTTCCAGTTGAATGTAAACACCTGGGATCTGCTGTAGTGCACGATTAACGTCAGTGTATTTGAACTCTTCCAATTCGGTTTCGGAAACAACATGTGCGGAGCCCGGTACTTTCTGAGCTGCATTGCTATCTCCAATAATTTGGATTGTTTGAACTTCCCCGCCTTTCTTAACGTCATCGGCCACGACAGATTGAGGAGCGGAAAGTGCTACAGTCATTGCGACTGTTAGTACACAAATTTTGAAACGAGGTTGCATTGTCATACCCTGTATTGTGTTTGCAAGTGAACAACTTGGGCATTATAAAACTAAATGAGAATGGTTATCAACAGCATTCCTATTTGTTTTTGGGTTTTTTTGACAATTTCCTCTGTAGTGTCCTTCTGTGCATACCTAATGCTCTAGCGGTTGCTGAAATATTACCCTGATGGTGAGCGAGAACTGACTGAATGTGTTCCCACTGTAATCGATCAACGGATAACACATCGGGCTCACTGGGTTGCTCTCTGGGTTGACCTGCGAGTTCAGCACCTGACTGTTCTATCATCTCCTGGCCAAGGTCATGAGTGGAGTTTGTCATTGGGGCTTGAGTCAGGGCAGCCATAATCTGGCTGGCATTGGCTGGCTTGGGCAGATAGTTGTCGGCACCCAACTTAATTGATTGCACGGTGGTGGCAATACTGGCATAACCGGTCAACACTAAAATACTTGCCCTTGGATAGTTTTGTCTTATCTGTGGTAACACGGTCAACCCAGAGTCACCATCAAAATACAGATCCAGCACCACATAATCAAAAGCATCCTTTTCATTAAGCTGCTCTAGCTGTTGCAAGGAGTTAAGATGCTTGCACTCCAACCCCCTCTTCTGAAGTGAGTTTTGCAGCACCTGAGCAAACACTGCATCATCCTCAATCAGTAGCAATTTCTTCTTCATTGTCTACCTCTGGGCGCTGACTGGGGTTTACTGATAAGAGGCAAACTTATAGTCACCACCGCCCCCTGTGCATGATTGTCAATATTTATGTTGCCGCCCATCAGTTCGATACTCGCATTTGAGATCAGACTGCCGGTGCCCATACCCTGCTGAGACTGTTGGCTGGGAATTAATCCATAGGATTGCATCTGCTGTTGACCCACGCCATCCCCATAATCCAATACTCTTAACAGTAACAACGGCTGCTCGCTATCAGATTTAATAATTTCGGACATTAGTTGAATACGTTGTTGAGAATTCTGTATTGAAGCTCTGGCCGCATTATCCATCAGATTCAGAATGGCGCTAATAAAGCCAAGGTGACTATCAAGACAATATTCTGCAAATTTCAAGCTGGAGTTGTCAGTATCAACCCGCTCCAGCCTAATATCAGGGTGTATCAATCGGAAACTGGAAGCAATCTGACTGAGTAACTCCTTGACGGTCAGAGTTTGATATTGACGTTGCTTGAGTTGTTCAAACTGCTGCTGAATATTTCGGGTAATATCCTTACAACGACTAACCTGCTGCTCCATTAATCTTTTATCATATGAATCAGGCATATCATCAAGCAAAACTGCCAGACTTGATAATGGGGTATTCAGCTGATGTGCAGCATCTGCTGCAGACACCCCCAGTGCCAATAAGTAATCGTCCCTGAGCTGCCTTTGTTTCTGTTGCTCCAATTGCTGTTGTTGAGCACGAGTAGCCGCTACCAGCCGCACAACCAGGTAGTAAAGCAATACAGCGCTGGCTATGAACACCAACCACATGCCAACCAGGTGTGAGTTAAAGCTTTGGTGCGCCTGATGTTCGGAAACCGGGCTCATGAGTAAGGTATATCCGGCAATTGCAATCAGTAATAGGCTCAACGCATAGCGGGGTCTTAGCATTAAAGAAGCTGTCGCCACCGGTAACAACAGTAGTGAAATCAGTGGATTAGCTATGCCTCCCGTAAGATAGACATAAGTAATCAGTAACAAAGCATCGAGTAATAGAGCAATAAATATTGCCTGCTCACTAACACTTGTGCGATAGACTACCAGAGTATGCAAGAGTATTGCTGCCTGGGCGGATAGAATGACCCAGATAACAGGTGAAGGCAGCTGTTGTAGCCAAAATAGATAAAGCACCTGTAGAAATAGAGCAGCCCCTCTTGCCCAACTAAGCGGTATCAGGATCGGCTGGTTAAAACTTGAAGTGGCCATGAGGTTTTCTGAATTTATATATTAGCAAATTATAATATAATTTAACGGAAAAACCTAATCAACAATAATTGCACCCTGTCTCAAGACTTCGACTCAGTAACTGCGCTATCATAAAGCTCATCTGATTTCTTAGGAGTTCTATTATGCAAAAGTGGCTACTATTAATTATAATCGCGCTGTCATTAAGTGCTTGCTCAAATGAAGAAAAAGAATCTGATAAACTGCTGTCAGACTATAAGCAGCAACAGCTTGATAAAGCCAAACAGGTCGAGCAGCAAATGCAGAAGCGAGTGGACAATCTTGATCAAGAATTAAAAGAAGCTACAGAAAATAAAGAAGACGACCAACCATTTTAAGATTCACTAATCATTAGGCTACTCTACACAAATTATGCAACGCTCTAATTTAATTACTGCAGCTGGCGCGGTACGCCTTCGTAATGAACTTGCCTACTTATGGAAAACACTTCGTCCTGAAGTAACTCGCGCTATCAATGCAGCGGCAGCCGAAGGCGATAGAAGTGAAAATGCGGAATATATTTATCGAAAGAAGCAGTTACGCGAGATCGATCGTAGAGTTCGATATTTACAAAAACGCACAGCTGAAATTCGAGTGATTGAACATACACCACATGAAAAAGATAAAATTTTTTTTGGTGCTCAGGTTACCCTGGAAGATGAACAAGGCAACAAAGTAACTTATCGCCTGGTGGGTTCTGACGAATTTGATCATAAACCTCATTACATCAGCATTGACTCACCCATGGCTCGAGCCCTGTTAAAAAAACAAATCGATGATGAGGTTCAACTAAAATTGCCTGACGGACAAAAACTATTCTGGATAATCAGCATCGACTATCCTTCTCCACATGAAGATTAAGAAAGGCTCAATTGAGCCTTTTTATATAGTTTAAAGACGATAACTGATACTCAAGGAACCAAAACGAGCATTACCATTTCGCTCTTCAAAGGTCGCGGTAGTTTCCGCTAATGAAAACAGCAAGCCCCAGTCTTTCCAATTCCAGACAAAGCCTGTCGAGTAAATTAATTGCTCATTTTTGAGCGTTACTGATGGACTATCACGGAAAGTATTGCCATTTACAAATATATCATTGAAAACGTAACGTGGTTGCACACCAAAAAAGATGTAATACTCTTCAGAATTTGTGCCAGCGAGCGGATTTACTCCACGTCCGGGTAACACACTAATTGCAGCATGACTACGCTCAAGGTTTAATCCCCAGCGGATCATATAGGTTCCCGCCACGTAAGAGGTATAGTTGCCGCCACTGGCCTCGAGTATGCCAATAAAATCAACGCCATGCCCATCACCATTTTCGATTTCATAACGCCAGCTGCGACGAGCCTGTAGTGCAAACACTGGTTCATTATGCAACTGATAATCCCAGCCCATTGGCTTGTCTGAACCAGTAATTTTATGCACTGTTTTTTGTGACTGTTCCGCTAACGAAGCTGGACCAACGATACCTAACACCAGGTTAAACTGATCAGCTCGCGTTTTAGTCCAGGAGTGGATGGTTCCACGCCAGCCAAGTACGCCAGCATAGGGTAAGTCGTCAGGTTCGAAGTCTGGATTGGTAATATCGGCAGGTGTTTGAATACCCTGAAAAATACTGTAGGTTGCGGCATTAAAATGCTGAGGGTCATCGTGAACACCAAAAGCATGCGCCATTGTCTGTAGCCACTCTGGACTATCGGTCTCGGCCATGGTTTGGTAAGGACCTCGCCCCCAACTATAGCCAATACCATTGGTGTAGCCTCCGTCTCGACCAGCAAACAGATCATTTTCTACGGTAATGGTGACAAAAGTATCTGGGTCTTCCAGTTCCTGTTCTGCAAAAGGGAGATCACTTGCTGCAATCGTCAGTTGACTAAAACAAAGCGCTAGACAGCCTATAACTGCTTGTCGCTTTTTAACAAACATACCATGTCCTTCTGTTGGGATTACGAATTTTAGTGGTTACCGCGGTTCTTGAACCTATCTTTAACCTTGTTAACCACCTGCTCTGAATACTCCCCATTTTTCACTTCCTTGCGTATCGTTTCTTCGACGATGTTTACAGCATCATCAATAGTCATGTAACCCTTTTTGTATGACCGTCTATGTTTAAATAGATTAATATGATGATCGCTACGTCGCCCCCAGGCCATTAGTCGATCCCAATAAGAAGGCTTAGATTTATCGCGCTCACCAAAGTCTAGAATATAACAGAAGAGAGCTACAGGGATTAACATGAAATCGCGAATAGCGTCTATACCTAATTTGACTTGCAATAGGATTAACTCTCTGGTTCTGTCCCAAGTGTCCGTTTGTTCGCCTGACTGTTCTGTTTCCTGCTCGTCATCAAGCTTTATCAATTCCTGTTTATCTTTTTGATTTTCCATCGTTTACTCCTAACCATGCTGTATGATTAAAGTTTACAGCTTCTTACCAAACCCTTTATTAAACAACTCTCGATTTATCTGCTTTTCTTCATCATTTTTCTTCAACAAAACATATACCGAGCCAAGACCTCCATGCTGCTTCTGAGCAGAATGAAATGCTAAAACCGCTTCATGTTGTTTCAACCAATGATTCACATGACTTTTTAAAACAGCCTGAGGATGGCTTCGTTCACCTTTACCATGAGTGATCAAAACCGTTCGCTTGCCTCGCTTTAAACTTCCATTAATAAAATAAAACACATCATCCCTTGCTTCGTTAACACTCCTACGGTGTAAATCGATATGGGCATCAATGGGATACTTGCCTAAACGCAGTTTTTTATAAACACCTTCCTGAACACCATCTTTCTTATATTCTAGCCAGTCATTAGGCTGAACTGGCTCAACAAAGTCAGTGCTTAAATAATTGGGATCAACATTGGGCTTACGACCTAAAGCGGCCTCGCGTCTTGCCTGCTGGGCAATATTTGGTCCCTCTTTGGATTGATGCAAGTTGACGCGATCATTTTTGAGGCGCTTAACATCAGATAACTCTTTTTTAAACAAATCAAAATCATCTTGTGACATAAAACACCTCAATACACCTTAGCAAATGTTGCTCTAAATACCGCTCTTCATCTCTTCCAACGCTTCCCAGCGCTCAAACTTCCTTTCCAGATCGGCTTCCAGCTGCTCTAAATCTTGCTTGGTTTGCGCAATCTTATCGCCATCCTGCTGATAAAATTCAGGGGCACTCATTTGAGCATGAATCACTTCAATTTTTTGTTCAAGCTCAGCAAGTAGCTCTGGTAGCTTATCCAATTCCAGTTGATCTTTATAACTTAACTTCTTCGTTTTTTTCTGACTCTTGGAGCTTACTTTAGTTGCAGGTTCTGAATCTTTCTGTTTTTCCTGAGCAAGCTTATTATTACTGGTCTGTTTTTCTGACTCAGGTTTTTGTCTTAACCAATCGTCATAACCACCAACATACTCTTTGACGATACCATTGCCTTCGAATGCAATGGTGCTGGTCACCACATTATTCAGGAAGTCTCGATCATGCGATACCAGCATTAAGGTTCCTGGATAGTTATCCAGCATCTCCTCCAGTAACTCCAGAGTCTCGATATCAAGGTCATTGGTTGGCTCATCAAGAATGAGCAAGTTTGATGGCTTTGCTAATATTTTCGCCAACAGCAATCTGTTGCGTTCACCACCCGACAAAGCTGTAATAGGAGCTCTTGCTCGCTCAGGTGTAAACAAAAAATCCTGCATGTAGCTGATTACATGTCGCGGCTGTCCATTGATGGTCATCATATCCTTTCCGCCGGAAACATTATCCATTGCCGATTGCTTTTCATCGAGCTGAGCCCGGTGCTGATCGAAATAGGCAATTTCTAATTTAGTACCAAGCTTAACTTCACCGCGGTCGGGTTTTAGTTCTCCCAGCAAAATATTGATCAGAGTGGTCTTGCCGACCCCATTAGGACCGATAATACCGATTCGGTCGCCACGCATAATAAAGGTTGAAAAGTCATCAACCAGCGTTCGGCCTTCAAAACCGTGATGAATGTTTTTTGCCTCAATGACCTTCTTTCCGGATAGCTCGACATCCTGAGCCTGCATTTTCACATTACCGATGAGATTGCGTCTTTCTGCTCTTTCTTTACGAGCTGCTTCGAGTCGTCTCACTCGCCCTTCGTTACGAGTACGGCGCGCTTTAATTCCCTGGCGGATCCAAACTTCTTCCTGAGCCAACTTTTTATCAAAATCCTGATTCTGCTTCTCTTCGGCAGCTAATTGCTCAGCTTTTCTACGAAGATAATTTTCATAATCACCAGGCCAGGACGTCAGTCGTCCACGATCAACTTCAACAATTCGAGTCGCCAGATTTTTCAGGAAGCGACGATCGTGCGTAATAAATAACAAACTGCCTTCATATGCCTTAAGAAAGTTTTCCAACCACTCAATAGACTCTACATCCAGGTGGTTTGTTGGCTCATCCAGCAACAGAATATCAGGTTGCTCAACCAGTGCCTTAGCCAGCAGGACTCTTCTTTTCATACCACCTGACAATTCATCAAATGCTTTATCCGCATCCAAACTCAATCGGTTAATGACGGTTTCGACTTTCTGATCCATCGCCCAGCCATCAATTTCCTCGATTTTTTCCTGCACTCTAGCCAGCTTCTGCATTGATGCTTCATCAGCAGATTGGGTTAAATGGTGGAATTCACGGATTAATGCACCAGCCTCACCAAGCCCTTCGGCGACTACATCAAATACACTGCCACTGGTACCTGATGGTACTTCCTGAGTCAGCTTCGCGATCTTGATTCCTTGATTGAATCGAATTTCACCATCATCCGGCACAATTTCACGGTTGATGACTTTCAAGAGAGTTGATTTGCCGACACCATTACGGCCAATAAGACAGACTCTTTCGCCTGGTTCGATAGTAAAATCGACTTTGTTGAGCAGGGCAGGACCGCCATAACTTACTTCAACTTGTTGTAGTGCTACTAATGCCATTAAAATGATACTTTTCGTGTTTTCGCTATTTTAACGTAAAAGATTGCCAATGACCTGCCCTCTTTGTCTCAACCATCAAACTTTGCACTTTCATACGGATAAGCAAAGGGATTACTTACAGTGTCAGGTCTGCGATCTGGTGTTTGTTCCCAAACAGCAACTATTAAGTCCTGAACAGGAAAAGTCGCAATATGACTTACACCAAAACTCTCCAGCAGACATTGGTTACCGTCAATTTCTAAGTCGCTTGGTAGAACCTCTTAAAGGACGGCTTTCAGCCACAGCGAAGGGACTTGATTTCGGCTGTGGTCCAGGTCCGACAATATCCATAATGATGTCAGAAGCCGGCTTTTCAATGGACAACTATGATCCTTTTTACGCTAACCATCCTGATCTACTGGAGCGTTCTTATGACTTTATTACCAGCACCGAAGTCTTTGAACATCTTCACCACCCTTCTGAAGTTATTCCTTTGTTAATTAATATGCTCAAACCTGGTGGTATTCTTGGCATCATGACCAAACGCTGGGTTGATAAAGAGGCATTCAGTCGATGGCACTATAAAAACGACCCTACCCATGTCTGTTTTTATTCGGAGCGAACCTTTGAGTGGCTTGCGGCACAATGGGACTTAAGCGTTGAAATAATTTCTGCCGATACATTATTTCTTATCAAGCACGAAGCCTAATATAAAAAAGGCGGATCCATTAATTGAATCCGCCAAGTTAGTCTTCAAGTGAGGACTAAGGGGTGTCCGACTCTTTGTAACCTACCGATTAATTCTTGCGAAGCTCGATGTCACCATTGACCGTGTCAAACGACAAGTTAGCACCACCACCGTTATATGTACCATTCATATCGGCTCCAACATACTCACCTTCATCCACTTCTATACCAAACTCATTGCTCAAGTCGCCGTTTAGAGTTTCTGAAGATAGTTTGAAAGAAGAATCGGCAGGTGCGTATAACGTAATGTCACCATTGACGCTATCGGCCTTAACTCTTTGTGAAGAACCTAAGCGGTCCATCTTAATGACTATTTGGCCATTAACCGTATCGGCAGACACATCACCAGAAGAGCCTTCAATGGTAATCTGGCCATTAACGGCATCAGCCTGAACGTCACTACGCATATTCTTAATGGTAATGGCACCATTGACTGAATCAATTGAGTTCAACTTTGCCTTGTTTGGTACTCTTAAGACAAAATCAACTTCACCGGAGCCACTACCCCAGCTGAACATACCTCTGCTTTTAAAGTCGACTTCGACATCAAAATCTTTGTCGCTATGATCAATGACGACCTCAATACGCTCCAGGTCTTTCTCATTATCAGCAGTAATTACGTACTCAAGAGCAATTTCATCTTTATCCCAACCAGAAACATCAATGCTGCCATTAATGTTTTCCACAGAAACCGAGCCTGTTGCACTAAAGTCGTAAATTTGCGAAAAGCTCTTGGTTTCTTCCGCATGGGAAACGGTCCCCATTACCGAAAAAGCCACTAAAGCACTCGTATATATTAATGTCTTCATTGTTAACCCTCATTATTTGTTAATACACCTATTGGATGCCAATAACTGGCAAAGGGTTTAGTCTCTTATTGAATGTTTGAAAAAAGCCCTCATAAGAGGGCTTTTTTTGATGACTAGTTATCCTTCTTTTTCTTTTTGAGAAAATCTCCAAGCTTATCCTCAAGCTCATCTTTCACCTTATCTTCCAGTTCCTCTTTCTTCTCATCTATTTTGCCCTGGTACTCCGCTTTGATAATTGCCTCATAATCAATATTAGCTTTTGGCTCAGCCCAGGTTCCTTTTAATTCAAAAGGTAGCTTTTTGCCAGCAAGCTTAGGATACTTGGCTTCTACCTGTTCCTTTAAAGCACCTTTTAAGACTAATTGGAAATTACCGCCGATACTTTCTTTATTGGCATCCGTTGTAGCTTTACCAACCAGATCAAATACCGGTGAATTTATCGCAAAGTTAGACAGATCAATAACACCATTATTAGCTTTCAGATCCCCTTTCATTCCTGCAAATACCGTCTTACCACTGTATGTTTCTTTATTAAGGCTCTGCAGACTCAAGCCAGAAGCAATCAGCTTTTCTATATCAATGCCCATTAAGGCACCATCGGATAAATTGATATGTCCAGTACCATTAAGGTTTTGCAGCATCTGTTTAGCATCTGAACCTTTGGTTTTCATATCAAGATCAAGTGCTCCCAAACCGGATAGGCGCTCGAAATCAAAGAAAGCAGCAAGCAGGTCACCAATTTGAATATTATTCAGATCAGGCTGTACAGCCAGTGCCAACGGTTTGCTGGCAAAATCGACACTGGCAGTGGTTGCCAGATCTCCCTGGAAAGCTTTTGCCTTGAAGGGGTCAAGATGTAAGGTTGCACCTTTATTGAACAGCTTGGCAGTAACATCAGTAAATTTGCTGTTTTTCAGGTTCAGGCTACCGATAGCCAGGTCGCCTTGAATGCGGGACTGCTTCAAGAAATCAGCGATGGGAGACAAATCAGCGGCAGGTTTAGCCTCTATCTCCTTCTTGCTACTGGTAGCCATAAACTGATCGAGAGTCAGGCTGTCAGCGGACAAACTGACTTTAATATCGTTAACCTTACCTAACCCAGCAGAAGCATTTAATTGTATTTTCTGACCATCCAGAGCCACAGTACCTTTATGCTCAATCAAAGTTGATTCACCCTGAGCTATGGAAAGCACACCCGTTAAACCGATTGACTGTATGGAAGAAGAAACATTATCGACACTGGCGTCCATCTTTTGTAAATCAATCTGTTTAAAGTCCTGACTTACTTTTAGGTCACCAGCCAGAGACCACTTCATAACCGGTTGATTAACTTCCCCGGCTATTTTACCGCTAGCGCTAACAGGTCTGAATTCACCCGGATGGAAATCTTCTATAACCAACTGCTCCAAAGTAATGCTTTGGCCCAACTTGTTATTAGAATCAAACTGATTAACAGTAAAATTTGTCAGCTCCAGCTTCTGCAAGCTCAGCTCTAAAGCTTCTTTAGTCGTAGAGGGATCTTGGGCTGTATCTGCTTCACCTTTTTTCTGCAGCGCTTCAGTAAAAGCCTGCAGGTTCGATTTACCCTGTGGCCCCTGGGTTATATTTAAAGTAGCGTCGGTTAGCGATACGGCACCCACTTCAATATCACCACTTATGAGCGGCAACAATTTGATGCTAGCCGAAACAGCACCAATTTCCAGAGCAGATTTATCCTGAGTAAAACCAGGGGGTTGGCTTAAAGCGATACCACCGGTTTCTATCGCCAGCCACGGGAAAAATGACAAGCTTAAATCTTGTTCAATTACCAGTTCTGCACCGGTTTTTTCTTTCACTTGCTTGGTGAGAGTTGTTTTTAGTTGGTCGCTATTAAAGAAAATAATCAAGGCAACGGCCGCTACTATGAACAGTGCGACGATGGCAATAATTAGTCTGAGGCTCCATTTAAATAAGGTTTTCATCACTAAATCCTGTAGAAATCAAACGGTTATCATTAGATTAACAGTTATTTATGATAGTTCCATGGATCTTTTGGCAAAAACTTTGAACTTTTTTGAAATATGAGTGACAAAACTAACAGATAAGTTGTCATTGTTAGTTCATGGAAATGTTACTTTTTTAGATAAGCTTTTAGACCTAGCTCTCAGACTTCAGAACCCTCAGAACTAGTCCCCCTAAAAGAGTTAAGGCCAATCGCAAGATTGGCCTTTTTATTTTGTGCACTGTAAGTGTCTATTTGTAAGGAATTAAGAGTTAGCTTCTTTATCCGACCAGGAATCGCGCAAGGTTACTGTTCGATTAAAGACCAGATTATCTGCTGAGAACTCATAACGATCCGCAGTGAAGTAACCTTCACGTTCAAACTGGAAACGATCTTCTGGATTAGCCTGCGCCAGACTTGGCTCAACCATAGCAGTAATCACTTCAAGAGACTCTGGATTCAATGCTTCAAGGAAGTTATCCATAGCGCCAGGGTTTGGCACATTGAACAATCGATCATACAAACGAATTGTTGCTTTTTTCGCATGCTTCGCAGAAACCCAATGAATCACACCGCGAACTTTACGACCTTCCGGGTTTTTACCCAGGGTATCAGGGTCATAAGTACAATGAAGTTCCTTAACCTCACCATTCTCATCAAGAATCGCTTCATTGGCTTTAATCACATAGGCATTACGTAGGCGAACTTCACCGTCCTTAACCAGACGCTTGTACTTTTTGTTAGCAGACTCGCGATAGTCAGAACGGTCAATGTAAACTTCTCGACTGAAAGGTAGCTCACGGGTGCCCATTTCTTCAAACTTTGGATGATTGTTTCCCGTTAGAATCTCTTCTTTGTCTTCTGGGTAGTTGGTGATGATAACCTTGATTGGATCAAGCACTGCCATACGGCGTTTGGTGGTCTTATCCAAATCATCGCGCACATTATCTTCCAGTAAAGTCATGTCAGTGACACTATTAACTTTACTGATCCCAATCGCATCGCAGAAATTACGGATCGAAGCAGGCGTGTAACCACGACGACGCATACCTGAAATAGTTGGCATACGTGGATCGTCCCAGCCATCTACACGCTTTTCAGTCACTAACTGAGTTAATTTGCGCTTCGAAGTAATGGTGTAGGCCAGATTAAGTCGTGAGAACTCGATTTGCTGTGGATGACAATCAATCGTGATGTTATCCAATACCCAGTCATACAATGGGCGGTTCACTTCAAACTCAAGCGTACACAGGGAATGAGTAATACCTTCCAACGCATCAGAAATACAGTGGGTAAAATCATACATCGGATAAATGCACCACTTATCGCCGGTGCGAATATGATGGAATCGCTTAATTCGATAGAGCACAGGATCACGCATCAGCATGTTCGGATGTGACATATCGATTTTTGCACGCAATACCATTTGTCCATCTGCAAACTCACCCGCTTTCATGCGATGAAATTTATCCAAACTCTCTTCAGCTGGACGGTCGCGATAAGGGCTTTCTTTGCCTGGAGTTTGGAAGTTGCCACGGTTTTCGGCGATCTTCTCTGCGGGCTGCTCATCAACATAAGCTTTACCATTACGAATCAACTCTTCAGCAAAAGCATACAGCTGGTCAAAATAATCCGAAGCATGGCGCACATCACCTTCCCACTCAAAGCCCAGCCAGCGCACATCTTCCTGAATTGCCTTGGCAAACTCTTCGCTTTCTTTTTCGGGGTTGGTATCATCAAAACGCAAATTACAGGGCGCGTCATAATCACGAGCAATGCCAAAATTCAAACAAATGGACTTTGCATGACCAACATGCAAGTAACCATTAGGCTCAGGCGGGAAACGGGTATGAACACGTCCGTCGTTTTTATTGTTGGCGATATCTTCGTTAATCTTGTTACGAATGAAGTTTGTCGGAGTCACTTTTTCTCCACTGTTCGTAACATTATCGGTAGTTTTATCAGTTGCTGAACTCATGAATCTGCCATTAGGCGCAAGAATGCGCAAATTTAGTAAATGTCTAGGATAGGTGGGGATTTTAGCGATATTTACAAGCTAATGCGACAATTGAACCCTAGATGCTTCAACTTTTTCGCGTAATTTCGTTAGCTTGGACAGCTTTGCCAACCAACAAGGTCTCATGCATTCCTTTGCAGCATCCTTTTCTTTTCAAGACCAATATAGGACAATAAGCCGAATTAACACATCCAAACTTCGATCACTTGCTATGCCAGAAAAGAAAGCGTCCACCAAAAAAGCCGCTAATGTCAATTTTGAGAGTCAGCTCCAGGAGCTGGAAACTATTGTTGAGCAGCTTGAAAGTGGCGAACTGCCACTGGATGAAGCCCTAAAAGTGTTTGAAAAAGGGGTTAAATTGTCCCGTCAGTGCCAACAGCTACTCGCTGATGCCGAGCAGAAAGTTACTGTACTGATGGATAATCAAGAACAGGCCTTCGAAGTCGACGAACCATAAGCTCTACCCTTCATGACGATTCAGCAGCAACTAGAACACTGGCAGGACCGGATCAGCAAGCTATTAACTAAGAGCCTGCCCAGTGACGACACTAGCCCACAAAACTTACATCAGGCCATGCGCTACGGTGCGCTTAATGGTGGCAAACGCATCCGTCCGACCCTGGTTTATATAACCGGTCAGGCGCTAGGGGCCGAACTTTCCGATCTGGACAGCCCGGCATTGGCCGTAGAATTGATTCATTGCTACTCACTGGTTCATGACGACCTGCCAGCGATGGATGATGATGATTTACGCCGCGGCAAACCTACCTGCCACATTAAATTTGATGAAGCAACAGCGATTCTGGCTGGCGATGCGCTGCATACACAGGCTTTTGAAGAACTGGCAAGCCATCCGTTTTCCGCAAAAGCCCAGCCCCAACAACTTCAAATGATCCAGCTGCTTGCGCAGGCCAGTGGCTCTCTTGGTATGGGCGGCGGTCAGGCCATTGACCTGGAATCGACATCAAAAATGATAGACTTGGCAACACTTGAACAAATGCACCGCATGAAAACCGGTGCCTTGATCAAAGCCAGTGTACTTTTGGGCGCCTTATGTGCTGGTAAGCTTAACCAGCAGGAACAGGGTGCTCTGGAGCTGTATGCAGACGCCATTGGACTTGCTTTCCAGGTCAAAGACGACATTCTGGATATCGAGTCAGACACCACCACACTTGGTAAGCCGCAGGGCTCTGATCTGGCCAAGGATAAAAACACTTATCCCGCCTTGCTGGGCCTTGATGGTTCTAAGCAAAAATTACAGGATTTATTGGATTTATCCCTACAAGCACTGGCTAAGTTGCCGTACAATACCGAGTCCCTCGCCGAGTTGGCGAATTATATAGTCAATCGTAAAGCTTAATTGCCGCAAAACCCTATGAGTTCTGAAAAATACCCATTATTAATGCACATTGACTCGCCTGTTGACCTCAGGCAGTTGGAAAAGTCGCAACTGAATGAAGTTGCCGACGAGCTACGTCAGTACCTCATAGATACCATCAGTCAGTGTGGTGGTCATTTTGCGGCAGGTTTAGGCACGGTTGAGCTCACTGTTGCCTTGCACTATATGTTTAACACCCCGGATGATCGCATTGTCTGGGATGTGGGCCATCAGGCCTATCCTCATAAAGTTCTGACCGGGCGCAGAGATCAACTGCAGACCATTCGACAAACTGACGGCCTACACCCGTTCCCGGTTCGCTCCGAATCCGAATACGATACCTTCGCCGTAGGTCATTCCAGCACCTCAATCAGTGCGGCATTAGGTATGGCTTTGGCGGCAAAACAACAGGGCGAAGATCGCCACTGTGTAGCGGTTATTGGTGATGGCGCTTTAACGGGCGGCATGGCTTTTGAAGCCATGAACCATGCTGCTGATACCGATGCCAACATTCTGGTTATTCTGAATGACAACGAGATGTCAATTTCAGAAAACGTTGGTGGCTTAAACAAGTATTTAGCTAAATTGCTGGCAGGCCGCTTTTATCAGCGCGTTCGCGAAACCGGCAAAAAAGCGCTGCACAACATCAAGCCACTATCAGATTTTGTCAGTCGCGCTGAAGAGCACATGAAGGGAATGGTTCTTCCGGGCACCTTATTCGAAGAGTTAGGCTTTAATTATAACGGCCCGATTGATGGCCATGATTTGCCAACTTTATTGAATACCCTGAATAACATTAAAGAACTGAAAGGTCCTCAGTTCCTGCACATTGTTACTCGCAAAGGCAAAGGTTACGAGCCAGCAGAAAATGATCCGATTGCCTACCACGGCGTACCAATTTTTGATCCTAAAGATACTAGCTTGCCTAAGGGTAAAAAACCTAAAACCTATTCCAACATTTTCGGTGATTTTCTATGTGATATTGCCGCCAAAGATGAGCGCGTTGTGGGCATCACACCTGCTATGCGAGAAGGTTCTGACCTGATTCGTTTCTCGCGCGAATTCCCCGAGCGTTATTATGATGTAGGTATAGCCGAGCAGCACGCGGTAACTGTATCAGCGGGCTTAGCATGCGAAGGTTTAAAACCAGTGTGCGCTATCTACTCGACCTTCTTACAACGCGGTTACGATCAACTCATCCACGACGTTGCGCTACAAAATCTTGATGTGTTATTCGCCATTGATCGCGGTGGTTTAGTAGGAGGCGATGGAGCAACACACAATGGTGCCTTTGATCTAAGCTACCTACGCTGTGTTCCAAACATGGTTATCATGACGCCAAGTGATGAAAACGAGTGTCGTCAATGCTTATATACAGGCTATTTGTATGAAGGCCCTGCAGCCGTACGTTATCCACGCGGTATGGGTAGCGGCTTAGAGCCTGAGCAAACTTTCACCCCATTCCCAATCGGTAAAGGCAGCATTAAGCGTCGTGGTGAAAAAGTTGCTATCCTTGCCTTTGGTTCAATGGTTCAAACTGCCATGGAAGCTGCTGAACAAATCCACGCAACTGTTGCCGATATGCGCTTCGTAAAACCACTCGATGAAGAGCTAATCCGACAGTTAGCCGAAACACACGAACAATTCATTACCATCGAAGAAAACGCCATCATGGGCGGCGCAGGCTCTGCTATCAACGAATTCCTACTCAACAATGGGATTAGCATCAAGGTTAAAAACTTAGGCATCCCCGATAGATTCGTAGAGCATGGCGACACTAAAGAATTGTTTAAAAGAATTGGGTTGACTGCGGACGATATTATTAAAAGTTTGTAGGTTCTTTGTCTATTGCGTACGGTACCCAAAGGGCAAGATCTGCGTCACTACACACCCTACAGCTACCTCAACCCATTATCACAATAGAATTAACGCTAACACCTGCAAAACCATCCAGGCAAATACACCCGCCAGCAAATCGTCAATCATGATTCCGAAGCCACCATGCACTTTTTTATCGAGCCACTTGATTGGCCAGGGTTTGATGATGTCGAAGATACGGAACAGGATGAAGCCAATGATAGGCCAGACCCAGCCTGTTGGTGTAGCAATCATGGTAACGAAGTAGCCGCAAAATTCATCCCAGACGATACCGGGGTGATCATGAACACCAAGCTTCTTGGCGCTGTAATGGCAAATACCTATGCCGAGCACGCTAAGCAATACCGTTGCTGCGATATACCAGGGCAAACTTAACATGGATAATCCATACCAAAGTGGAACGGCAACCAGGGTTCCCCAGGTACCGGGTGCTTTGGGTAGCAATCCTGAGCCAAAACCAAAGGCAAGAAAGTGAATAGGGTTCTTAAATACGGTTTGGCTTAATGACATGTTTGAATCACTTAGATAATTTAATTAGAAAAATGTTGCCAGCCCTGACGTTTCGGCTGATAGGGTTTACCATCTAGCACTAACTGGAGATTGCCTTTATCCCCAGTCTCAATAGTGCCAATACGATGCACGTTGACCTTAAAGTCTTCAGCGAGATTCAGAATTTTGTTGCGCATGCTGGATTTGGCGGTAAAGCATAATTCATAATCGTCGCCACCATTGAGCGCATAGTCACGAGCCATTTCCAGGCCAACACAATCAATCAACTGCTCTGAGAGTGGTAACGATGATACTTTAATTTTTGCCGAACAATGGCTCTGCTCAAGAATATGCCCCAGATCGGCTGACAGGCCATCTGAGATATCAATGGCGGCGTGTGCCAGTTTGGCTAACTTTTTGGCAAATCTAATAGGGGGAGTTGGGCGCAACAGACGCTCCCATAAATAGCCTTCTGATTCAGAGAGTGCTTGAGTCTGTGCTTTGTCATGCAGCTTTAAAGCAGCTGCCGCATCGCCCAGATAACCGGTGACCCAGATATCGTCGTCTTGTTGAGCAGCTTTTCGTAACAGGGCTTTGTCTGTTTTAACTGTTCCAAGTACATTAACCGTAATCGTCAATGGGCCCTGAGTGGTATCACCACCAATTAGCGGAATATCAAAGGCTTCGCTAGCCTGCTTTAAACCACGACTAAAAATTTCCAGCCACTTTGTATCAGCTTTTGGTAAGGAAATGGCCAAGGTAAAGCCTAGTGGCTTAGCACCCATTGCGGCCAAATCACTGACATTAACGGCTAGTGATTTATAGGCAATATCGGCAGGATCAATATCTGAAAAAAAATGAACGCCATCCACCAGGGTATCAACTGAAGTGACTAGTTGGCGATTATCAGGCACGGCAAGCACAGCACAGTCATCACCTACTCCTTCGATCACTGTGTCTGAATGAGATTGGCTAAAACTGAAATACTCCTTGATCAGTTCAAACTCTTTCATGATATGAATTTGTCAGTTAATTATTCGTGGGGGCGTAAATCTTTGCTGATCTTATCAAGCACACCATTAACGAATTTATGCCCATCAGTAGCGCCAAAGGTTTTGGCCAGCTCAATACCTTCATTGATGACAACTTTCTTGGGTACATCAATGCGCTTTTTTAATTCGAACGCTGATAAGCGAATAATCGCACGCTCAATCGGATCGATATCATCGATGTCTCTTTCCAATGCAGGAGCAAGGGCCGCATCAATTTCATCAAGGTTGGTCAGCACGCCAGAAAAAAGCTCCTGAAAATAAACCGTATCCACTTTTTTAGCATTCATGGTGGTCAGGTATTGCGCCTCAATCTCATTCAATGGATTAGAAGACATTTGCCACTGATAAATTGCCTGGATAGCGTATTCCCTTGCACGACGGCGCGCAGCGGGTTTGAAGGTTGTACTCATGAGCGTTTCTCTTTTAGTGCGCGAGTTAAATTAATCATTTCAACAGCAGTCGCTGCAGCTTCCCCACCTTTATTCATTTTTGCTGGGTTTGCGCGTTCTTCAGCCTGTTCCTTGGTATTGACAGTTAAAATGCCAAAGATGACAGGGATATCATTGTCCAGCGAGGCTCGCATCAAACCAGAACTTGACTCAGCACAGACATAATCAAAATGTGGAGTATCGCCTCGAATGACCACACCAATGGCAATCACAGCGTCAAACTGACCTGTTTTGGCAACCTGCTGTACTGCATAGGGTAATTCATAAGCACCTGCCACATCAAACAGCTCAACATTGTCACTCGGAACCTTAAGTTCATCTAAGCGCTGCTTGGCACCAGAAATCATTTGATTAATGATAGGTAGATTGAAGCGGGCATGGACTATGGCGATACGACCGCCTGTGTATTCAGTTGCAGAAAAGTCTAACTTGAAGTCGCTCATAACACTGTAAATTACAAAAAATTATCGCGTATTGTAATATGAATAGGCTCCTTTGAGTATGATTATCTTGAAGAATCCTATATATTACGGTTCGTTCTAAGCTTTATATAGCAACAAGGACACAATAAAAAATACAGCATTTAGTAATAAAAGGAATACTAATAATGAAACTTCCAAAACCAAACTTTTCCTTCGCCAGTCTTTATAAAAACAGCAAATTGCTGATTGGTGCAGGTGTCGTTTTTGTTCTTTATATTATCTTGCGTAATTCTGTGTTTTACGCAGAACCGGGGTACGTCTATCACGTCCGAACCATACTCGGCAATGAGCACGCTGTCAGTGACGTCGGGTACCAGTTCTTCTTTTTCGGTCGCTGGAATTCATGGAAGCGCGCGACGACTGTGCAGGCGGTACTTGGTGGTCATGCTAATAATGTCAGTGCAGAAAATGAGTCAAAACAGGGCGGTAGTGCCAGCCTTCCACCGCTGAATATTATGTTCCTGGATCAGGTTGATGCGGATGCACAGGCGACCGTGCGATTTTCGATACCTACCGATCAAGAAGGCTTCTTGAACCTTGCACATGAATACAGAACGCCAGACAATTTCTTGCGTACAGCATTAATACCTGCATTCAAAGAAACCCTGCAGGCTACCGCGTCATTGATGAGTGCCGAAGACTATTATTCTGGCGGACGAACAGAGTTTAATACTGAGTTCGAAAACCAGATGGCCAATGGTATCTATATCGTTCGTCGCGAAGAGCGCCGTGAAAGCGTACAAAGAGAACGTCTATCTTCTGCTAATGCTACATTGGGCAAAGAGCAAAAAGAATACGATGATGAAATCAAAATCTCGTTTGAAGTAAAAAAACGTCTTGATGAGAATGGTGTTCCATTACGCAAAAAGCAAAAATTCACTGGCTTTGGAGTGCAGGTAGTTGATGCCCGTGTCACTGATATGCGCCCTAACTCTCGTTTTATAGATCGTATGCAGTTAAAGCAAAAAGCCTCTGCCGATCGTGCAATAGCACGAGAACAACGCATTCAGGAAGAAGAGCAACGCTTGTTAGCTATTGCCCGCGGTGAGCGTGAAGTTGCCGAACGTCAGGCCGAAGCCAAGGTAAATCAGATCCAGAAAACTACAGATGCTGAAACTGAAAAGCAATTGGCTCTGACCGAAGCTCAAAAATTCAAGGAACAGGCTGAAATTCAAAAAGTCACTGCCGAAATCCAACTGGAAAAAGCTCGTATTGAAGCAGAAACTAAACGGACTCTTGCTGATGCGGAAGCCTATCAGAAAAAAGTGATTCTAGAAGCGGATAATGCTTTGGCACAAAAGCTTGAGGCCGAGATTGAAATTCAAAAGCTTTGGGCGGATGCCTTTGCAAAACGTCAGGTTCCAACCAATGTTTTCGGTAGTAATGGCAACACTCCAACTGGTTCTGACTCAGAAACCAAGGCTTTCATGCAAATGTTAACTCTGGATGCAGCGAAAAGACTAAGTTATGACAGAGATATAAAGAAATAATCCTCATTGGGTAACCTTCAAACAAAAATCCCGCCATCTGGCGGGATTTTTTTTAGTCCTAACTCTAGAATTACTGCTCTGGCGTTATGTTCTCAACTATCTCAAGGCCATAACCAGCCAGGCCGGTATATTGACTACCCGAACTGAGTAAGCGCATCTTATGAACGCCTAAATCAGCCAGAATTTGCGAGCCGATTCCGACGGTGCGTTTTTTCTGACGCTTTTGCTCCTGAGTTAAAGGTTCCCCTTTATCTTCCTGCTCAAAGCGGCGAATGCGGTTAAGCACTTCCTCGCTGGATTCTTTATTGGCAAGCACAACCACTACGCCCTCACCTTCTTTGGCAATACGCTCAATAGCTTTACTTAAACCCCAGCCAGGTTTTCTACCACGTTGAGCTTCCAACAAGTCGCCAAGGCTATCAGTTAAGTGAACACGTACTAACGTAGAAGTGTCGTTTTTTGGATTACCTTTAACTAGAGCGAAATGCACCTGGCCATCAATCGTATCGCGATAGGTGTGAAGACGAAACTCTCCATGCTCAGTTGGCCAATGACACTCACTCACCTTTTCTACCGTTTTCTCTTTGGTGGAACGGTATTCAATAAGATCCGCAATGGTTCCAATTTTCAGGTTGTGTTCCTGAGCGAATTTTTCCAGATCAGGGCGACGAGCCATGGTGCCATCTTCATTCAAGATCTCAACGATGACAGCAGCTGGTTCAAAACCTGCCAATCGAGCTAAATCACAACTGGCCTCAGTATGGCCCGCTCGATTAAGCACACCACCAGGTTTAGCCATGATTGGGAAGATGTGTCCGGGCTGAACAATATCGGTTGGCTTGGCATTCGGAGCCACCGCCATCTGCACGGTTCGCGCACGGTCAGCTGCAGAAATACCGGTAGAAACACCTTCTGCCGCTTCAATGGACACCGTAAAGTTGGTACTGAAACGCGCACCATTCTGTTGTGACATCAGCGGCAGATTCAACTGCTCACAACGCTCCCGCGTCATGGGCAAACAAATCAACCCACGGCCAAAACGCGCCATAAAATTGATATCTTCTGGACGAACCTGACTGGCCGCCATGACCAGATCACCCTCGTTTTCACGGTCTTCATCATCCATCAAAATGACCATCTTGCCCTGACGGATATCTTCAATAATTTCTTCGATGCTATTTAATTGCATATCTCTCACACATTTATTGAGGTTTAACAGCTCCGGTCTGCATCAAGCGCTCTAAATAACGAGCAATGAGGTCAATTTCCAAATTGACCTTGGTTCCCACCTGATAGCTATCTGCAATGGTTTCTTGCAGTGTATGTGGGACCAAATTGAGGAAAAAACAATCCTCATCAAGTTCATTGACGGTCAAACTAGTGCCGTCAACCGTAATTGAGCCTTTAATGGCGATATAGTGTAACACGTCTTTTGGAGCACGAATGGTGTACTGGATGGAGCGTCCGGCATCTTTAATCGCCATTACTTCGCCAATACCATCCACATGGCCGCTGACCATATGACCACCAAAACGTGTCGTTGGCAGCATGGCCTTTTCAAAATTCATCGGTTGGTGTTTTTTGTATTGTTTGAAGCAAGTGACCTTGATGGTTTCAACGGAGACATCCGCTGCAAAACCATCTTCGAACTTTTCTATAACAGTCAAGCAAACACCATTACAGGCGATGCTATCGCCTAACTCTACATCCGACAAATCCAGTTTTCCTGTTTGAAAACGATAGCGAGCATCATCTCCTTTTGGCTCTATTGCAGCGATGTAGCCTGTAGCTTCAATAATTCCAGTAAACATAACTAAGCCTTTTTAAAATAGTAATTCAAACGCAGATCATTACCTATCTGCCGAATATCGCCGAGCTTTAATTCTAAATTCTGTTGCATGGTCTCCAGCGGTAGCAGAGCCATAGGCCTTGCCGCACTGCCCATCAGTTTCGGAGCTATATAAACAACCAATTCATCCACTAGCTCCTGCTCGATAAAAGAACCCACCAGGCCACTGCCAGCCTCAATCAGCACATCATCGATCCCAGCCTCTGCCAGCATCATAAGCAATGCTTTTAAGTTAATTTTATGATGAGACATCTTATCTTTACTAGGCATCAGTTCGACTTTTTTCTGTTCAACATTATCAGGATAATCTTTTACAGATAAGTGACCGCTAACCAACCAGCAATGCCCTTCATTGCTGAATATTTTTGCATCAGGCTCAACAATGTTTTGTGAATCAATGATAACTCTGATGGGCTGTGTGAAATGAGGGTTTGTAATATAGGCCGGTTCACGAACGTTCATGGATGGGTTATCAATCACCACAGTGCCGGAACCGGTGATAACTGCGCCTGACTCAGCGCGCAAACGCTGCACATCCCGGCGGGCATCTGCTCCAGTGATCCACTGACTTTCGCCATTGGCCATTGCAGTTCTTCCATCCAGACTCATGCCAATCTTGGCAACCACTCTGGGCAACCCGGTTGTCATCCTCTTAATAAAACCCGGATTGAGTTGTTGGGCTTCAGAGCTCATTAATCCATGTTCAACTTTGATGCCGGCATTTTGTAGAATCTGCATTCCTTTTCCCGATACCAATGGGTTGGGATCCAGCATAGCGGCAACCACTTTTACTACACCTGCTTCAACCAAAGCCTCAGCGCATGGGCCGGTTTTGCCGTGGTGGGCACAAGGCTCAAGAGTCACATAGGCGGTAGCCCCACGTGCATTGTCACCAGCAACATTAAGTGCGTTGATTTCAGCGTGGGCATAACCTGGCTTTTCGTGCCAGCCCTGACCGATTATTTGTCCGTCTTTCACCAGAACACAGCCTACTCTAGGATTGGTTCTTGTGGTGAACCAACCTTTGCGTGCTAATTGAATAGCTTGCGCCATGTAGCTTGAGTCTTGTGCTGTAAAAGACATATCAGGTATGGGTTACCCTAAAGGATGCGTGTAGAAACAGTAACTACTTACTGTCGCTTTGTAGCTTGTCGATTTCTTCGCGGAAGGCATTAACATCTTTAAAGCGACGATAAACCGAAGCAAAACGAACATATGCCACTTCATCAAGACCACGAAGAGCTTCAATAACCAGCTCACCGACAACCGTAGATGGAACTTCGCGCTCACCAAGAGCGCGAATTTGTGACAAGATTTTGTTGATAGCAGCTTCCAGATCTTCAACGCTGACAGGACGCTTTTCGACCGCCTTTGCTAAGCCCATTCTTAGCTTAGCTTCATTAAAAGGCTCACGTGTTCCGTCGGTTTTAATGATCTTGGGCATTACCAATTCCGCACTTTCAAAAGTCGTATAGCGCTCGCCACAGGCAAGGCATTCTCTGCGGCGTCGAACCTGACTACCGTCGGCCACTAAACGTGAATCAATAACTTTAGTATCCGGATGGGCGCAAAATGGGCAATGCATAACAGCTCCTTATGTTGCCAATAGCGTGCTTATCAATTAACTGCGATAGACTGGAAAGCGGGCCGTTAACTCCAGCGCCTTTGCTTTCACATCCGCAATGGTTTGTTCATTGGTAATATCGTCAAGAATATCACAGATCCAGCCTGCAAGCTGAGTGGCCTCAGCCTCTTTAAAACCACGGGTAGTAATGGCAGGTGTACCCATGCGTAAACCACTGGTCACAAAAGGTGAGCGTGGCTCATTAGGCACGGTATTCTTATTTACTGTGATATTGGCCTGGCCAAGTGCTGCTTCAGCATCTTTACCAGTAATGTCTTTATCAATTAGATCTATCAGGAATAAATGATTATCAGTGCCGCCGGATACGATCTTATAGCCACGCTCCATCAGCACTTTTGTCATAGCCTGGGCATTTACTTTTACCTGCTTCTGCATGGCCTTGAACTCATCACTTAATGCTTCTTTGAAAGCTACAGCTTTAGCAGCGATTACGTGCATTAATGGGCCACCCTGACCACCTGGGAAAACCGCAGAATTTAGCTTTTTCTCAAGATCAGGATTAGAGCGGGCAATGATAATACCACCGCGAGGGCCGGCTAAAGTTTTATGTGTAGTCGAAGTCACCACATCCGCATAAGGAACTGGGTTCGGGTATTCGCCAGCTGCAATCAAACCAGCAACGTGTGCCATGTCGACAAATAAATAAGCGCCAACTTTGTCAGCAATTTCTCTGAACTTGGCCCAATCAACTACTCGGGAGTAAGCAGAGAAACCAGCCACGATCATTTTTGGCTTATGCTCAAGAGCTAGTGCTTCAACTTGCTCATAATCAATGTAGCCGTTTTCATCAACGCCATATTCAATCGAATGATAGATTTTGCCTGAAAAGTTAACTTTTGAGCCATGAGTAAGGTGACCACCGTCTGAAAGGCTCATACCGAGAATAGTATCGCCAGGCTTCACCAACGCCATGTATACGGCCGCATTTGCCTGTGAGCCTGAATGTGGTTGGACGTTGGCATAATCTGCACCGAATAACTCTTTTAAACGCTCAATAGCCAGTTTTTCGGCAATATCCACATACTCACAACCACCGTAATAGCGCTTATCCGGATAACCTTCGGCATACTTGTTAGTTAACACAGAACCTTGAGCTTCCATGACACGCTGACTGGTATAGTTTTCAGATGCAATCAGTTCAATATGCTCTTCCTGGCGCTTTTTCTCAGCTTCAATCGATGCGAAAAGTTCAGGATCAAACTCTTTTAATGGCGTGGTGTTGCCCAACATGTGCTAAACCTCAATTGTGTTAATCAAATAGAATGCTTTTTGGCATTAAGAAGTGGCGCTATTTTAACCTATCCATGGCTAAAATGTCCTACAAAAATAGATAATAAATGGTTATAACTACTATGTTTAGAACCACCCTCTGTTAGACTCCAACTCTGCCTGACACTGCTTATACTGTGCTGCGTACTTCAGCGACTGGGCCTTAACCTTATCTGCCACCTTAATCAGCCAGCCTTTTGAGTTATAGGTCCTACGCTTATAGCCGCCCCACCCTTCATGGTAGGCCAGGTACTGAGCACGTGCGTCCCACTTTGAGATACCCAATTGTTTGTGACTGTTGAATGTATACCAGCCAATGAAATCGATAGCATCATCAAAATTATCGCGTCTTGCACCATGATTATTGGTTGAAGTCCGGTAAGTATCCCAGGTTCCCTCAAGTGCCTGAGCATAGCCGTAGGCATTAGACGGTCTGAAGCCAGGAATGAAGCCCAGGTACCATTTCCTGGCGGGACGAATATCCTGCTGGAATTTAGATTCCTGATGCATGATAGCCAACTGAACATGAATAGGCGTACCCCAGCGTTCCTGAGAGTCCAAAGCAGCCTCATACCAATCTTCATCTTCCAGAATACTGCAAGCATCGTTAACATTACTTGGCTTAAATGTTGAGCAGCCCTGAGTAATTAACAGAAAAAAACTACTTGTCAGTAAAATTAACAATTTTGAACGCAAACCTGTTTCCTCTCACAAATTGTTCTTTTTTTAGTAAATTTTAATATACCTTATAAAAATCAATGATAAAATAAATCAACTAGTTATACTAACTTCCGCTAACTTGCATCAATAAATTATGAGCGCCATTCTTCTCGTCGATGACAGCCATGAAATTTTAGCGAACACTGCGCAACAGTTAACGGCTGCCGGTCACGATTATCATTATGCCGCTGATTACAAAGAAGCGTTAAATTACATTCGCCTCAATCGTCCTCAAATTAGAATCGTTGTGGTCGCGCTCAATAATGCGCTTGGCTATCCTTCATTACGTAAAATCAAAAGCGGAATGTCGGAACGCGCCACCATTATTGTCTATTCAGACAATAAAGACCAGACCATAGCCAGCTGGGTTAAGAAACTGGGAATTGAGCACTATTATGAGCACAACCGCCAGGAAATAGATCTTTTTAACCGTATTAAGCGCAGTCTATTTCAAAAAGGCATGTTCTTTACTAATCAGCAGTTAAAAGAGTTAACCAGTACCTTATCAAAGTACACATCGGATGCAGATAAGCTGGTTAAAGAAACAGCACCTCAGTCAAAAAGTTTACAGGAGTTACAGCATAAACTAGCGAGACGACTCGAAGGTATCGAAAATCAGCGTGGCTTCCTGCTTGAAGCCCAAAAGCAATGATATAGTAAATTAATCTAGCCGGCTTCGCAGGCTCCTTCTACTACCTGACAATTCTCTACTTCTACCTGAATGGTTGCATGTCCAATGCCATGCTCCTTCTTCAGTAACAACAGCATCTCTTCCAGTAAACTGTCACTATCCTTATTAGGATCGACCAGCGCGTGAAAGGTCATCATCGGCTCTGCTTCACTCAGACTCCAGGCATGCATATGGTGGATATCTTTAACTCCTTCAATAGACATCAGGTCTAAGCGTATATTGCTCATACTAATATCCAATGGAGTTCCCTCCAGTAAAATATGGGATGCGTCTTTTATTACATGATAGGCACTTCTCAAGATCAGCACCGCAACGAAGATAGACAACAATGGATCGACCCATAGCAATCCCCATATCCAAATCACTACTGCTGCTATGATAGCCCCCACCGACCCCAGTAAATCACCCAGCACATGTAATAAGGCACTCCGGATATTGATATTAGAATCACCGGCACTGTGCAAAATTTTAAATACGAGTAAATTAACGATCAAGCCGATAACAGCGACAGTAAACATACTAATACTCTGGATAGGGTTGGGTTCAATAAAGCGGTGAATAGCTTCCCAGATAATCCAGCCGGTTAGTAATATCAGGAAGACACCGTTTGTATAAGCCGCTAATACCTGTAACCGACCGTAGCCAAAAGTGCGCTTGCTATCTGCGGGTTTTGCAGCGAAGTAAAGAGCCGAGTATGCCAACAAGAGCGCTGCTGTATCGGTCAACATATGTCCGGCGTCTGCTAATAACGCAAGTGAGCCAGAAACCAGGCCGCCAATAACCTCGACAACCATGAAAGTGCCGGTTAATGACAATGCCCAGAGCAGATTTTTCTTGCTGGCTACATGTCTGCCGTGTGACTCATCATCGTTCAAATGATTATGGTTGTGGTGTGTACCCATAAGAACTTACTGTCAGAATGATATTCTGAGTGTAACAAAGTTTATAAACCATTCGAAACACAATTATGTCATAGTTACTCATAACCAGGTGACTCTTAACAATTACGATTAAAGCCCTTACACTTAGCAGTTATCTTCAATACTTGGTATCGTTATGCCTGAACTACAAGAATTACCAGAAGACAATATATTCCAAGCATATGGCATATTACTGCTGGAAAATAAGCATCGATTTGTCAAAAAGCTGAAAAAGCATTACACCCCATCAATTCATGGCCATAAAACCTGGAACAGTAGTTTTCTGTTGATGGATTACTTTCTTCATCAGCAACTGTTGCACAAATCACAACGGGTGTTAGAGCTTGGTTGTGGCTGGGGGCCAACCAGCATTTTCTGCGCGCACCATGCAGGCTGCAAAGTTACTGGAACCGACAGAGATGAAGAAGTCTTTCCGTTTATGGAATTGCAGGCAGCACTCAATCAGGTTGAAATCAAGACCGAGGCGGTAAGCTTTGAGAAACTGACCAAACAGCATCTGAGCAACTATGACCTCATTTTCGGAACAGACATTTGTTTCTGGGATGATCTGGCGAAAATTCACTACAATTTAATCAACCGCGCTAAACAAGCAGGAGTTAGGCATGTCCTACTGGCCGACCCGGGCCGACAGCCTTTCTTTGACCTGGCTGAACGAATTCTTATTAAGCACGATGCAGAACTCCTCGACTGGTACTGCACAGAGCCGGAGTATTTCGAAGGCTATATTCTGCATGTAAAGTTATAAGTCGAGTAACTTAAATAGGCTGTGCTAAGCTAAGCTTAATACAATCACAAGACACAGGGGTAATGGAATGAGTGATATCAATTATTATGCGGTATTCGTTGCAGCAATCTTATCGTTTGCTGTTGGAGGCTTATGGTACTCACCTTTGCTGTTCGGCAAGATCTGGCTTAAGGAAATGAAGATAGAAGCAGAAGATATTAAACAAAAACCCAGTGTTTTTATTCTGAGCTTTGTATTCGCGCTAGTTGCAGTCTTTGTGCTGGCGGACCTGCTTGGACCTAGTCCCGAACTCATGCATGCTGTAACAGTTTGCGCAATGGTCGGTGCCATAGTTTTCCTTGGCTTAGGTATAACCTATCAATTTAGCAACAAGTCATTAAGACACCTATTAATTGATGGCGGCTATCATCTTGTTATTTTTACCCTGTTTGGATTAATTCTCGGCAGCTGGCATTAACATGTGATATTTAGACATTTTTATTAGTTCAAAAAAAAACCCGCATAAAGCGGGTTTTTTAAGTCACTATAGAAATTACTCTTCAGTAACAACTTCGTCTAAATCGACATCGTCTTCAACCACAGGACGGTCTACTAATTCAACGTATGCCATAGGTGCATTATCGCCTGGACGATTACCACACTTAAGGATACGCAAGTAACCACCTGGGCGCTCCTGATAACGAGGACCTAGCTCAGCAAAAAGCTTAGCAACTGCTGCATTATTACGAAGACGTGCAAAAGCAAGGCGACGATTAGCAACAGAGTCTGTTTTCGAAAGAGTAATTAAAGGCTCAGCAACACGACGTAGTTCTTTTGCTTTTGGCAAAGTAGTACGAATTAACTCATGCTCGATTAATGACGCAGTCATGTTACGGAACATAGCTTTACGGTGTGAGCTGTTACGATTTAATTTACGACCTGATTTTTGATGACGCATATTGAGTTCCTCACTCTATTTAATTGTAGCCTGCTGTAGTACTACAAAAACTTACTTAGCTGTTTAATTTCTTTAAGATTTAATTATGAATCAAAGCAATTAATCAAGCTAACACTAACCAATAGATAGATAATCTATTGAGTAATCAGGTAACTGTCTGAATAAATTCAAAAAATTACCAAGGGTTTCATAGCGTGCTATGAATAAAAAGGCGCAAGACAATGCTTGCGCCTAATTCTTACTACTAAGAATTAGTCACCGATAATGCTTGATGGCGGCCAATTCTCTAAACGCATACCTAAAGACAAACCTCTCGAAGCAAGAACGTCTTTGATTTCAGTCAAAGATTTCTTACCTAGATTTGGAGTCTTTAATAACTCAACTTCAGTGCGTTGTACCAAGTCACCAATATAATGGATATTCTCAGTTTTTAAACAGTTTGCAGAACGTACTGTTAATTCAAGATCATCAACCGGACGCAATAGAATTGGGTCGATTTCTGGCTCTTCTTTTTCTGGCTCAGCTTGCTTCTCATCTTTCAAGTCTACGAATGCCGCCAATTGTTCCTGAAGAATAGTCGCACTACGACGAATAGCTTCTTCTGGGTCAATGGTGCCATTGGTTTCAAGATCAAGCACTAGCTTATCCAAATCAGTACGCTGCTCTACACGAGCCGACTCGACTGTGTAAGAAACTTTCTTCATTGGGCTGAAAGAAGCATCAACTTGCAATACACCAATTGGTTTATCTTCGCCTTCAGGCTGCTTACGAGTATTAGAAGCCTCATAACCACGACCTAAACGAACTTTGATGCGCATGTTCAAAGCTCCACCTTTATTCAAAGTAGCAATGTAGTGATCCTTATTGACCACTTCAGCACCTGATACTTCTTCAATGTCAGCAGCAGTCACGACGCCTTCACCTTTCTTTTGAAGAGTTAAAGTAGCTACTTCTTTGTCTTCAAGGCGAACAGCCAACCCTTTTAAGTTCAAAAGGATATCGATAACGTCTTCTTGAACGCCCTCAATGGCTGAGTACTCATGAAGAACACCGTCGATTTCTACTTCTGTCACTGCGGCACCTGGCATAGAAGATAGCAAGATGCGACGCAATGAGTTACCCAAAGTGTGTCCAAATCCACGTTCAAAAGGTTCAAGTACTACTCGGGCTTTTGTGCCTTCGCTTGATTCAACCTTAATTTGGCGCGGAGTCAGAAATTCAGTCGCTGACATATTATCCCTCTCAAGGATTAAAATTACTTAGAGTACAACTCTACGATTAGGTTTTCATTGATGCTGGCGTCAAGCTCAGAGCGCTCTGGAACACGCTTAAACTGACCTTCCATTTTCTTACCATCAACTTCAATCCACTCTGGCTTGTCACGCTGTGCAGCCAATTCCAATGCAGCAACGATACGTGCTTGCTTCTGTGACTTTTCACGCACAGAAACAACATCTTCAGCTTGCACTGTGTAAGAAGGAATATTGACTGTTTCGCCGTTTACCAAGATAGCCTTGTGGCTAACTAATTGACGCGCTTCGCCACGAGTAGCAGCATAACCCATACGATAAACAACATTATCCAAGCGAGATTCTAAAAGTTGTAACAAGTTGACACCTGTTGCGCCTTTTAGACGATCAGCTTCTTTGTAGTAGTTGCGGAATTGACGCTCAAGTACGCCATAAATACGACGGACTTTTTGCTTTTCACGTAACTGTAGACCATAGTCAGACAGACGGCTACGACGCGCGCCATGTTGACCAGGTGCTACTTCAATTTTACATTTAGTCTCAATTGCACGAACGCCAGACTTGTGTCCTAAATCGACACCCTCACGACGCGACAATTTGAGTTTTGGACCTAGATATCTAGCCATTTCAAACTCCCGTTAATCTCTTATACACGACGCTTTTTAGGCGGACGACAACCATTATGAGGAATAGGTGTCACGTCAGTAATGTTAGTGATCTTGAAACCAGCTGCATTCAAAGCACGAACTGCTGATTCACGACCAGGTCCAGGACCTTTAACAAAAACTTCAACGTTCTTCATACCCATTTCTTTAACTACTTGAGCGGCGCGATCAGCAGCTACCTGTGCAGCGAATGGAGTCGATTTACGTGAACCACGGAAGCCAGAACCACCAGAGGTAGCCCATGCAAGAGCATTACCCTGACGGTCTGTTATCGTTACAATGGTATTATTGAATGACGCATGAATGTGCGCCATACCATCGACAACGTGCTTTTTAACTTTCTTTTTGGTACTACGAGGTGATTTAGCCATGTGTTAATTCCACCATAACCATTATTTCTTGATTGGTTTACGAGGACCTTTACGGGTACGGGCATTAGTCTTCGTACGTTGACCGCGCAATGGCAGGTTACGACGATGACGGATACCACGGAAACAACCCAAGTCCATCAAACGTTTAATATTCATGTTGATTTCGCGACGCAAATCACCTTCAACGGTAAATTTGCTCACCTCGTTACGTAGATTCTCAATTTGGTCTTCGTTCAAATCTTTGATCTTTGCAGTAGTTTCAATTCCTGCAGCAGCACAAATTTTTTGTGCACGAGGACGACCGATACCATAGATAGCGGTCAAGGCGACATCAGCATGCTTATGTACCGGAATGTTAATACCAGCTATACGAGCCATTTAACAATTTCTCCTAAATTTAATAAGCAGGCGTGAAAGGCCGCGTATTCTAGCCACATCACGCCTAAAAATCAACCAATTAAATGACTAACCTTGACGCTGTTTATGGCGTGGGTCAGTACAGATAACGCGAACACTGCCGTGACGACGAATCACTTTGCAGTTACGGCACATTTTTTTTACAGAAGCACGAACTTTCATTTGCTACTCCAACATGCTTTAGCGACGAACACGACCCGATGGGCCCTGTTTCTTAAGATTCGCTTTCTTAAGTACTGAATCATATTGCTGCGACATAAGGTGAGCTTGCACCTGAGCCATGAAATCAATGGCAACAACAACAATGATCAGCAGTGAAGTTCCACCGAAGTAGAACGGATAATTAAAGATCAGGATCAGAAATTCTGGCATTAAACATACAGCGGTCATGTAAAGAGCACCCCAGAAAGTCAAACGAGTTGTGACTTTATCAAGGTACTGCGCTGTTTGTTGACCAGGACGAATACCTGGAATAAATGCACCTGACTTCTTTAAGTTATCAGCAGTATCTCTTGGATTCTGCGTTAATGCTGTATAGAAAAACGCAAAGAAGATAATGCCGACGGCATACAACATAATGTATACAGGTTTTCCTGGCTGTAGGTTTTGCGCCATGGTGGTTAACCAAGTAACTTCACCTGAACCGCTACCGAACCAAGACAACAAAGTGCCTGGGAACAAAACGATGCTTGAAGCAAAAATCGCCGGAATAACACCAGCCATATTAAGCTTCATTGGCAAGAAACTACTTTGCGCTGCAAAAACCTTATTGCCCTGCTGGCGTTTCGCATAGTTAATGGTAATTCTACGCTGGGCTCTTTCAAACCAAACGATAAAATACACAACTGCTAATGCGAAGATACCAAACACAAGCACGCCCAGAATGTTACGGTCCCCATCATAAGCCTGACCAAAGATCTGACTGATTGCCTGAGGAAAACCAGCAACGATACCTACTAAGATAATGATGGAAATACCATTACCAATACCGCGTTCAGTAATTTGCTCACCCAACCACATTAAGAACATGGTACCGGTAACCAAAGTTACAACCGCGATAAAGTAGAATGAAAAATCAGGGTTTGCTACTAGTCCAGGAATAATTCCAGGTAACTGAGTAGACATACCAACCGCCTGAACCGTTGCAAGAGCAACTGTTAAGTAGCGAGTATACTGATTGATTTTACGGCGACCGCTCTCGCCTTCCTTCTTGATCTCTTTCAGACGCGGATCAACAAAACTCAAGATTTGCATGATAATCGAAGCCGAAATGTACGGCATGATACCCAGTGCAAATACTGATGCGCGCTCTAGCGCACCACCTGAGAATACGTTGAACATCGTAAAGATAGTTCCACCCTGGTTTTCCAAGAAAGCTTGCAAAACAGAGCCGTCAACGCCCGGAACTGGAATAAAAGAGCCAATCCGGAAAACAATAATAGCCATGAGCACAAACAGCAAACGCTGTTTGAGCTCACTTAAACCACCGCCTTTAGCAATTTGCTGTGGTGATAATGCCATTATTCTTCAACCTTTCCACCGGCTGCTTCGATAGCAGCTTTAGCGCCTTTGGTTACACGAACGCCACCGGTTACGGTTACTGCGCGCTCAATGTTACCTGATAGCATGATTTTAACGTTTTCGATGTTGTTAGTAATAAGTCCAGCTTTTTTCAAGCTCAACATATCAACAACTTCACCTTCAACTTTAGCTAGTTCACTTAAACGAATCTCTGAAGATACTAAAGCTTTACGTGATTTAAAACCAAACTTAGGCAAACGCTGTTTCAATGGCATCTGACCGCCTTCGAAACCGATCTTGTTGAAACCACCTGAACGGGATTTCTGACCTTTATGACCACGGCCTGCAGTTTTACCATCAGTAGAACCGATACCACGACCAACACGTTTGCGATCTTTTTTACTACCAGGAGCTGGCATCAATGTATTTAAACGCATGATATTACTCCTCTACGCTAACCATGTAGTAAACTTTATTTACCATACCGCGAGTTGAAGCAGTATCTTCAACTTCTACTGTATGACCGATACGACGCAAACCCAGGCCACGCAAGCAAGCCTTATGGCTGTCCAAGCGACCGATGCTTGAACGCGTCTGCGTTACTTTCATCATTTTCTTTGCCATGGTCTTAGTCCAAAATCTCTTCTACAGTTTTACCACGCTTGGCAGCCATGTCTTCTGGCGAAGTCATTTGCTTCAAACCATTAATAGTTGCGCGAACAATATTAATTGGGTTTGTAGAGCCAATACTTTTTGCCAAAATGTTTTGGATACCTAGCACTTCAAATACCGCACGCATTGCACCACCAGCGATGATACCAGTACCTTCTGATGCTGGTTGCATGTACACTTTTGATGCACCGTGTGCTGCTTTAATAGGATGCTGTAAAGTGTGGCCGTCTTTTAATTCAACTTGAATCATATTACGACGTGCCTGCTCCATTGCTTTTTGAATTGCAACTGGAACTTCTTTAGCTTTACCACGACCAAAGCCAACTTTACCCTTGCCATCGCCAACAACAGTCAAAGCTGTGAAGCCGAAAATACGACCACCTTTAACCACCTTGGCAACGCGGTTTACGTTGACCAATTTCTCAACTAAACCTTCTTGGTTATTCATATCTTTTGCCATGCTTCACACCTTAGAATTGTAAGCCTTTCTCACGAGCCGCATCGGCTAAAGCCTGAACGCGACCATGATATTTAAAACCACTACGGTCGAAAGCAACCTGCTTTACACCCGCTTCTAAGGCACGCTCAGCAACTAGAGTACCGACATGCTTTGCAGCATCTACGTTACCCGTTGACTTTACGTCACCACGAACTGTCTTCTCAACAGTCGAAGCGCTAGCGATCACATTACCGTTCTCACCGCTGATTACTTGTGCGTAAATGTGGCGAGGGGTTCTGTTAATAACTAGACGATTTACGCCTAGTTCATGCATTTTTGCACGGCTCTTAGCCGCACGACGCAAACGTTGAATTTTCTTCTTCATAACCCTGCCCTACTATTTCTTCTTGGCTTCTTTACGAACAATACGCTCGTCAGCATAGCGAACACCTTTACCTTTGTAAGGCTCTGGTGGACGATAAGCACGAATGTTTGCCGCAACCTGACCCACGACCTGTTTGTCAGCACCTTTAACAAGTAATTCTGTCTGAGAAGGCGCTTCAATAGTGATACCTTCTGGTGCTTCAAACTCTACTGGGTGAGAGAAACCTAGGCTTAAGTTCAATTTTTTACCTTGAACCTGTGCACGATAACCAACACCTACTAGCTGAAGTTTCTTTTCGAAACCGTTAGTTACGCCAGTAATCATGTTATTAACTAGTGCACGATATGTACCAGCCATTGCCCAGCTTTCTGCGCCAGCTGAAGGTGCGAAAGTGATTTCACCGTCTTCAACTTTTAATTCAACGTCAGAATGCAAAGCCTGTTCTAGCTGACCTTTTGAACCTTTTACACTGATCACGCCATCTTTGATGTTTACTTCAACACCTGAAGGGATAGATACAGCGCTTTTTGCTACACGTGACATCTCAAATCTCCCCTTACGCTACAGTGCAAAGAACTTCACCGCCGTGGCCGTTTTTACGAGCCGCGCGGTCAGTCATAACACCTTTAGAAGTAGAAATGATCGCAACGCCTAGACCACCAATAACTTTTGGTAGCTCGTCTACTTTCTTATAGATACGTAGACCTGGACGACTTACACGTTTCAATTCCTCGATAACCGGACGACCTTGGTAGTATTTCAACTCAACAGTCATTGTCGGCTTTGAACCTTCTTCTACGCTGAAGCCAGCGATGAAACCTTCATCAACTAGTACTTGAGCAATAGCTTTCTTTAATTTTGATGCAGGGATAGCGACAGTTTTCTTCGCAGCGGTCTGGCCGTTACGAATACGAGTCAACATATCTGCAATTGGATCTTGCATACTCATTGTGATTCTCCCAAGCCTTACCAGCTAGCCTTAACCAAACCAGGAACGTCACCTTTCATAGCATGCTCACGAAGCTTATTACGGCATAGGCCGAATTTGCGTAGGTAAGCATGTGGACGTCCAGTTACACGACAACGGTTACGTTGACGCACAGGATTTGCATTACGTGGTAGCTTCTGAAGCTTCACCTGAGCTTCCCAAACTTCCTCTTCAGAAGAGTTAGGATTCTTGATGATTGCTTTAAGCTCAGCGCGTTTTGCAGCGTACTTTTCTACAGTCTTTGCACGCTTTAATTCACGCTCAATCATTGATGTTTTAGCCATAGCGTGCCCCTTATGATTTCAATGGGAAGTTAAACGCATCTAGTAATGCGCGACCTTCGTCATTGGTAGTTGCCGTGGTGGTAATAGTAATATCCATACCGCGGATTTTGTCTACTTTATCGTAGTCGATTTCAGGGAAAATAATTTGTTCCTTGATACCAACAGAGTAGTTACCGCGACCATCGAATGATTTAGGATTCAAACCACGGAAGTCACGAATACGTGGAACCGCGATAGAAATTAATCTTTCTAGGAATTCCCACATACGCTCGCCACGCAGAGTCACTTTACAGCCAATAGGATAACCGTCACGAATCTTAAAGCCTGCGATTGATTTGCGAGCTTTAGTGATGACCGGCTTTTGGCCTGAGATAGCTGTCATGTCATTGACTGCGTGCTCAAGAATTTTCTTGTCCGCAATAGCTTCACCCAGACCCATGTTTAATGTGATCTTGGTAATGCGTGGGACTTGCATAACTGATTTGTACTCAAACTTCTCTAGAAGCTGAGGTACAACAGTCTCTTTGTAAAAGTTGTGCAGTTTCGCCATCATTAATTACCTGAATATTAACAAATTAAATTGCTTCGCCAGTTTTCTTAAAGAAGCGTGATTTTTTACCTTCTTCTACTTTAAAGCCAACACGGTCAGCTTTGCCGGTAGATGGGTTATAAATCGCTACGTTAGAAATATCCAACGATGCTTCTTTATCGATAATTCCACCTTCATTGATAGAACCATCCGGATTTTGACTTGGCTTGGTGTGTTTCTTCACCAAATTGATGCCATCAACAATCACACGACCATTTGATAAAACGCGCTTAACATTGCCGCGTTTACCTTTATCTTTGCCTGCGATTACGATGACTTCGTCGCCACTTTTAATCTTTTGCATGATTCTCGTCTCTCTACAGTACTTCCGGTGCCAAAGACACGATCTTCATAAACTTGTCACCACGTAGTTCACGTGTAACAGGTCCAAAGATACGAGTACCAATCGGCTGTAAGTTATTGTTCAAAATAACAGCAGCATTACCATCAAAACGGATCAAAGAACCGTCTGGACGACGTACACCTTTACGAGTACGCACTACTACTGCGTTTAGAACGTCACCTTTTTTCACCTTACCGCGTGGGATCGCTTCTTTTACGCTCACTTTGATTACGTCACCAATGTTGGCGTAACGGCGATGCGAACCACCCAGTACTTTAATACACATTACTCGACGAGCGCCTGAGTTATCAGCTACGTCTAGCATTGATTGCATCTGGATCATGGTTTTCTCCGCTTAAACCCGCGCTAAAATGGCGCGAGAGTATACCATTAAATTACTTAAATTCCTAACCCCGAGGAAAACTAATTACCCGGGGTCGGCTTATCCTAACTTAGTTGGCGCGCTCAACTATCTCAACTAACTTAAATGACTTAGTTTTAGAGATAGGACGACACTCAACGATTCGGACTACATCACCTGCTTTACACTCATTAGATTCATCGTGTGCGTGGATCTTAGTCGAACGCTTGATGAACTTACCGTATAGCGGGTGTTTTACCTGGCGCTCAATCAGTACAGTGATAGATTTATCCATCTTGTCGCTGATGACTTTGCCCTGTAATGTGCGTTGAATAGTATCAGTGCTCATTATGAACCCGCCTTTTGGTTGATGATGGTTTTAACACGAGCAATGTCACGACGAAGCGTACGCATTTTGTGCGTTTCAGTCATTTGGCCCGTAGCCTTTTCCATACGTAACTTGAATTGATCTTGTAACAATTCGTGCAACGTTACGTTGAGCTCTTCAACGCTCTTATCTTTCAATTCTGTCGCTTTCATTACATCACCGTCCGTTTAACAAAGGTTGTTTTGAAAGGAAGTTTAGCAGCTGCTAAAGCAAATGCTTCGCGTGCCAAATCCTCAGAAACACCCTCAACTTCATACAACATACGGCCTGGCTGAATTTGTGCAACCCAGTACTCAACGCTACCTTTACCTTTACCCATACGCACTTCAAGAGGCTTTTTAGTAATTGGCTTGTCAGGAAATACACGAATGTAAACCTTACCGGCACGTTTCATATGACGGGTCATTGCACGACGAGCAGCCTCAATTTGGCGTGCTGTCATACGACCGCGACCTGTCGCTTTCAAACCGAATTCACCGAAGCTCACATCATGAGCTACTGTGCCACGGTTGCGCAGCTTGTGCTGCTTGCGATATTTAGTTCTTTTTGGCAATAACATACTTGCTCACCCCTACTTCTTAGCTTTAGGAGCAGGTTTTCTGCGGCGAGGTTTTTTATCTTCTTTTGGCTCAACTTTTTCTTGGCCAGGAAGAACTTCACCTTTGAAAATCCATACTTTAATGCCGATGATTCCGTAAGTCGTCAAAGCTTCTGAGGTTGCGTAGTCAATATCCGCACGCAATGTATGCAACGGTACTCGACCTTCACGATACCACTCAGTACGAGCGATTTCGGCACCACCTAAACGACCACTTACTTCGATTTTGATACCTTCAGCACCAAGACGCATTGCGTTCTGTACTGCGCGCTTCATAGCACGACGGAACATAACACGACGCTCAAGCTGTTGTGCTACGTTATCACCGACTAGCTGTGCATCTAGTTCTGGCTTACGTACTTGCTCAACAGATACTTGGGCTGAAACGCCAGCCATATCAGCAATCTTTGCACGTAATTTCTCAATATCTTCACCTTTCTTACCGATGACGATACCAGGACGCGCAGTGTGAATAGTCACACGAATTGCTTTAGCAGGGCGCTCAATATCAACACGTGAAACAGAGGCGCTCTTTAACTCTTTGAACAACCACTTACGGATGTTGATATCACTTTCAAGGTTATCCGCAAAATCGCCGCGCTCAGCATACCAAGTCGCAGTATGCTTCTTTACGATACCTAAGCGGATACCAGTAGGATGTACTTTTTGACCCATTACCTTCTCCTAGTTATCCGATACTTTAACGGTTACGTGGCTAGAACGCTTTAAAATACGGTCGCCACGACCTTTAGCGCGCGGACGCATACGCTTGGCAGTTGGGCCTTCATCAACGAATACAGTTGAAACTTTCAACTCGTCGATATCTGCGCCTTCATTGTGCTCAGCGTTAGCAATCGCAGACTCAAGAACTTTCTTAATTAAGCGAGCCGCCTTTTTTGGGCTAAACTCAAGAACGTTCAACGCTTTCTCTACTGGCAAGCCACGAATCTGATCGGCGACGAGACGCATTTTCTGTGCCGAGATGCTAGCATTGCGCAATTTAGCTGCTACTTCCATCTTTCACTCCTCGCCTTACTTCTTTTTCTTGGCTTTTTTGTCAACATCATGGCCATAGTAAGTACGAGTTAATACAAACTCACCTAACTTGTGACCTACCATGTCTTCATTTACGAAAACAGGTACGTGTTGACGACCATTGTGAACGGCAATCGTCAAACCAACCATTTCAGGGAAAACGGTTGAACGACGAGACCACGTTTTAATCGGTTTCTTGTTACCAGAGGCCGCAGCTTCTTCAACCTTCTTCAATAAATGAAGGTCAATGAATGGGCCTTTCTTTAACGAACGTGCCACAGTGCTATCCTCTATCGTTTGTTGCGGCGACGGACAATCAACTTGTCAGTGCGCTTATTACTACGGGTTTTCTTACCTTTGGTTGGAACACCCCATGGAGTTACAGGATGACGACCACCAGAGGTACGACCTTCACCACCACCATGTGGGTGGTCTACCGGGTTCATCGCGACGCCTCGAACTGTTGGGCGTACACCACGCCAGCGCTTAGCACCAGCTTTACCCAAGCTACGTAACATATGCTCAGAGTTACCGACTTCACCAACAGTGGCGCGACACTCTGAAAGCACTTTACGCATTTCGCCCGAACGCAAACGTAGAGTTACGTATGCACTGTCACGTGCAACGATTTGTGCATAAGCACCTGCGCTACGAACCATTTGCGCACCTTTACCAGGTTTAAGTTCGATGTTGTGAACAACAGAACCAACCGGAATGTTACGCATTGGCAATGTGTTACCTGTTTTAATAGGTGCTGCATCGCCTGAAATGATTTGATCACCAGCTTTTAAGCCTTTAGGAGCGATAATGTAACGACGCTCACCATCTGAGTAACAAACCAATGCGATATGCGCACTACGGTTTGGATCATACTCAAGACGCTCAACTTTCGCTGGGATACCATCTTTATTACGCTTAAAGTCGATAACACGGTAATGTTGCTTATGACCACCACCAACGTGACGCACTGTAATGCGACCGTTATTGTTACGACCACCATTTTTGGATTTCTTCTCCAACAAACTTGCTTCAGGTTTACCCTTATGCAAATCTGGGTTGACCACTTTTACGACAAAGCGGCGTCCAGGAGAAGTTGGTTTAGCTTTTACAATTGCCATTTACTTGTCTCCTTCTTACTCGCCGCCTGCAAAGTCAAGGTCTTGACCAGGCTTCAATGATACGTAAGCTTTTTTCCAGTTTGGACGACGGCCTTCAACTAGACCAAAACGCTTACGTTTACCTTTCATGTTCAAAGTGCGAACAGACTCCACTTCAACCTCAAACAAGGTCTCAACGGCTTTCTTGATTTCACGCTTATTTGCATCTTTGGCCACTTTAAATACAAACTGACCATCGCGCTCAGCCAAAATCGTCGCTTTCTCTGAAACGTGAGGGGCCAGAAGAACTTTTAAGATACGCTCTTGGTTCATCCTAACATCTCCTCTACTTTCTTAACCGCAGGAACGGTCATGATCACTTTGTCAAAACCGATTAGGCTGACTGGATCAAGAGCATTCACATCGCGCACGTCAACTTTGTGTAAGTTGCGAGAAGCTAAGAACAAATTCTCATCAACAGAATCTGTAATGATAAGTGCTTCTTTGGTATCCAGCTCTTTCAACTTAGCAACCAATTCTTTAGTTTTTGGCGCTGAAACTGAGAAGTCTTCAACAACGATTAAACGCTCTTGACGTACCAGCTCAGAAAGAATGCTCTGGATAGCACCGCGATACATTTTGCGGTTTACTTTTTGTGTATAGTCTTGTGGTTGTGCAGCGAAAGTTACACCACCTTTGCGCCATAATGGGCTACGGATTGTACCCGCACGGGCACGACCTGTACCTTTTTGACGCCATGGTTTTTTACCACCACCGCTAACAGCGCTACGGTTCTTTTGTGCACGAGTACCGGCACGCGCAGCCGCTAGATAAGCAACGACCACTTGGTGAACTAATGATTCGTTAAACTCACGACCAAAAGCCACTTCAGAAACCTTGATTGCGCCGCCAGATGTTAAACTAAGTTCCATAGTCAACTCCTCTTGGCCTAGGCTTTCTCAGCAGGACGTACGATAACGTCACCACCGGTAGCGCCTGGGACGGCACCTTTGATTAACAATAAATTGCGCTCAGCATCAACACGTACAACTTCAAGAGTTTGCACTGTTACACGCTCAGCACCCATGTGACCTGACATCTTTTTGCCTTTGAATACGCGACCAGGGGTCTGGTTTTGACCAATAGAGCCTGGTGCACGGTGTGACAAAGAGTTACCGTGGGTGCTATCTTGGCCGCGGAAGTTCCAACGCTTAATCGCACCGGCATAACCTTTACCTTTAGAGGTACCAGTTACGTCAACTTTTTGACCCGCTTCAAAGATATCAACTTTAACTTCGCCACCAACTTCAAAGCCGTCTAGAGAATTCACACGGAACTCCCACAAACCACGACCTGCTTCAACGCCAGCTTTCTTAAAATGACCAGCTTCCGCCTTAGTGATGCGGTTTGCTTTACGGCTTCCTGTAGTAATCTGTACCGCTTCATAACCGTCAACGTCAGTTGTTTTCAACTGCGCGATGCGGTTTGGATCGGCTTCTACTACGGTAACCGGGATAGACACGCCGTCTTCAGTGAAGACACGAGTCATTCCTCGTTTTATACCTACTATTCCGATAGCCATGTTTTAAACCTCAACCGAAATGGTTATCTACCTTGCTTCTAGTGTTGCCTTAAGAAAGGCTAATTTGAACATCAACACCAGCAGCCAAATCCAACTTCATCAAAGCATCAACTGTTTTTTCTGTTGGCTCGATGATGTCCACCAAACGCTTATGCGTACGAATTTCATACTGATCACGCGCATCTTTATTAACGTGCGGAGAAATCAGGATGGTGAAACGCTCTTTACGAGTTGGTAAAGGGATAGGACCTTTTACCTGAGCACCTGTACGTTTAGCGGTATTTACGATCTCTGAAGTCGATTGGTCAATCAACTTGTGATCAAACGCTTTCAATCTGATTCGAATACGTTGCTTTGCCATTGCAAAGAACTCCACTTTTAAAATTAAAGAACATAAAAAACCGCTCCACCCTACTGCAGCGAGGGGTGCGGTTACCAAACTTTAATCAGACTCCAATCGAGCCTGTTGTTAGCAAAATCAATAACTTACTTTGTAAAAAGTCTGAAATTGCTTCGCAAGAACAACCCTAATAGTGGCAGTTACGCCTACCAAGGTACGCGAATTATATGTTAATAAGCTCTAGATCGCAACAGTAATCAGGCTTTTTTTGGCATTAATAGTAAATCAGCTTTTTGGCTAACTTATTAAATACAAACGGCTCCAACTGGAGCCGTTTGTTACTTACGAATAGCAGCGGCTATTTTAGAAGCTGTAATTGACACTCAACCCCAATAGCTCTGTGTCTTCACTGTATTGATCATATTCTAGACGCAAATCCCAACTTTCATTTAACTCATACCCTAAACCAAAGCCAACGTAAAATGTTGTGTTTTCGTCGTTAGTCACATCCAGACCACGCCCCTTGCCGTCAACGCTTGCAGCGCCGGCACGTAGGATTAGGGACATAGGACTCTCTCCAAACTGAGTAGAATACAGTGCGCCAATTCCATAAGCATCATACTCAATGGCACCGCTCCCAAATAAATTGCTATTTAATTTTGCACTACCAAGGTCGGCCCAAAAGCCCTCAACAGCCCAGTTGTCGTTCAAATGGTAAGCACCACTCAATTTATAAGCACTGTCATTGTCGTCGGTCAGTTCATAAGCAGTATTATTGCCTGGGCTAGGGTCAAAATTGGCTTGGCCGATTGTCAATCCGAAAGACCAGGTCGTGTCATTCGCCTGGCTTGCACCGATCATTCCGAACGCTAATACCGCAACCAGGCCTGCCTTAGTCGAGCGGCGGCTGATGATTAAACCGCCAAGTAACGCTAATAAAATCAGGTCAGAAGAACCACCACCCGTGCTGGTGTGGACGGTACAGTCGTTACCACATACTGGATCCGGATCAAGCGAGTCTGGGATACCGTCACCGTCCGCGTCACCGTTACCTTCTACATCATCAGGAATTCCGTCATTGTCATCGTCGCTATCGACGGCATTACAGCTACCGTCACCGTCGGTATCCAACGGTACTGAAGCATTATCTAATGGATTAGAACCACAAGTGGTTTCAGTGACGTCGGTAAAGGCATCACCATCATCGTCATCATCCGCATTATTACCAATACCATCATTGTCGGTATCCAACCATTCCGTTTCATCCAATGGGAATGCGTCATTACCATCGTTATAGGTATCGCCGTCACTATCCGCTGTACGAGGATCGGTTTCGCCGGCATCAACTACGCCGTTCTTATTAGCATCCTCAGCACCGTCAGTTAATGTATCGCCGTCAGTGTCCATTAAGCGCGGGTCGGTTTCGCCGGCATCAACTGTACCGTCTTGGTTGGCATCTTCGATACCGTCATTGATCCCATCGCCATCACTGTCCGGATTACAAGGATCGGTTTCGCCCTCATCGACTTCGCCATTACCGTTTGCGTCTTCGACCGAGTCTAAAATACCGTCCTCATCACAATCTTTTGACTGGCTCAGCCAACTCAAAGTTGGATAGTCCGTACTAGTACCAAAGTTCCAGATGGTTTCATCCCAGTTTTCGTAGGCAATTGCACCTCCACCCACAGAGTGGTCTGGCGATGTTGGGGCCTGCATATCTATAGTCGTTAGGCCTGTGGCTCCTGTTGGTGTTGTACTCGGACCTGAGGTTGCAAGCCCTGATACGTCCACATCCCAATAAGCATTAGTCATTGCAGTACCTGAGTCAATCCCAGTCAAACCACCTCTATTAGAAGCTGTGACAGTGCCAGCTGCATAACTGTTCTCAAGCAACGTAAAGCCAGAGCCGGTCCCAACCAAGCCTCCAGCAGAACCCGTATTACCATTAACTCGCGACCATGAGTAACTGTTAGTAAGCGTGCTTCCTGAGAACGAGCCAATCAGACCTCCAGTATAAGAATTACCAGAAACATCACAGTCACCAGCCAGCTCATGACCAAATCCAGAGCCTTCAATAGCACCGACAACACAGCCAGCCCAAGCATTACCAGTTACGCTGCCCTGTACGCTGACTTTTTCAACAGTAGCATCAGTTACCGCGAGACCCAACGCGCCACTGCTTACATAATTACCAACGATATTAACATTGGTGAAAGAAATATTTCTGAAAATACCTGTTTGGTAAACATTAGAGAATAAGCCTTCAAATTTATTACTGTCAGAAGGTCGATTGATGGTTAAATTATCAATGGTGTAGAAGTTACCGTCAAAAGTACCGGTAAAGCGCTGCCCTCCAAACCAATCACCAATACGCAACCAACCGGCACCAGCGTTATAATAATCATCACCTGCGTCAACACTGCCTGAACCGTCAGTATCAAAATCCAAGTCATTCATCAGCTCATAGCCGGTACAGTTTGTTGCACCCGTATCATCGCCTAAACAACCATTTTTATTGGCAACATTAGCGCCACCATCAGAAAACGCTGAGCCGTCGAGGTGATTACGAATAGCATCCATGTCTGCCCAGGTATATATCTCAATCAGACCGTCATCATCGACATCAACATCAACACGGGATGCGCCAGAATTGTTGGACTGTTCGACTTTGTAGTTTGCTAACTCTTGGCCAGGTTGAACTAATACTTGGTTAAACATTGTTGGATTGGCTGCAGCTACTAAACGTTCTGTTTCAGCGCTCACGCCATAAGAAACAGCCCCAAGAAGCACCGCCGTTAAACAGCTTTGTGCACGTTTAGCTACTGCTAATTTTGAATATATCTTTATCATTAGTGATTCCTTTGCTTATTATTCCGTGACGAATCTTACATTCCAAGTGTGAGCTGCGTCAATTTTTGTGTATTTTAATGTATTTGTGACAATTATTGTCAGGCAAAAAAAAGCCCCGCAATTGCGAGGCTTTTTAAAGCGCTTGAACTTATTATCAAGAATTACTCGATAATTTTAGCAACAACACCCGCGCCTACTGTACGACCGCCTTCACGGATCGCAAAGCGCAAACCTTCGTCCATCGCAATCGGAGCGATCAACTCTACGTTCATTTTGATGTTATCACCTGGCATAACCATCTCTACGCCTTCTGGTAACTCTACAGCACCAGTTACGTCAGTTGTACGGAAGTAGAACTGCGGACGGTAGCCTTTGAAGAATGGAGTATGACGACCACCTTCATCTTTAGATAGTACGTATACTTCGGCTTCAAAACGAGTGTGCGGAGTGATAGTACCTACGTGTGCCAATACCTGACCACGCTCAACTTCATCACGCTTAGTACCACGTAGTAGTACACCAACGTTTCATCACGCTTAGTACCACGTAGTAGTACACCAACGTTATCACCAGCTTCACCCTGGTCTAGAAGTTTACGGAACATCTCAACGCCGGTAACCGTTGTTTTAGTCGTATCTTTGATACCAACGATTTCGATTTCTTCGCCAACTTTAACCACACCGCTCTCAACACGGCCAGTTACTACCGTACCACGACCTGAAATTGAGAATACGTCTTCGATTGGTAACAAGAATGGCTTGTCAATCGCACGCTCTGGCTCTGGGATATAAGTATCTAGAGCTTCGCCTAATGCAATGATAGCTTCCTGACCTAATGGGCCTTCGTCACCTTCCAACGCTTTCAACGCTGAACCGCGGATGATTGGAGTGTCGTCACCTGGGAATTCGTATTGGTCTAGCAATTCACGAACTTCCATCTCTACTAGCTCTAACAACTCTTCGTCGTCTACCATGTCGCATTTGTTCAAGAATACGATGATCTTCGGTACACCTACCTGACGTGACAACAGGATGTGCTCACGAGTCTGTGGCATTGGGCCATCAGCTGCTGAACATACCAAAATCGCACCGTCCATCTGAGCAGCACCCGTGATCATGTTTTTAACATAGTCAGCGTGTCCTGGGCAGTCTACGTGTGCGTAGTGACGGTTTGGAGTTTCATACTCAACGTGTGACGTAGAAATCGTGATACCACGCTCTTTTTCTTCTGGAGCGTTGTCGATGTCTGCGAATGCGCGTGCTGAACCACCATAGACTTTCGCCAATACAGTACAGATCGCTGCTGTTAGTGTCGTTTTACCGTGGTCAACGTGGCCAATTGTGCCTACGTTTACGTGCGGTTTCGTACGTTCAAATTTTTCTTTAGCCATTTTCAATTCCTCTAATTAAAGTTTGGAACTAATATTTCAATTTAAATTAAGAATTCTTGCTCATGATTGCTTCAGCAATATTCATAGGAGCTTCTGCATAATGCGAGAACTCCATGGTGAAGCTAGCACGACCTTGCGACAAGCTGCGCACGTCTGTAGCGTAACCAAACATTTCTGAAAGCGGAACTTCTGCATCAATCACTTTACCTGTTGCATTCTCACCCATACCTTTGACGAGGCCACGACGACGGTTAAGGTCACCCATAACGTCACCCATGTACTCTTCTGGAGTTACAACTTCGACTTTCATCATAGGTTCAAGCAATGCAGGGTTAGCGGTTTTTGCTGCATTTTTAACAGCCATACTACCAGCGATCTTAAACGCCATTTCTGATGAGTCGACGTCGTGGTAAGAACCATCATACAGGGTTGCTTTGACATCAAGCACTGGATAACCAGCCAAGATACCGTTCTCAAGTTGCTCTTCGATACCTTTTGAAACGGCACCAATGTATTCTTTTGGAACAACACCACCAACGATAGCGTTTTCGAATACGAAACCAGTACCAGCTTCCTGTGGCTCAAGTTTAACCCAGACGTGACCGTACTGACCTCGACCACCAGATTGACGAACGAATTTACCTTCGACTTCAACGGTGTTACGAATAGACTCACGATAAGCAACCTGAGGCGCACCGATGTTCGCTTCAACTTTAAACTCACGCTTCATACGATCAACAAGGATGTCCAAGTGAAGCTCACCCATACCCGAAATAATGGTTTGGCCTGATTCTTCATCAGTACGAACTCGGAATGAAGGATCTTCTTGTGCCAACTTACCTAGAGCAATACCCATTTTCTCTTGGTCTGCTTTAGTTTTTGGCTCTACCGCAACCGAGATTACTGGCTCAGGGAACTCCATACGCTCCAATACGATCTTGTTATCGATATCACATAGCGTGTCACCTGTAGTAACATCTTTGAAGCCTACGCCCGCAGCGATATCACCAGCGCGAACTTCTTTAATTTCTTCACGGCTGTTTGCATGCATCTGAACGATACGACCAATACGTTCTTTCTTCTGCTTTACTGAGTTATAAACGCTGTCGCCAGAATTAATAACACCAGAATAAACACGGAAGAACGTTAAAGTACCTACAAATGGGTCAGTTGCAATCTTAAATGCCAATGCTGCAAATGGTGCATCATCATCAGCTTCACGGATTTCAAACTGCTCACCTTCGTCATCAATTGTGCCTTGAATAGCTTTAACTTCTTTTGGTGATGGCATGTATTCAATAACAGCATCCAATACAGCTTGAACACCTTTGTTTTTAAATGCTGAACCACCGAATACCGGGATAATTTCGTTCGCTAGTGTACGCTTACGAATACCCATTTTGATTTCTTCTTCGGTTAGCTCACCGCCTTCCAAGTACTTTTCCATTAACTCTTCAGTGGCTTCAGCAGCTGCTTCAACCATTTCCATGCGCATAGCTTCACACTTGTCTTTCAAGTCTGCTGGAATTTCTTGGTACTCGAAAGTCATACCCATGTCTTCCTCGTTCCAGATGATCGCTTTCATCTTGACAAGGTCAACAACACCTTTGAATTCGTCTTCGCTACCAATAGTCATTTGCATTGGGATAGCAACTGCATTCAAACGCTCTTTAAGCTGGCTGACAACCATTTCATAGTTAGCGCCTGTACGGTCCATTTTATTAACGAAAACCATACGAGGAACTTCGTATTTATTTGCCTGACGCCATACAGTTTCAGTTTGAGGCTGAACACCTGACGAGCCACACAATACAACGACCGCACCATCAAGAACACGCAATGAGCGTTCTACTTCAATGGTAAAGTCAACGTGCCCAGGGGTGTCAATGATGTTGATTCGATGTTCATCGAACTGTGCATCCATACCACGCCAGAATGTCGTAGTAGCCGCAGAGGTAATAGTAATACCACGCTCCTGCTCCTGCTCCATCCAGTCCATGGTAGCTGCACCATCATGAACCTCACCGATCTTATGTGATAGACCAGTGTAGAAAAGAATACGTTCCGTAGTGGTGGTTTTACCAGCATCTACGTGCGCACAGATACCTACATTACGGTATCTGGCGATAGGGGTTTTACGTGCCACAATAAACTCCTTGGATTACCAACGGAAATGTGAGAAAGCTTTGTTTGCTTCAGCCATGCGGTGAACATCTTCACGCTTCTTAACAGCTGAGCCACGGCCTTCCAATGCATCAAGTACTTCGCCTGCTAAACGCTCACGCATTGACTTCTCGCTACGCTTACGAGCAGCATCAGTCAACCAACGCATAGCTAATGCAGTTTGACGCGCAGGGCGCACTTCAACAGGTACCTGATAAGTAGAACCACCAACACGACGAGACTTAACTTCCACCATCGGGCGAATGTTATCCAAGCCTTTCTCAAATAGTTCTAATGATTCTTCGCCTGATTTTTTCTCAGTGATAATGTCTAAAGCACCATAAACGATTTTTTCTGCAGTTGATTTTTTACCATCTTGCATCAAAACGTTGATAAACTTCGCTAACAACTCACTTCCGAATTTAGGATCAGGAAGGATTTCGCGTTTCGCGACAACACGTCTTCTTGGCATGTTAAATTTTCCTCATGCATGTGTAACTTCAGGACAATCCAGAATAAGCAGTTACATTTCTTATCTGGCCTTACTCACATAGTGAAATAGCCGACCGGACGGTCAGCTACTAGACTATTCTCTAATTGTAAGGTTTCAATATGTAAAAAATATTAAAACCAAAGTAAGTTAAACATTAACTTACTGTTAATTTTCTAGTGCAAGGCAATTGATTTTTTATAAAGCGAAGTTGGCGTTTAGTCCAACGAGTTGCTGAAATAAAAAATCAATTAACGCAGCAATAGGAAATTAACCTTTAGGTCGCTTAGCACCGTACTTAGAACGGCCCTGCTTACGATCCTTAACACCTGCAAGGTCAAGCGTACCGCGAACACAGTGGTAACGTACACCTGGCAAGTCTTTTACACGACCGCCACGGATTAGTACAACGCTGTGCTCTTGTAGGTTGTGGCCTTCACCACCGATGTATGAAGATACTTCATATCCGTTGGTTAGACGTACACGAGCTACTTTACGCAAAGCCGAGTTTGGCTTTTTAGGCGTAGTGGTGTAAACACGAGTACAAACGCCACGACGTTGCGGACAAGCTTCCAATGCAGGAACGTTTGTCTTTTTTACCTGCTTCTTGCGAGGTTTTCTTACTAGCTGATTAATTGTAGCCATTTAATAAAATCTCTATATCTAGTTCACGCCAAACTTGCGCGCCGATAACTCTAGGGCGCGCTATTCTAAAGAGGTCATGATTTAAAGTCAAGCTTGGCTAAACTTTGATCATTTTGCCAAGCTGACGGTCTAATCAGTCCTCACCCTCATTAATTGAGCTGAGCTCGTCGGACAATGCCTGCTCAACTTCGTCTGCTGATAACCCTAAGTCCTCGACCATTGACTCTGCACGTTTACGGCGACGTTCCGCATGGTAGGTTAGACCTGTACCTGCTGGAATCAGACGTCCTACGATAACGTTTTCTTTCAAACCACGTAGATCATCTGTTTTACCGTTAACTGCTGCTTCAGTAAGAACACGCGTAGTTTCCTGGAATGAAGCCGCAGAAATAAAGGACTCAGTAGCCAATGAAGCTTTGGTAATACCCATAAGTACACGTTCAAACTGCACTGGATCTTTACCTGCCTCAACTAGCTTGTCATTTTCCTCAAGTACTCGAACCACTTCCATCTGATCACCTTTCAGGAAGAGTGAGTCACCTGGATCAGTGACAATACACTTACGCAACATCTGGCGAATAATCACTTCGATGTGCTTATCGTTAATGCCTACGCCTTGCAGACGATAGACTTCTTGCACTTCGTTAACAATGTAACGAGCAAGCTCAGTAATTCCTTTCAGGCGTAAAATATCGTGCGGGTTATCTGCACCGTCAGATACCACCTCACCCTTCTCAACTTTTTCACCTTCGAAAACGTTAAGCTGGCGCCATTTAGGAATTAGCTCTTCATAGGTATCGCCACCGTCTTGGGGAGTGATGACTAAGCGACGCTTACCTTTAGTTTCTTTACCAAAGCTCACAGTACCTGAGATCTCAGCAAGAATTGCTGGCTCTTTCGGTTTACGAGCTTCAAACAGGTCTGCCACACGTGGAAGACCACCTGTAATATCTTTTGTTTTTGAGCTTTCTTGTGGAATACGTGCGATAGCGTCACCGATATTTACCTCGGCGCCATCTTCCAAGCTCACGATAGCATTAGTAGGCAAGAAGTATACCGCTGGCATTTCAGTTCCAGGGATGTATAGATCTTTACCTTTTTTATCAATCAACTTGATGGCAGGTTTAACATCTGAGCTCTTACTACCACTACGCTGCTTGTTCTCAGTAATCACAATTGAGCTCAAGCCAGTAAGTTCATCAGTTTGACGCTCGATGTTTACACCTTCAATCATGTCTACGAACTGAATTTTACCATCCAGCTCAGCAATGATTGGGTGGGTGTGCGGATCCCAGTTAGCAACAATGTCGCCACCTTTAGCCTGCTCACCTTCTTTTGCGCTTAATACCGCACCGTAAGGTACTTTATAACGCTCACGCTCACGGCCATATTCGTCAATGACATTCAACTCTGATGAACGAGAAACGATAACCAGTTTACCGTCCTGACGCTCAACAGTTTTTGCATTCTTAAGACGAATTTCACCGTCATTTTTAATTTGAACATTGTTATCAGCAGATGCACGAGATGCAGCACCACCAATGTGGAAAGTACGCATCGTTAACTGTGTACCCGGCTCACCAATCGACTGAGCAGCAATAACACCGACCGCCTCACCTTGGTTGATGATATGACCACGAGCCAAGTCACGACCATAACAAGCTGCACAAACACCGTTACGGGTTTGACAGGTAATTACCGAACGAACTTTGACCTGATCTACTGAGTTTTGCTCAAGTGTCTCAACCCACTTTTCGTCAAGTAATGTTCCAGCTTCTGCCAAGATGTCATCTGAACCAGGAACATAGACATGTTCTGCAACAACACGGCCCAGTACACGCTCACTCAATGGTTCTACAACATCACCACCTTCAATCAGCGGAGACATGTAAACACCTTCTTCGGTGCCACAGTCATGTTCTGTTATCACCATATCTTGAGCAACATCTACTAGACGACGAGTCAGGTAACCTGAGTTCGCAGTTTTCAATGCCGTATCAGCCAAACCTTTACGAGCACCGTGGGTCGAAATAAAGTACTGAGACACATCCAGACCTTCACGGAAGTTTGCGGTAATTGGCATTTCAATAATCGAGCCATCCGGCTTAGCCATCAGACCACGCATACCGGCCAACTGACGAATCTGTGCAGCACTACCACGAGCGCCTGAATCGGCCATCATAAAGATGGAGTTGAATGACGGCTGACGTACTGTATTGCCTTCTTTATCAACCACTTCTTCAGTGCCGATAAAGTCCATCATCGCTTTTGCAACTTTTTCGTTGGTATGCGACCAGATATCAACAACTTTGTTGTAACGCTCACCCTGAGTTACCAGGCCTGAGTTAAACTGCTCTTGAATTTCTGCGACTTCTTTTTCCGCTGCTTCAATGATCTCTGCTTTAGCTTCTGGAATCGACATATCTTCGATACCAACTGAAGCACCTGATCGAGTAGCATAGCCGAAACCGGTATACATCAACTGGTCAGCAAAAATTACAGTAGCTTTCAAACCACATTCGCGATAACAGGTATTCACCAATTTAGATATCGCTTTCTTAGTCATTGGCTTATTGACCAAGTCGAAGCTGATACCATCTGGCACAATACCCCACAATAAAGATCGACCTACTGTTGTTTCAGCAAGCTCGATACGGGCAGTTTTGTTCCCTTCCTCATCAATATCAACCATTGGCAGACGAACTTTTACTTTTGCATGCAAGTCAACAATGCCGTTCGCATAGGCGCGTTGAACTTCGTCCGCATCAGAGAAGATCATGCCTTCGCCTTTTGCATTAACACGATCACGTGTCAAATAGTAAAGGCCAAGAACAACGTCCTGCGTTGGAACGATGATTGGCTCACCGTTAGCAGGCGATAAGATGTTATTGGTAGACATCATCAAAGCGCGAGCTTCAAGCTGTGCTTCTATGGTCAATGGAACGTGAACCGCCATTTGGTCACCGTCAAAGTCAGCGTTGTAGGCAACACAGACCAGAGGGTGTAACTGAATCGCTTTACCTTCGATAAGCACAGGTTCAAACGCCTGAATACCCAGACGGTGAAGTGTCGGTGCACGGTTAAGCAATACAGGATGCTCACGAATTACTTCTTCTAGAATATCCCAAACCACCGGCTCTTCGCGCTCAACCATTTTCTTAGCAGCTTTAATGGTGGTAGCAAGACCACGCAATTCTAATTTGCTATAGATAAACGGTTTAAACAGCTCAAGAGCCATCTTCTTAGGAAGACCACACTGGTGTAGTTTAAGCGTAGGACCAACCACGATAACCGAACGACCAGAGTAATCAACACGCTTACCTAGAAGGTTCTGACGGAAACGACCTTGCTTACCTTTAATCATGTCAGCAAGCGATTTAAGTGGTCTTTTATTTGAACCAGTAATTGCACGACCACGACGACCATTGTCTAGCAACGCATCAACAGATTCTTGCAACATACGCTTTTCGTTACGGACAATGATGTCTGGAGCATTAAGATCCAATAGACGACGCAAACGGTTGTTACGGTTGATGACTCGACGATACAGGTCATTCAAGTCAGATGTAGCAAAACGACCGCCATCCAGAGGAACAAGTGGACGCAAATCTGGTGGAAGTACTGGTAATACAGTCATGATCATCCATTGTGGATCATTTCCTGAATCTAGGAATGCTTCTAGAAGTTTTAAGCGTTTGCTTAACTTCTTCAATTTGGTTTCAGAGTTAGTCGAAGGAATTTCTTCCTCGCGAATACGCTGAGCTTCTTCTTTTAGATCAATCAAGTCTAGAAGTGCGCTGATTGCTTCGGCACCCATTTTGGCTTCGAAGTCATCACCGAATTCTTCTAATGCATCCAGGTAGCCTTCTTCACTAAGAAGCTGTCCAGCTTCCAGTGTAGTCATGCCTGGCTCAGTCACTACGAATGCTTCAAAGTAAAGAATGCGTTCGATATCACGTAACGTCATGTCGAGCAACATACCGATACGGCTTGGTAGTGATTTCAGGAACCAAATGTGTGCGACCGGGCAAGCCAAATCAATATGACCCATACGCTCACGACGTACCTTAGTTAAGGTAACTTCTACGCCACATTTCTCACAGATAATACCGCGATGCTTTAGTCGTTTGTATTTACCACACAAACACTCGTAATCTTTTACTGGGCCAAAGATTTTGGCACAGAATAAACCGTCACGTTCCGGTTTAAAGGTACGATAGTTAATTGTCTCTGGCTTTTTTACTTCACCAAATGACCAAGAGCGGATCTGGTCCGGTGATGCCAAGCCAATACGGATCGCATCAAACTCTTCGGACTGGTTCTGCTGCTTAATAAAATTTAATAAGTCTTTCACAATCGCTCTCCTAATGGAGTTAAAACCTTTACCCTAATGGCTCCACTATTGTCGTGGAGCCGATGGAGTCGCCAGTGCTTAATCTTCGTGCTCAAGCTCAATGTTAATCGCCAATGAGCGGATTTCCTTAGTCAATACATTGAATGACTCAGGCATACCCGGCTCCATGCGATGGTCGCCATCCACAATGTTTTTGTACATGCGGGTACGGCCATTCACATCATCCGACTTAACTGTGAGCATTTCTTGCAAGGTATAAGCAGCACCGTAAGCTTCCAGTGCCCACACCTCCATCTCACCGAAACGCTGACCACCGAACTGAGCTTTACCACCCAATGGTTGCTGGGTAACCAAGCTGTACGAACCTGTTGAACGAGCGTGCATCTTGTCGTCAATCAAGTGATTCAGTTTAAGCATGTACATGTAGCCAACGGTTACCGGACGTTCAAAACGATCACCGGTACGGCCATCATATAACCAGCTTTGGCCAGTCTTAGGCAGTTCAGCCAATTCATACATGGCATGAATATCTTCTTCTGTCGCACCATCGAATACAGGTGTAGCCATTGGCACACCGGCACGTAGGTTTGCAGCCATTGCCATTACCTCGTCGTCTGTCATTTCTGACAAATCGACAGCCTTGTCATCGCGATGGTTGTAAACCTTATTGAGGAACGTACGTACAGTTTTTGGAGCTTTACCGGTATCCAGTAATTCACCAATTTTGATACCAACACCTTTTGCGGCCCACCCCAGATGCGTTTCTAGAATCTGACCAATGTTCATACGTGAAGGAACGCCCAGAGGATTCAGAACAATATCCACTGGCTCGCCGTTTTCGTCATATGGCATATCTTCAATTGGAACAATGGTTGAAATCACACCTTTGTTACCGTGACGACCAGCCATCTTATCACCAGGCTGAATTCGACGTTTAACTGCAAGATAAACCTTAACGATTTTCTGCACACCAGGAGCCAAATCATCACCTTGAGTAATTTTTAGCTTCTGTACTTCAAATTTCTTGTCGTACTCTTTACGCTGTTCGGCAAGGTAGTTAGCCAAGCTTTCCAGTGCCTGTTGTTTTTCTTCAACACGTAACTGAATTTCTAAATACTGAGCAGGTTCAAGGCTGTCTAAGTAGTCAGCAGTAATTTTGCTACCTTTCTTAAACTTGTTTGGACCTTTTTCACCAACACAACCCATAACCAGGTTACGTGCACGCTGGTAAATACTTTCAGCCAGAATACGGAACTCATCATTTAAGTCCTTCTTCGCTCTAGCTACTTCAGCATTTTCAATTTCTTTTGCACGAGCATCTTTTTCAACACCGTCACGGGTAAAGACTTGAACGTCGATAACCGTACCATGTGTAGAAGTGCCCACACGTAGTGATGTATCTTTCACATCGGAAGCTTTCTCACCAAAGATGGCACGCAACAACTTCTCCTCTGGAGTAAGTTGAGTTTCACCTTTAGGAGTAACTTTACCGACTAGAATGTCACCTGGTTTAACCTCTGCACCAATATAAACAATACCTGATTCATCAAGTTTGCTTAGCGCACTTTCACCAACATTCGGGATATCGGCGGTAATTTCTTCTGGACCAAGCTTAGTATCACGAGAAATACAGGTTAGCTCCTGAATATGGATACTGGTGAAACGATCTTCCTGTACCACTTTTTCAGAGATTAGGATCGAATCCTCGAAGTTGTAACCATTCCACGGCATGAACGCCACACGCATATTTTGACCAAGCGCTAGCTCACCAAGGTCAGTTGATGGGCCATCCGCAAGTACATCGCCACGAGCAACAATGTCGCCCTGCTTAACAATAGGACGCTGGTTAATACATGTATTCTGGTTAGAGCGCGTATATTTGGTGAAGTTATAAATATCAACACCAGAATCGTTATCGCCCACCTCATCTTCATTAACGCGGATTACAACACGGCTGGCATCAACCTGATCAACAACACCGCCACGTTTTGCTGCAACCACAACACCCGAATCAACAGCAACGGTTCTTTCCATACCAGTACCAACCAATGGCTTTTCAGCTCGTAAAGTTGGAACTGCCTGACGTTGCATGTTAGAACCCATCAATGCACGGTTCGCATCATCGTGCTCAAGGAATGGAATCATACTCGCTGCAACAGATACGATCTGCTGTGGCGATACGTCCATATATTGAACCTGTTCCGGAGTGGCTAACATGAACTCGCCCTGGAAACGCGATGGAACCAGGTCATCTGAGAATGCACCATTCTTATCAAGGTTGGCGTTAGCCTGTGCAATCACGAACTTGCCTTCGTCGATTGCAGACAAGTAATCAACTTCTGCCGTTGGCTTACCATCAGCAACACGGCGGTAAGGAGTTTCAAGGAAACCATACTGGTTTGTTCTGGCATAACACGCCAATGAGTTAATCAAACCAATGTTTGGACCTTCCGGGGTTTCAATCGGACAAACACGACCATAGTGAGTTGGGTGAACGTCTCGAACCTCGAAGCCTGCGCGTTCACGCGTCAAACCACCAGGGCCTAATGCAGAAACACGACGCTTGTGAGTAATCTCAGACAATGGATTGTTCTGATCCATAAACTGAGATAACTGGCTAGAACCAAAGAATTCTTTAACGGCAGCCGAAACCGGCTTGGCGTTAATCAAATCCTGCGGCATAAGGTTTTCACTTTCAGCCTGCGATAGGCGCTCTTTAACAGCGCGCTCAACACGAACCAAACCTACACGGAATTGGTTCTCAGCCATTTCACCAACGCAACGAATACGACGGTTACCTAAGTGGTCGATGTCATCGACTGTACCGTTACCGTTACGGATATCGATCAATGTCTTAATAACATCAATGATATCGTCGTTAGATAATGTACCTTCACCTTCAATCTCATCACGGCCAACACGACGGTTGAACTTCATACGTCCAACGCGCGACAGGTCATAACGTTCAAGATTAAAGAATAAATTTTCAAATAGTGCTTCTGCAGCATCCTGTGTCGGCGGTTCGCCTGGACGCATCATGCGATAGATTTCAACTTTCGCTTCAAGTGGTGTGCGAGTTGAATCGATACGCAAGGTATCTGACATGTAAGGACCATGGTCAAGGTCATTGGTGTAAAGAGTTGGCACCTCAGTTACACCTGCTTCGATCATTTTTTCCAAGATCTCTTCAGTAATCTCAGCGTTAGCTTCTGCTATGATTTCGCCAGATTCCTTATCGATAATGTCGGTTGCTAATGCACGGCCATAGATGTATTCAGTTGGCACATCCAACTTCTTAACACCGGCCTTTTCAAGCTGAGCAATATGTCGAGGAGTAATACGACGACCTTCTTCAACAACCACTTTGCCTTTGGCTTTAATTTCAAAAGTAGCGGTTTCACCACGCAAACGCGAAGGGATCAGTTCTAACTGAACTTCGCCTTTCTTAGTAATGTAGAAGTTGTTACGCTCAAAGAACATGTCAAGCATGTCCTGGGTATTGTAACCCAATGAACGCAAAATAATTGACGCTGGCAATTTACGGCGACGGTCGATTCGCACGTAAAGCATATCTTTTGGATCAAACTCAAAGTCTAACCATGAACCACGGTAAGGAATTACCCGTGCTTGATATAATAGTTTTCCTGAGCTGTGCGTTTTTCCTCGATCAGAATCGAAGAACACACCAGGACTACGGTGTAACTGAGAAACAATAACACGCTCAGTGCCGTTAATAACGAAAGTACCGTTTTCTGTCATCAACGGTAGTTCGCCCATAAATACTTCCTGCTCGCGAATATCCTTTACTTTTTTGGTCTTAGAGTCTTTATCATAAATGACCAGACGGATTTTAACGCGAAGCGGCGCAGCATAAGTTATGCCACGAATTTGACATTCTTTAACATTAAAGACAGGTTCGCCTAATGAATATCCAACGTATTCTAGTGCAGCGTTACCTGAATAACTTTCAATTGGGAAAATAGACCTGAACGCTGAGTCCAAACCTGAATCCTCATCGCCTCTTGGCTCAAGAAATTCACGGTATGAATCTTTTTGGATTGCCAAAAGATAAGGCACATCGAGAATATTGGAACGTCGACCAAAATCCTTGCGGATTCGCTTTTTCTCAGTGTATGAATATGCCATGCGGGTTCCTCGGCTAGCTAGCTTTTAACCAGTGATATATTGCGTAGAAATTTCTACTTAGTGTGGCTCTTAACCACTTGCCGCTAAAACGGCAAAAGGCCGGTGACTAAGTCACCAGCCATTTTGGACTGTTTGCTGTCGAATGTAGACACCAAGTAATAAAGGTTATTACTTGATTTCAACTTCTGCGCCAGCTTCTTCCAATTGCTTCTTGATGTCTTCAGCTTCTGCTTTCTCAACACCTTCTTTAACAGCAACAGGAGCGCCTTCAACCATGTCTTTAGCTTCTTTCAAGCCAAGACCAGTGATGCCGCGGATAGCTTTAATTACAGCTACTTTGTTACCGCCGAAGCTTTTCATTACTACGTCAAATTCAGTTTGCTCTGCGGCTGCAGCAGCGTCACCGCCAGCAGCTGGGCCAGCTACTGCAACAGCAGCGGCAGCAGAAACACCAAATTTTTCTTCCATTGCTTCAACAAGTTCAACAACTTCCATTACGCTCATTTCAGCAATAGCGTTCAAGATATCATCTTTAGATAGAGCCATTTCTAGTCTCCTGGGTATATAAATTTAAAATTAACAAAATGTTAAAACTACGGTTAAACAGATCTCGAACTAAGAGTCTTAAGCCGCTTGTTTTTGATCGCGAACAGCAGCAACCACACGAGTAACTTTGGCAGGTACTTCCTTGAAAGTACGTGCAAGCTTGGTGATAGGTGCGTTCATAACCATCATCAATGTAGCAAGTGCTTCGTCTCTTGTTGGCAAGGCAGCCACAGCGTCAAGACGCTCAGGACCATGTAACTCACCACCAATAGCAATACCGGTTACTTCAAGCTGTTTGTTCTCTTTCGCAAAGTCTTTGAAAAGACGAGCAGCTGCACCAGGTGCATCAATTGAGAACGCATAAACTAAAGGACCAGTTAATGCATCTTGCATACAAGCGAACTCAGTGTCTTCAACAGCGCGACGAGCAAGCGTGTTACGAATAACGCGCACATATACATTGCTTTCACGTGCTTTCACGCGAAGCGCAGTCATTTGCTCAACTGTTAAACCGCGGTACTCAGCTACTACGGCTGAAAGGGCGTCTTTTGCTACTGTATTTACTTCAGCAACAATCGCCTTTTTGCCTTCAAGTCCAAGTGCCACTAGTTCACCTCCAGTTTTTCGAACCTTTGCTTTCGCTCCGGTCGAGTTTTACGTTTGATAAGGCGAGCCTTATCCTTTGAGTTACGGTGAACGATTCCACTTAAAAAAGTTTCATCAAGGTCTCACCGTCTGCGTAGGCAATGATTAAACCAGTTTGTCGTAATCACGAGTGATAAACGATTCACCAGTACCTACGGTCTTTGACGGTTCCCTGAATTGCTTTCACACCCCAGGAAACCCAAAGCCCTTATAATCAGTCTTTAAGCGATAAGCTTGACTGATCGATTGCTAAACCAGGACCCATAGTTGAAGAAAGTGAAATTTTCTTCATATAAGTACCTTTTGATGAAGCTGGTTTAGCTTTTTTCAATGCGATTAATAAACTGGTTAAGTTTTCTAAAAGCGCATTGCTATCAAATGTTACCTTACCGATTGCAGCGTGAACGATACCGTTCTTATCTGCACGATATTGAACCTGACCAGCTTTAGCATTTTTAACAGCAGTTGCTACATCAGGAGTTACCGTTCCAACTTTTGGGTTTGGCATTAAGCCACGAGGACCTAAGATTTGACCCAATTGACCAACCACACGCATCGCGTCTGGACTAGCAATTACTACGTCAAAATCTAAGTTACCTTTTTTAACTTGCTCAGCTAAATCATCCATACCAGCGATATCAGCACCAGCTGCTTTAGCTTCATCAACATTGTTGGTGAATACTGCAACTCGAACGTCTTTACCAGTACCATTTGGAAGAACGGTAGCACCACGTACAACCTGATCAGATTTACGAGGATCAATACCTAGATTTACTGCAACTTCAACGCTTTCGTCGAACTTCACAGCAGAAACTTCTTTTAACAACTGAATTGCTTCTTCAGCTGAAAAGATTGTGCGACCAGCAACTTTCTCATTGATGGCGCGAATACGTTTTGAAATTTTAGCCATTATCTTAACCCTCTACGTCAACGCCCATTGAGCGTGCTGTGCCAGCGATTGTTTTAACGGCCGCATCCATATCCGCAGCTGTCAAATCAGGCTCTTTAGTTTTTGCAATCTCTTCCAACTGAGCACGAGTAATCTTGCCCACTTTCTTGGTGTTAGGAGTTGCACTACCAGACTTCAGGCCTAATGCTTTTAAGATAAGAACCGCTGCTGGAGGGGTTTTAGTAATAAAGGTAAAGCTACGATCATTATAAACAGTGATAACTACTGGAATAGGAAGACCTTTTTCCACTTTCTCTGTTTGTGCGTTAAAAGCTTTACAGAATTCCATGATGTTCACACCATGCTGACCCAAAGCAGGACCAACTGGTGGACTTGGATTAGCCATACCGGCTGCTACTTGTAGCTTAATATAAGCTTCGACTTTCTTAGCCATGTTTCACCTCTATGTGGGTTCAAGCGCTAGTTACCCTAGCTCCCCGGTTTAACAAAAAATGTCTTTTTTACAAAGACAATAAAGCGCTCCCCGTGTTGGTTCCCCAAACAGAGATGCGCTGAATTAATTTAAAATGCCTAGCCTTTTTCGACTTGGCTGAACTCCAATTCTACAGGAGTTGAGCGTCCAAAGATAGAGACAGACACTTGTAAACGGCTTTTCTCGTAGTTAACAGACTCTACGACACCGTTGAAGTCCGCAAACGGACCATCAGTAACCCGAACCATTTCACCGGGTTCAAACAATACTTTCGGTTTCGGTTTATCACCACTGTCTTCTATACGATTCAGGATCGCATTGGCTTCTTTCTCACTGATTGGAGCTGGTCGATCTGAAGTACCGCCAATAAAGCCCATGACACGTGGAGTATTACGAACAACCTGCCAGGATTCCTCATCCATTTCCATCTGAACAAGCACATAACCTGGGAAAAATTTACGCTCACTACGTCTTTTCTGGCCAGCTCTCATCTCCACCACTTCTTCAGTAGGGACAAGAATCTCACCAAATTTATCTTCTAAACCAGATAACTGGATACGTTCTTCCAGCATGGTTTTGACTTTGTTCTCATAGCCTGAAAAGGCCTGTACAACGTACCAACGTAGTGCCATGCAAGAACTCCTAGCCGATGATCGGACTAATTAAAAAGCTATTTATTAGCCAGTCGATTAGAGCTAAGAATAATCCAAGCAAGATCACCATGATGATAACCATAATGGTAGTTCTAACCGTCTCATTTGAGGTTGGCCAAATAACTTTACGCAACTCAGTGCGTGCTTCACGAGCAAATTTCCAAAATGCCTGCCCTTTTGCGGTAGCCATAGCAATGGCAATCGCCACAATTACGGACACTAACACAACAGCTGTGCGAATTAAAATTGACTCTTCAGACAGGTAGTTGAAGCCATAGATTCCGCCCGCGATTAATGCGAATGCTAGAAACCACTTCAATCCGTCTAATTTAGAACCTGTATTTGTCGCCTGTGCGCTCATGAAATAAACCTTTAATATCAGCCACTTAAACTTATTAATCTAAGAATAGTGGCAGGCCAGGAGGGACTCGAACCCCCAACTTTCGGTTTTGGAGACCGACGCTCTACCAATTGAACTACTGGCCTAAAACTGGTTGTCAAAAATTAAGGCAGGGAATTATACCCTGCCTTAATTGAATTGCAATTGATTATTCAATAATTTTAGCAACAACACCCGCGCCTACTGTACGACCGCCTTCACGGATCGCAAAGCGCAAACCTTCGTCCATCGCAATCGGAGCGATCAACTCTACGTTCATTTTGATGTTATCACCTGGCATAACCATCTCTACGCCTTCTGGTAACTCTACAGCACCAGTTACGTCAGTTGTACGGAAGTAGAACTGCGGACGGTAGCCTTTGAAGAATGGAGTATGACGACCACCTTCATCTTTAGATAGTACGTATACTTCAGCTTCAAAACGTGTATGTGGAGTGATAGTACCTACGTGTGCCAATACCTGACCACGCTCAACTTCATCACGCTTAGTACCACGTAGTAGTACACCAACGTTATCACCAGCTTCACCCTGGTCTAGAAGTTTACGGAACATCTCAACACCGGTAACTGTTGTTTTAGTTGTATCTTTGATACCAACGATTTCGATTTCTTCACCAACTTTAACCACACCGCTCTCAACACGGCCAGTTACTACCGTACCACGACCTGAGATTGAGAATACGTCTTCGATTGGTAACAAGAATGGCTTGTCAATCGCACGCTCTGGCTCTGGGATATAAGTATCTAGAGCTTCGCCTAATGCGATGATAGCTTCCTGACCTAATGGGCCTTCGTCACCTTCCAACGCTTTCAACGCTGAACCACGGATGATTGGAGTGTCGTCACCTGGGAATTCGTATTGATCTAGCAATTCACGAACTTCCATCTCTACTAGCTCTAACAACTCTTCGTCGTCTACCATGTCGCATTTGTTCAAGAATACGATGATTTTCGGTACACCAACCTGACGTGACAATAGGATGTGCTCACGTGTTTGTGGCATCGGGCCGTCTGCTGCTGAACATACCAAAATCGCGCCGTCCATCTGAGCAGCACCCGTGATCATGTTTTTAACATAGTCAGCGTGTCCTGGGCAGTCTACGTGTGCGTAGTGACGGTTTGGAGTTTCATACTCAACGTGTGACGTAGAAATCGTGATACCACGCTCTTTTTCTTCTGGAGCGTTGTCGATGTCTGCGAAGGCGCGTGCTGCACCACCATAGACTTTCGCCAATACGGTACAGATCGCTGCGGTTAGAGTCGTTTTACCGTGGTCAACGTGGCCAATTGTGCCCACGTTTACGTGCGGTTTCGTACGTTCAAATTTTTCTTTAGCCATTATATAGCCTCCCGGAATATCCGCGTTTTAAGTTCCAATGTTAAAACGGGTGTCTACCGGGGCATACGATCTCGTAGCTGCACCCTGCACCCTATTGTTTACCCCGATATACCTACCCGGGCAAAGCTGGTGCCGATAAGCAGATTTGAACTGCTGACCTCTCCCTTACCAAGGGAGTGCTCTACCTACTGAGCTATATCGGCAAATTGTTTGAAACAGTATTGGAGCGGGTAGCGGGAATCGAACCCGCATCATCAGCTTGGAAGGCTGAGGTTCTACCATTGAACTATACCCGCGCTTAATCCACACTGTGGTAAAGCACACGAACAGTCGTTCGCTACCCGTCAGCTCTGACTCAGTTGTCACTGATAAGAAATGCTGACTGGGTGAAAAATGGTGGAGGGGGCTGGATTCGAACCAGCGAAGCTTTCGCGTCAGATTTACAGTCTGATCCCTTTGGCCGCTCGGGAACCCCTCCAGGACTTGAGCAACATGTCTGCTCAAAAGAGCGCGCATGATGCCAATTTGTTGCAGAAATTGCAAGCAGTAATCTTTCGCTTACTGCTTTAAACTAAAGGGTTGCGTTGCAACCCTTTGGAATAATGGTGCCGGCTGCCGGAATCGAACTGGCGACCTACTGATTACAAGTCAGTTGCTCTACCTACTGAGCTAAGCCGGCTTAATCATCATGCCTTGGGCATGTCATTAAGTGGCGGGAATTTTAGCGACCTCATTTTGGTTTGGCAATGCTTTTTTATGATTTTTTTTAATTTGCCTATGAATTGGCTTTATCTGCCGTTTTTTTAAGCAAATTAGTTCGATACCAATAGAAAAGTCCCTGTAAAACCAGATCTTTTTGGTATTTTACATATTTTTTAATTGACCGGTTGAGGAGGCCACATAATTGCTCTGCATCGCCACCTGTCATAATGATCGAATTTAAACTCATATGATGGTGTAGCTTATCGATCACTGATTCCAGATAACCCACACTGGCCTGCAATGCACCAAATTCGACTGCTTGCTGAGTATTAGTTGCTAACCAGTCATTGTCACTTTTGCTGTCTGGATTATGCTGAGCACTCCATGCAATTCTTCCAGTGTCTTTAAGTAGACTGGACTGCATCAACTTCTGTCCAGGAATTATATGTCCACCGAGATGCTCTCCATTATCTCCAACCACATCCAGTGTTATCGCTGTTCCTGCATCAATAACTGCAAATGGCGGTATCGACAACTCAGTTGCTGCAACCATCGCTAACCAACGGTCTACACCTAATGCTGCAGCGACTTTATAACTGTTGACCAGTTTTGCTCCCCGCTGACTTTGATATTCGGCATCGGCCTGTGGCAGCTCGGGAGATACACCCAATGTTTCTTTTATGTGGTTGTTTAGTACTCCTCGGGTATCTTCACCAGCAACACAGCTAATTAGAACTGTATCAATGGAGTCTTTATGATCCCTCTCCACGCTATGTTTAAGTTCGTTTAGCTGCGCGCTCCATAGCTTCTGATTAAAACTTTGAATGTCCCAATAACCTGATAGCAACCAGTTAATACCGCGGGTATTATCAGTGAGTGCCCACTTGCTGCGTGTATTTCCAACATCAATTAGCAATATCATTCAGATTCATACCTTGAATTAGTGCCTGAAACGTAAGCTGACTTCACCAGCATATATTGGAACTATGCCCTTCCCCGTTTGTAGAAGGAGCGCTCCGGTTGCATCAACTCCGGCACCAATACCTTTCAGCTCCTGATTCTGCTGCAAGATGCTGACTTTTTGCCCAAAGCACTCATCAACTGCTTTCCAGTCCGCCAGGAAAGATTCAAAGCCTTTTTGCTCAAAGGTTTCTAGTGCCAGGTTAAGTTCGATAATCATTTCTGCTAACACCTGCTGGCGACTTACCTCAGGAGCTAATTCGTGCAAGTTCATCCATTCCTGTTCGATGCTCTGCGCCAGAGATGCTCCCATTTGCATATTCAGCCCAACTCCGATGACAACCTGCAATGCACCTGCCATATCACCCGATAACTCAATCAGGATCCCTCCCAGCTTTCTTCCTTGATAACGAATATCGTTTGGCCATTTCAATTGGACACCTTTAATGCCCAGCTTATTTAAAGCCTTGATGATGGCAAGGCCAACTATCAGGCTCAAGCCACCCAGCTGTTGCACTGGCATCTGAGTTTGCCAGCCCACCGACCAGTATAGATTACTGGCCAACGGTGAAACCCATTGTCGCCCTCGGCGTCCGCGACCTGCAGACTGATATTCAGCAACAAGCAGTTTCTTATGTCGAAAACCGTCACCCTTAAGCTGCTCATTGGTCGAATCTGTCAACAGCAGAACCTCACACTCCCAATCTGCCAGTCCTCGCTGCGCCATACTTTTGCTTAGATTATCTGCTTCTATGAGCTGGAGTGGCTTCAATAATCGATACCCCTTACGAGTTACCGACTCAAACTCCAAGCCTAATTCTTCAAGCTGTTGCATTAATTTCCAGATATAGGCACGGCTAACGGATAAATCTTCAGCAAGTTTCTGCCCAGAGTGAAAGTCACCATCCTTTAATAGGGATATCAGTTGCCTCAATTGCTGATCGCGATGCTCTGTCATTCAAAATATCTTCTGTTCACCAATAATCCAAACTTCCGGCTCCAGCTGAACACCAAACAGCTCAAGCACCTTATCCCGTACTTCTTTAGCAATATTAAGTATGTCCTGCCCTGTTGCCCTTCCATAATTAACCAGCACCAGAGCCTGCTTTTCATGAACACCGGCATCACCTTGCCGATAACCTTTTAAACCAGCCTGCTCAATTAGCCAACCGGCGGCTAACTTATAATGCTCATTATCGATTTGGTAAGCTACCATCTCTGGGAAGGCATTTTGTAACGTCAGGTACTGTTCTACCGTTATCACCGGATTTTTAAAAAAGGAACCAGCATTCCCTAGCTTAGCGGGGTCTGGTAGCTTGCTTCGACGAATGGCAATGACCGCCTGACTGATAATGGGGGCAGTTATTTCTGTCTTGTCTGCAAGAATCTGTTTCAATGGTGCATAGTCTATATGAGGTTGCAACTTCTTACTCAGCCGTAAAGTCACCTGCGTAATAACATAGCGGCCTTTCAAAGAGTTCTTAAAAATACTGTCTCGATAGCCAAATTGGCAATCCTCAGCCGAAAACTCCTTTACTTCTCCACTGGTCAACTCAACTGCTCGTAATGTGACAAAACAATCTTTAAGCTCAACACCATAAGCTCCAATGTTCTGAATAGGCGCCGCACCGACATTACCCGGAATAAGCGACAGGTTCTCCAGTCCACTATAGCCGTTACTTAAAGTATCCAATACCAGCTCATGCCAATTCACTCCGGCACCGGCAGTTACCAGCACTTCATCACTAGCCCCTTTTTCCTGATAAGCGATCCCCAGTATGTTGGGTTGGATAAAGGTTAGATCGATATGATCAAGCAGGAGTAAGTTACTCCCCCCACCAAGAATGAATAGAGAGTCGATATCAGGCTGGCTGTCTCTTAACCAAGATTGAATTGCCTGCTCATCATTAAAGCTAAGCAGCTCGTTACAGGTAGCCTCAATACCGAAGGTATTAAAAGGTTTTAATGAAGCAGGAACTGATTGAGCCAAGACTAATGCCTGTTAAATTAGATATATAAGTTGCCTGCATTGTATCAAAAGCTACTTGAAATACTATCGTCAGACATTCGCTGAATTAACAGTTAGTTACAGTTTTGGTAAAAAGCCTAAGTCAACTCGATTGCACTGCACCAAGAATTGAGGTATTTCTGTATGCACTATTTAAATGGGGGAACACTATGAAGATATCTAAGACAGCACTTGCACTGACAACACTTTTAGCAAGTCTACCTTTAAGTTCAAGCTTTGCTGCAGATGAAAGTGCAGCGGAGCAATGGCTCCATTGTGGCAACTTGATTGACACACAGGAAGGCGAAGTCCTGGGCCAACACTATATAAAAATTAGCGGTAACAAGATTACCGAGGTAACCACTAACAAACCTGCCAGTGCCTCATTAATAGACCTTAGTGAAAAAACCTGCCTACCAGGCTTGATGGACATGCACGTCCATCTGGATGGAGAAATGAGCCCTACGGCTTATGTTGAGGGATTTACCTTAAACCCTGCAGATCTTGCTTACCGCGCCCATGAATATGGCATGCGTACTTTACTCGCAGGCTTCACCACTGTTCGCAATCCTGGCGATAGCTACAATGTGACCATTTCACTTCGCAATGCCATTAATCAGGGCTGGGTATCTGGGCCACGTATTTATTCAGCAGGTAAGTCGATCGCTTCAACAGGAGGTCATGCGGACCCGACCAACGGCGTCAATGCCGATTTGATGGGTGACCCTGGTCCGAAACAAGGGGTGGTAAACAGTGTAGATGATGCCAAGAAAGCAGTTCGTCAGCGTTATAAGGAAGGCGCTGATTTTATCAAGGTTACTGCAACTGGCGGTGTCCTGAGTCTTGCTAAAAGTGGTCAGAATCCACAGTTTACCGTTGCAGAGCTTAAAGCCATTATTGATACCGCAAACGACTATGGTATGCATGTAGCCGCGCACGCCCACGGAAAAGAAGGCATGTTACGTGCGATTGAAGCCGGAATCACCAGTATTGAGCATGGTACCTACATGGATAAAGAAGTCATGCGAGCCATGAAAAAACACGGTACCTATTATGTGCCAACGGTTATCGCTGGTAAGTTTGTTGCCGAAAAAGCTGAAATTGATGGCTTTTTCCCAGAAATCGTTCGTCCCAAAGCGCGTGCAGTGGGCCCTCAAATACAGAATACGTTCGCAGAAGCCTACGACTATGGTGTCAAAATTGCTTTTGGTACCGACAGTGGTGTATCAGCACATGGTGATAATGCCAAAGAATTTGTCTACATGGTTGAAGCCGGCATGCCTGCCATGGCGGCCATTCAAAGCGCAACTGTAACTTCAGCTGAATTACTTGGAAATGATCAGATTGGAGTGATTGCAGAAGGTAAGTTAGCCGACATTATTGCAGTGGACGGAAATCCGGCTGAAGATATTACCCTTTTACAAAATATTCAGTTTGTAATGAAAGACGGTAAAATCTATAAACAGTAAAGCTCATCGCTCAAAATAAGCCGGCCGATTACAAATGGTGAGCAGGCCGGCTTTCTTGTAATCACAGTGAAATAGTATAACGGTCGTCCTCATTGACAGTACCAACTTCCTGTACCAGGCTTTTATTGCTGTCAAACACCGTAGCAGTATTGGCAATCGAGTAATCAAAATAAAGCTTGCGATAAACTCTTTCCTCATCGATGCGTGGTGTCAAGAACCTGATTTGTATCTCACGACCATTACGGGAGTGAATTTCATAAAAAGAAGTTTTGGTGCCAACTTTGTGTAAATTACCGCTGAGAATATAGTGCAGGTCATATGAACCATCAGAATACGACTCGCTGCTTTTCTGTATTCTCCAACCAGCCTTTCTCATCTCTTCTTCATAGCTGGCAGCTTTAGAACTCACTTCTTCTTGAGTAGTAAACTCCCAGTCTGGCATAACAATGATTGCCATTGTCGTGTCGCCATTCTTCTGGATACGTAACATTTCATCCTGTGACCAGCAACCAGCGAGTAACGCGATACTTAATATCATCCCCAAAAATTTCATTCTGATGTCCTAGCTTTGGTTTTTTCCAAAGAATGTCAGATTGTCTGGTAGAAAGCAATTGCATTTAATATTGGCCTCTTTAGCGATAGAACTAACACCCAGCTTGAATAATGTGTATAATCGCCCCCGTTAAGCAAGTGGTCAGTTCAGTACATCCTTTCTACGATTATTCCGCGATTGTTGTATCTTTTGAAATTGGGTTTTCAGGTGGCCTACGCTTATTCGAGCAAATTCGCTCTTCATGTTTTTTTATAGGTAACACTGATGACACAAAATCAAACGATCACCAGTTTTGACGAACTGGGGCTTTCTCCTGCCGTATTGAAATCCATTAAACAGGTAGGCTATGAGCAACCATCCCCAATTCAAAGCGCCAGTATTCCAGTGCTTATGTCTGGCAAAGATATTATTGGCCAGGCTCAAACAGGAACCGGTAAAACTGCCGCTTTTGCTTTACCCATGCTTTCAAAGCTAGATGCAAAAGATAGCAATACCCAATTATTAGTCCTGGCCCCTACACGAGAACTTGCCATTCAGGTTGCAGAAGCTTGTCAAAGCTATGCCAAGAATATGCCTGGAATGAATGTGTTACCAATATATGGTGGCCAACGTTACGACACTCAGCTAAGACAATTAAAACGCGGTGCACAGATTGTTGTGGGCACCCCAGGTCGAGTGATGGATCATATTCGTCGTGGCACTCTCAACTTAGATAACCTGAAAGCCTTAGTACTTGATGAAGCTGACGAAATGCTTCGAATGGGCTTTATTGAAGATGTAGAGTGGGTTCTTGGTCATACGCCTGATACTCGCCAGATCGCTCTTTTCTCGGCGACCATGCCTAAAGAAATCAAAAAGGTTGCGGAAAAATATTTGAACGAACCTGAGCATATCAAAATTCAATCCAAAACCAGCACAGCCACTACAATCGATCAGCGTTATTGGTTAGTTAGTGGACTTCATAAACTCGATGCCCTTACTCGCGTACTGGAAACCGAGGAATTTGACGGCATGATCATCTTTGTGCGCACTAAAATTGCCACGATTGAACTTGCGGACAAATTGACGGCAAGAGGTTTCAGGGCTGAAGCACTTAATGGCGATATCGCTCAGAATGCTCGCGAACGCATCGTAGAAAAATTAAAAAAGGGCCAATCAGATATTCTGATTGCAACTGATGTTGCTGCTCGAGGCCTTGACGTTGAACGTATCAGTCACGTGGTTAACTATGACATTCCTTACGACACCGAATCTTATGTACACCGTATTGGTCGTACTGGTCGTGCAGGCCGTAGTGGGCATGCTATTTTATTCGTAGCCCATCGTGAACGCCGTATGCTTAAAGCCATTGAGCGTGCCACGAACCAACCGATTACAGAAATGCAAATGCCTAGCATTGAAAATATCAATGAACAGCGCATGAGTAGATTTGAACGTAAAGTACTAAGCACGATTGAAAGCGATGATTTGAATTTCTTCAAACAGTTTGTTCAGAAGCTTGAAGCTAAAACTGATTGCGAGCCTGAAACAATTGCCGCAGCTTTGGCAAAGTTAGCTGGTGGAGATGAACTTATCCTGAAAGAGATGCCAAAAGCTAAAAAAGAACGTAGCGATAGAACTGATAGACCAGAAAGAAGCGAACGACGTGATCGTAAAAGTCGTGATGAAGGCAAACGTGGAAGTGATAGAAGCTTTTCACCCTACGCCCAACCTTTAAAAGCTCATCCTGATATTGAAATGGAGCGCTTTAAAATCGAAGCAGGCCATAACCATAATGTGAAAGTAAGCAACATTGTTGGTGCAATTGCTAATGAAGCCGAACTCGATAGTGAATATATCGGTCGTATCGATATCTTTGATGAGTTTACTACAGTTGATTTACCATCTGGTATGCCAAAAGAAGTTCTGCAAATTTTAAGCAAAGCTCATGTGGCTGGCAGACCTATGAATCTAACGGTTATTGGTGATCAGAAAAGCAATAAGTCTAGTGGTAAAGGCGACAAAAAGTTTAAAGGTAAAGACAAAGGAAAGCCTAAAGGTAAAGTAGGGAAACCTAAAAAATAAATACAAATAAAGGCCTCAATCGAGGCCTTTTTTAATAGTTTTAATTTTGAAGAGTAACTAAGAAAAGCTTAATATTCCCAGCCTTCCAAGCAACCATACGCTTCTAACTTTTCAATTAGAGGCTTTAACTCTTGTTTGTAATTCTTCCACATTCCAATTGAGCTTGAATAAACCTTTTGTCTAACCTGGCTTGCACTAGCGGTTGTTGTTGCCTGTTTATTCTTATGGAACTCTAAACAAGATTCCTCCCACTCTAAATTACAAAAGCTGATAACACTTTTTGATGTTTGCTCAAGGTCATTAACCAGATCTTCATATCGAACCGTTTTAACTACTCCTGGTAATGATTTCTTCCAATGTTCCATCAGTAGTTGATGCTCGTAATAATAATCTGCCAATTCTTCGAGATCATATGAGAAGTGGAATGCATCAGTAAATAGCTGCTTAAAGACTGAATAACACACATCAAGTGGATGTCTTTCAAGCAACAAAATTTTAGCATTTGGAAGCGCCAAATGGATTAGGCCGATGTAAAGTGAGTTCTGAGGAAGCTTATCGATAAAATGGTCTTTTTTGCCAGCTAATGTCTTTGTGGCTTCTAAATATTGTTGCCCAAGTTGGGCAAAATCTAGCTTAATAGAATCTGATACCATCTGGCTACGGGATAACTTAGGATCGAGCTTCAGCTTTTCCATACCAGCACTTATCAACCGATTAAAGTGTGTCAGCTCTCCTGCAGAAGCAACCCTGCTGTGACTACTAACAATTCTCTCTAGCAAGGTTGTTCCAGTTCTAGGTAACCCAACAACAAATATTGGTTTGTCTGATATATTATTGATAGGGTTATTCGTAGCCTTCTTTTCAAAAAGGTCGTCTGAATAGGTCTGTCTTGTTGAACGAATAAATTTAAGGTCTTCATTTATGTCGTAATTTAAATGCTTACGATAGACTTCAGCACCTGCCAACCTCACTCTGAAACTTTCTGAAAAGTTCTCACAATCTTCCAGCTCTTTCGCTAGTGAGTAAAGAACTTTTGCTTTCCTAATAGGATCCTTTATAGATATTTTAGAAAACGCTTCTAATTCCTTAATATGGTTGCTGGAGGAAGTTTGTCTTTTCAAGTGACTTCTAAAGAAGTGAATATCACAATCTAATTCAGTTCCCTTCAAAGCATTTGTTGCCAGCGAATCAGCTTCGTCTATATTTCCAAGAAATAAATTAACATTGGCTAGGCTAAATAATAATTCTTGATTGTTTGGTTCATTTACAAGTAGTTTTAGATAACACTTTTCTAAGAGCTCATATCTCTGAGTTCTATTAAAAAATGCAGCAAGGGACTTTAGCACAGCTTGCTCTATAACATTCCTATCAAGCAATTGAGCCCCTAACCGACATGCACTATCTATTTCACCACTTTGCTCTAATAGCATTATTTTATTTAGCTTGAAATTAATTTGATTTGGCGAAAGTTTAATTGCCTTATCAATAGATGTTATAGCCACCTCTAATTTCCCTACCCTCATAGCAATAAAAGAATTTGTCATCCAAGCTTCTGCAAATTTGGGATATCGCTTTAGCAACTGCTGACATTGATTCCAAGCTGATTGTAGGTGATTAGAATTAATTAACTGATGAACTTGTTGCAGCAATTTTTGTGACGGTATTTTTTCTTGCACTTGAGCTCTATGCCTATTTAAATTTTATTTATTATAACTTTAAAACCTTAATAATAATATTAAATGAAAACCTTGAGTTTAATGAATCGATCAGGTCTCATTCCATTTTAAATGTACACTTAGTTAGATGTTTTAATTAGTATTGCATGCCATACCTAAAGTAACAGTCTTGTAAGAAATATTTGCTTTTCGAATTAATATCAAAGATATGATTTAAGAAGACAGATTAAATATTGAGAGGACATGTTTTTCAATAGGACTGAATGATTTGAAGCTTTATAGAAACATAAAAAAAGCCCCAGCATTGCTGCTAGGGCTTTTTTATTATAAGCGCTTGGCGATGACCTACTCTCACATGGGGAAGCCCCACACTACCATCGGCGATGAGTCGTTTCACTTCTGAGTTCGGGATGGGATCAGGTGGTTCCAACTCTCTATTGTCGCCAAGCATAAAACGTTGAGTATTTATGCTTGCTACAAGTCTTTCAATTTGGCAGAAGAAGTTAAAATCTGTATGCAGTATTCACCAGTGTTGTGTTTTTCAGTTATTTGCTACATAACAAACCACTTGGGTGTTATATAGTCAAGCCTCTCGAGCAATTAGTATCAGTTAGCTTAACGTCTCACAACGCTTCCACACCTGACCTATCAACGTCGTAGTCTACAACGGCTCTTCAGGAGACTTAAAGTCTCAGGGAGATCTCATCTTGAGGGGGGCTTCCCGCTTAGATGCTTTCAGCGGTTATCCTGTCCGAACATAGCTACCCGGCAATGCCACTGGCGTGACAACCGGAACACCAGAGGTTCGTCCACTCCGGTCCTCTCGTACTAGGAGCAGCTCCTCTCAAATCTCCAACGCCCACGGCAGATAGGGACCGAACTGTCTCACGACGTTCTGAACCCAGCTCGCGTACCTCTTTAAATGGCGAACAGCCATACCCTTGGGACCGGCTACAGCCCCAGGATGAGATGAGCCGACATCGAGGTGCCAAACACTACCGTCGATATGAACTCTTGGGTAGTATCAGCCTGTTATCCCCGGAGTACCTTTTATCCGTTGAGCGATGGCCCTTCCATTCAGAACCACCGGATCACTATGACCTACTTTCGTACCTGCTCGACGTGTCAGTCTCGCAGTTAAGCTGGCTTGTGCCATTACACTAACCTCATGATTTCCGACCATGATTAGCCAACCTTCGTGCTCCTCCGTTACTCTTTGGGAGGAGACCGCCCCAGTCAAACTACCCACCACACACTGTCCTCGATCCGGATAACGGACCTGAGTTAGAACTCAAAACATACCAGGCTGGTATTTCAAGGTCGACTCCACACACACTGGCGTGCATGCTTCAAAGTCTCCCAGCTATCCTACACAAGCAGGTTCTAAGTCCAGTGTGAAGCTGTAGTAAAGGTTCACGGGGTCTTTCCGTCTAGCCGCGGGAACACTGCATCTTCACAGCGAGTTCAATTTCACTGAGTCTCGGGTGGAGACAGTGTGGCCGTCGTTACGCCATTCGTGCAGGTCGGAACTTACCCGACAAGGAATTTCGCTACCTTAGGACCGTTATAGTTACGGCCGCCGTTTACCGGGGCTTCGATCAAGAGCTTCTCCGAAGATAACCCCATCAATTAACCTTCCGGCACCGGGCAGGCGTCACACCCTATACGTCCACTTTCGTGTTTGCAGAGTGCTGTGTTTTTGATAAACAGTCGCAGCCACCTGGTATCTTCGACCAGTCTCAGCTCAAGGAGCAAGTCCTATCACCAAAACCGGCGCACCTTCTCCCGAAGTTACGGTGCCATTTTGCCTAGTTCCTTCACCCGAGTTCTCTCAAGCGCCTTAGTATTCTCTACCTGACCACCAGTGTTGGTTTGGGGTACGGTCGGTGTATATCTGAAGTTTAGAAGATTTTCCTGGAAGCCTGGCATCAACCACTTCAGTCCCGTAGGACCTCGTCGTCAGCTCTCGGCCTTAAGAACCCGGATTTGCCTAAGTTCTCAGCCTACCACCTTAAACGCGGACAACCGTCGCCGCGCTGGCCTAGCCTTCTCCGTCTCTCCATCACAATATACACCGGTACAGGAATATTAACCTGTTTCCCATCGACTACGCATCTCTGCCTCGCCTTAGGGGCCGACTCACCCTGCTCCGATTAACGTCGAACAGGAACCCTTGGTCTTCCGGCGTGCGGGTTTTTCACCCGCATTAACGTTACTCATGTCAGCATTCGCACTTCTGATACCTCCAGCAACCTTCTCAAGTCACCTTCAACGGCTTACAGAACGCTCCTCTACCAATATACTAAAAGTATATTCCGCAGCTTCGGTGTATCGCTTAGCCCCGTTACATCTTCCGCGCAGGCCGACTCGACTAGTGAGCTATTACGCTTTCTTTAAAGGGTGGCTGCTTCTAAGCCAACCTCCTAGCTGTCTAAGCCTTCCCACATCGTTTCCCACTTAGCGATAACTTTGGGACCTTAGCTGGCGGTCTGGGTTGTTTCCCTTTCCACGACGGACGTTAGCACCCGCCGTGTGTCTCCCACGCTGTACTCCTAGGTATTCGGAGTTTGCATCGGGTTGGTAAGTCGGGATGACCCCCTAGCCGAAACAGTGCTCTACCCCCTAGGGTAATACGTGAGGCTCTACCTAAATAGATTTCGAGGAGAACCAGCTATCTCCCGGTTTGATTAGCCTTTCACTCCGATCCACAGTTCATCCCCTCATTTTGCAACATAAGTGGGTTCGGTCCTCCAGTTGGTGTTACCCAACCTTCAACCTGACCATGGATAGATCACCGGGTTTCGGGTCTACCTCCAGCAACTAAGCGCCCTATTAAGACTCGGTTTCCCTACGGCTCCCCTATTCGGTTAACCTTGCTACTGAAGAGTAAGTCGCTGACCCATTATACAAAAGGTACGCAGTCACACGACTAAATCGTGCTTCCACTGCTTGTAAGCATGCGGTTTCAGGGTCTATTTCACTCCCCTCACTGGGGTTCTTTTCGCCTTTCCCTCACGGTACTGGTTCACTATCGGTCGACAGAGAGTATTTAGCCTTGGAGGATGGTCCCCCCATCTTCAGTCAAGATAACACGTGTCCCGACCTACTCGTTTTCACTTCCAATTCGCTTTCGTGTACGGGGCTATCACCCTGTATCGCCAGACTTTCCAGACTGTTCCACTAACTCACTAGAAACTTAAGGGCTAATCCGCGTTCGCTCGCCGCTACTAACGGAATCTCGGTTGATTTCTGTTCCTACGGGTACTTAGATGTTTCAGTTCCCCGCGTTCGCCTCTTACACCTATGAATTCAGTGCAAGATAACCAGCTTATACTGGCTGGGTTTCCCCATTCGGAAATCCTCGGATATAACGTTTGTTGTCAACTCCCCGAGGCTTATCGCAGACTACCACGTCCTTCATCGCCTTCTGTCGCCTAGGCATCCACCGCATGCTCTTAGTCACTTGACTATATAACCCCAAATAGTTTGAAGTCATACAGCACAAACAACTGTTTTTATCGTTATGCGTCCGACTTATGACACATAACGCCAACATGATGAATACAAATTTGCTTACAAATTTTTACTCGCTTCTGCCAAATTGTTAAAGAACTCGTTCTGGTCATAAATACCCAGATGAATAAGTTTTCCTATTCATCTTGATACTTAAACTTGATCGTAAATGGTGGAGCTAAGCGGGATCGAACCGCTGACCTCCTGCGTGCAAGGCAGGCGCTCTCCCAGCTGAGCTATAGCCCCATTTGATATCGGTGATTTCGGCCTCTCAGCCTAATTTGGTAGGTCTGGGCAGACTTGAACTGCCGACCTCACCCTTATCAGGGGTGCGCTCTAACCAGCTGAGCTACAGACCTATTATCTATATCTGTTTTGTTACAGACGCTACTGGCCTGCACAACCGATCAAGTTCCAGTGAAATAAGACAATTTGTGTGAACACTTATGAGACGTGTAATCTTAGTCTGTAAGGAGGTGATCCAGCCGCAGGTTCCCCTACGGCTACCTTGTTACGACTTCACCCCAGTCATTGACCACACCGTGGTAACCGCCCAATGTTAAGCTAGCTACTTCTGGTGCAAACAACTCCCATGGTGTGACGGGCGGTGTGTACAAGGCCCGGGAACGTATTCACCGCAGCATTCTGATCTGCGATTACTAGCGATTCCGACTTCATGTACTCGAGTTGCAGAGTACAATCCGGACTACGAACAGCTTTAAGAGATTAGCTCCCCCTCGCGGGTTGGCAACCCTCTGTACTGCCCATTGTAGCACGTGTGTAGCCCAGGTCGTAAGGGCCATGATGACTTGACGTCGTCCCCACCTTCCTCCGGTTTGTCACCGGCAGTCTCCTTAGAGTTCTCAACTTAATGTTAGCAACTAAGGACAAGGGTTGCGCTCGTTACGGGACTTAACCCAACATCTCACGACACGAGCTGACGACAGCCATGCAGCACCTGTCTCAGAGTTCCCGAAGGCACCAATCCATCTCTGGAAAGTTCTCTGGATGTCAAGACCTGGTAAGGTTCTTCGCGTTGCATCGAATTAAACCACATGCTCCACCGCTTGTGCGGGCCCCCGTCAATTCATTTGAGTTTTAACCTTGCGGCCGTACTCCCCAGGCGGTCTATTTATCGCGTTTGCTGCGCCACTAAGTATCTTAATATACCCAACAGCTAATAGACATCGTTTACGGCGTGGACTACCAGGGTATCTAATCCTGTTCGCTACCCACGCTTTCGCACCTCAGCGTCAGTATCAGCCCAGGGGGTCGCCTTCGCCACTGATGTTCCTCCAGATCTCTACGCATTTCACCGCTACACCTGGAATTCCACCCCCCTCTTCTGTACTCTAGACGACCAGTCTCAAATGCAGTTCCCAGGTTGAGCCCGGGGCTTTCACATCTGACTTAATCATCCGCCTACGCGCGCTTTACGCCCAGTAATTCCGATTAACGCTTGCACCCTCCGTATTACCGCGGCTGCTGGCACGGAGTTAGCCGGTGCTTCTTCTATAGGTAACGTCAATCCAAGCAGGTATTAACTACTTGGCCTTCCTCCCTATTGAAAGTGCTTTACAACCCGAAGGCCTTCTTCACACACGCGGTATTGCTGGATCAGGCTTGCGCCCATTGTCCAATATTCCCCACTGCTGCCTCCCGTAGGAGTCTGGGCCGTGTCTCAGTCCCAGTGTGGCTGATCATCCTCTCAGACCAGCTACAGATCGTTGCCTTGGTAGGCCATTACCCCACCAACAAGCTAATCTGACGCAGGCTCATCGAATAGTGAGAGCTTTCAAGAAGAGGCCCTCTTTACACCGAAGTGCACATGCGGTATTAATCCGGATTTCTCCGGGCTATCCCCCGCTACTCGGTAGATTCCTACGTGTTACTCACCCGTCCGCCACTCGTCATCAAAAAAGCAAGCTTTTTCATGTTACCGTTCGACTTGCATGTGTTAAGCATACCGCCAGCGTTCAATCTGAGCCATGATCAAACTCTTCAGTTTAAAGTTTTTCGAAGACCGAAATCTTCTAAATATCTTGACTCGATGAATCACCAACTTGAATTACATTTTGTTCTATATAGAACGAATTGTCTTTCAGGGTGTTGGTCACTCAATCGATAAATGGATTACATCATCGACATAAGTGCCCACACAAATTGTCTTATCTTCTCTGTTAAAGAACGTCTTGGCGAAGAACCTGCTCCGCTCAAGTGGGCGCACATTATATATCGCCCCAACCTCCTGTCAACATCTTTTGATAATCTTTTTTAACTTTCTGTTAAACAAACAATTATCAACCATTTCGCTCCCTTGAAATGCCTCCGAGTTTCCTCAGAGCCGGCGCGCATTATAGAGCGCCATAACTTCCTGTCAACATCTTTTCAAAAACTTTTTTTAACGCTTCTGAAACCGCCCTTCCTGGACTTTCCTTCCAAGACTTCTGCCTCGAAAGTGGTGCGCATTATAAGCACCATTTTTGACTTCGCAAGCTCTTTTTGAATGTTTTTTTAAATTTATTTTTAAACGTCTGTTTTATGTTCAAAATGTCTATAATTCAGGCTGTTATCGTATGCTTTTCATTCAATCATTAAAAAAGGCCAGCGATGTGGCCTTTCTAACTGAGTTTTTAGTTATATTAATAGCCGGATGAGGCTCTGCCATGACCAGATTGATCATCCTTCCCGGGTTGATTGATATCTGTAGCTCTTTTCATCAACTCGCGCTCTACTTCAACAGGTGACATATCACCACCATTTTCGCTGATAATTAATGCTGCTACTCCTGCAACATGTGGTGATGCCATACTGGTTCCAGCATTCCAGCCCCAGCCTGTTGGAGTTGTACTTAATACCATGTCGTAAATATAACATGGGAATCCTGGTATTACCGGCCCATTACAAGGAGCTGCTCCGTATGTGAAGGCTAAATCATAGTTCCCACCAGGGCCTGCGATATCAATGCCACTCTTTCCATAGTTAGAATAGCTGGCCATCACATCAAGATTTGTTGAAGTGTCCAAGCCCCAGCCGACTGGGCCAAGAGATGAAACTGAAATTACATGATTACCTTCTGCAGGGAATGCCTTTAATGAGGCATCGTGATTGAGATCACGAGCATCATTTCCCGCTGCCGCAATGATCACACTACCTTTCTTGTTCACATAGTGAGTAACTCGATTTAATGCTGTAAACAGTTCAGCGCAGTCTTTTGCAGGGAAATGGTCTTCACCAAAAGTACAGTTGCGAGGAATATCCGCGCCAAGGCTCATGTTAATAACATCTGCGTCAATATCAGCCGCATAGACCATACCCTGGAAGATTGAAGAGAATGGTCCACTGCCAGAAACACCAGATAGAACCTTTACCGTAACAATTTCCGCTTCAGGAGCAACCCCGATGGTACCAAATGCGTTATCAGCTGCAGCAATGGTCCCTGCCACGTGGGTTCCATGTGAACCGGCCGGACTGTTATATGCTTCACCATTAATAAAAGATGTACTTAATCCGGTATTTAGATTCGGGGCAAGATCAGGGTGAGATGACATAATCCCACTATCTAATACCGCCACTCGAACCCCTTGACCTTTGACCCCAGCTTGCCATGCTTCTGGTGCATTAACTGCATCGTGTCCCCATTGCAGGTCAAAATAAAAATCATCATCACCCGATGCTGGTGGGTTGATTGACTGCTCCTCAAAACTAATTTCCGGCATAGCCTGTTCAGAAGGACTTACAAATTGAAGTTCAATATCTGCAAAGGTACTTTGAATTTTTGCGTTACTACTGAGTCGCTCGCGGATATCTGAATTGTCACTTTCAATCATTAACATACCGACTTGAGGCAGTTGGCCGGTAACGGTTGCACCCTGCGCTTCGATTTCCTGAATCAATGCGGAATCCAGCTTATTACCTTTGGTCATTACGATGTAAGACTGAGCTAATAGAGTTGATGGTAAAGTAAGAGAGGCGCCTAACAGTGCCAGGCCAGAGAGTTTAAATTTATTTTTCATTGAATGTTCTCCAACATTATTATTTCCTATATTCCGTGTTGCCCCATGCAACTCAGCTAGCCTATAAAATACCTATGCTTTATTGAAGACTTTCTGTACCATTTTTGGGTCACTTAATGCAAAAAAGCTCGCCATTGGCGAGCTTCCTGTAAAAGTCTTTGACGAAAACGACTTAAATGTGAACTAGGTCAAAGTTACATAAGCAATCTTTTTCTTACCTGCCTGAATGAGATACTTGCCCGGCTTTAGCATTAATGATGGCTCAACCACTTCCCAGTCCACTTTAACTCGCCCATTCTTCAACATATCTTTGGCCTGTGCTGAATTTGCGGCCAGTCCAGCTCGATTGATTATGGCGCCGATAGGAAATTGTTCTGCTCCATCCATATCAACTTCAACCTCAGGCGTACCTTCCGGAACTTCACCTTCCTTAATAATGTTACCAGCAGCTTTATGAGCATTATCAGCAGCTTCTTTATCATGAAAGCGCTCAATAATTTCTTTTGCCAGTTCTATTTTAATATCACGAGGATTAGCACCCTGCTCAACCTGCTTTTTCAGCTCTTCTATCTCTGGCAGCGGACGGAATGACAATAGTTCAAAGTAGCGCCACATCATACTATCCGGAATAGAAAGTAGCTTTTGATACATAACACCAGGAGCTTCAGTGATACCTACATAGTTGCCCAGCGACTTGGACATCTTCTGTACGCCATCCAGTCCTTCTAATAATGGCATCATTAGAACCGTTTGCGGGCGTTGCCCATAATGCTTCTGTAGCTCACGCCCCATAAGTAGATTAAAACGCTGATCTGTTCCGCCTAATTCGACGTCAGACTCTAACGCAACAGAATCATAACCTTGTACTAATGGGTAAAGGAACTCATGAATGGCGATAGGCTGCTCATTACCATAACGCTTTTTGAAGTCATCTCGCTCAAGCATTCTGGCTACAGTGGTATGAGAAGCCAACTTAATCATACCGGCTGCACCCAGCTTTTCACACCATTCAGAGTTAAATGCAATGGTGGTTTTAGCTGGGTCAAGAATCTTAAACACCTGCTCCTTATAGGTCTCTGCGTTAGCAAGTACTTCTTCACGAGTAAGAGGTTTACGAGTGGCATTTTTACCGGTTGGGTCACCGATCATGCCGGTAAAATCCCCGATTAGAAAAATGACCTCATGGCCTAACTGCTGAAATTGACGCAACTTATTAATTAAGACGGTATGCCCCAAATGCAGATCAGGTGCCGTCGGATCGAATCCAGCCTTAATTTTCAATGGCTTGCCAGTCTTCAGCTTTTCAAGCAACTCGTCTTCTAACAGAATTTCTTCGGCGCCTCGCTTAATTTCAGCGAAAGCCGCTTGAACATCAGTCATTGTCTCGTATTTCCTCTATTTGCAATGGGCACAAAGATACACGAAAACCTCAAGGATGCAACGAATTTGCGCTTTCCAGAACTCGCGACCTGGTTCACAAAATATCGCCTTTTTCACAATTTTCGATCTTAGATCAAAAAAACAGGCCGTTTTTATCATTTTACATTGACCAAAACACCCATTATGGTTAAGGTTATTGCGCAAAATCTGTTCAACCAACTTCTTAACTAATGCGATGATTAACCGAGATTACAAAGGCTTTCAGAAAAGCAAACCACTCTTTTCCCGCAAAAAAACGCGTCGAAAGGGCATTTTGCTATTTTCTGCCACGTTTATCGCTCTTTTAGCAGTGACCAGCTACATTAAAATGACTCCAGGAGAAGAGTCAGAGCAACAAACCACTTCACAAGATACTGAAATCCTTCAATTAAACCTTTCATCGGATGAATTAGAAATTAAACAACCAGTAGAACTGACTTCTGCTGGCGAACAGTCTGTGGGCGAACTATCCCTAACCGAAGTAGCCCTTAAGGCCAGTCGTGAGAACCGCTCCTTAGTAGAGGAAACTCAAGAGGAAGTTGCACCTGAACCTCAGGAACCACAAATCAAGTGGGAAACTTTGACTGTAGAAAGCGGTGACAGTCTTGCCAAAATCTTTAAGCGCAAAGGCTATAGCGCCTCAGATTTGCACTATATGATGCAAAGTGACGAGCAAATTGAAATCCTAAAAAAGATTCGTCCGGGCCATACCCTCGAGTTTGCTAGCAATGATGACAACAGCTTCCTCGGACTTCGTTATCCTTATAGCGTAAGCGAAACTCTTCAGGTTACTAAGCTGGCTGACAAAGAATTTGACGTCGCGATTGACGAAAAGGAGATTGAGTTTAAAACCCGTTTTGCCACAGCTACTATAACCAGTAGTTTTTATATGGCTGGCAAAGACGCCGGATTGCCTGATGGCGTCATTATGGAACTGGCGGGCGTATTCGAATATGACATCGATTTTGCATTAGAGATCCGTAAAGACGATAGCTTCTCTGTTTTATATGAAGAGAAGTACGTGGATGGTGAGAAAGTTGGATACGGCAATATTCTTTCAGCAGAGTTTACCAATCAGGGCGACAACTTTGCAGCGGTTCGCTATACCGACTTAAATGATCGTACAGCTTATTATACTCCAGAAGGTAAAGCTCTACGTAAGTCATTCCTACGTGCTCCACTGCAGTTTAATTATGTGAGCTCGAACTTTAACCCTAATCGTTTCCATCCAATTCAAAAGCGCGTAAAGCCACACCGTGGTGTTGATTACCGCGCTCCAATTGGAACTCCTGTGCGGGCAGCTGGCGATGGTCGTGTGACCCACTCTGCTTATAACAAATACAATGGAAACTATGTGTTTGTTAAGCACGGCAACAATATTACAACTAAATACTTACACTTCTCCAAACGTGCTGTTAAGCCCGGCGAGAGAGTAAAACAGGGCCAAATTATTGGCTACGTGGGATCTACTGGTATGTCACAAGCACCACACTTGCATTATGAATTTGTGGTTAATGGTGTTCATCGTAATCCTCGTACCGTTAAGCTTCCACATGCGGCTCCCGTTCCAAGGGAAGAAATGGAACGCTTCAGAGAACAAAGCAAACCATTATTGGCGCAGCTTGAAACCGAGCGTACAACCTATTTCGCACGCTTGAATGAAGAATCAGGCGCAAGCAACAACAATGGAAAACTTCAAAAGTAATTATAAATGGCCTTATATATTGGCTTGATGTCGGGCACTAGCGTCGACGCGATTGACGCGGTGCTCTGCGATATTGATAACTCCTCAGCAAATCCGATTCAGCTTCTTCATACTAAAAGTGTCCCTTTTCCTAACGTTATTCAGCAACAGATACATTCTTTAAGTAATGCCGAATACGCCCATGACCCGATTGAAGAAATGGCCTTGCTTGATCGTGAACTGGGTGAGTTATTCGCTGAGTCTGTCGATGACCTGCTTAAAGATAGCGGTTATAAAAAAGAGGACATCATAGCAATTGGCAGTCATGGACAGACTATTCGCCACCGACCCGATGCTTATCACCCTTTTACCATTCAAATCGGAAATCCTCATACCATTGCCGCACGAACCGGCATAATGACAGTAGCTGATTTTCGTACCCGAGATATGGTGTATGGCGGTCAGGGTGCTCCCTTAGTCCCGGCTTTCCACCGGGCTATTTTTTATGACCCGGAACAGGATCGGATCATTGTTAATCTGGGTGGCATAGCAAATATTACTGTTCTACCTGCCCAGGGCCAGGTGCTTGGCTATGATACAGGCCCTGCTAACACTTTAATGGATCAGTGGATCGGACTTCATCAGAGTAAAAGTTTTGATGCAGATGGCCAGTGGGCCCAACAGGGAAAGGTAATACCTAGTCTTTTGCAGGATTTATTAAGTGACAGTTATTTTGCGCAGCCCTTCCCCAAGAGTACCGGTCGTGAGCACTTTAATCTGAATTGGCTACATCAGTTTACTTGCGATGAGTTTGTGCCACAGGATGTTCAGGCGACTTTACTAGAACTCACAGCAATAACGGTCAGTCAGGCAATCCAACAACACACCTCAAGTGCCACTGTAATTCTTTGTGGCGGCGGGGCCTATAACTCTGCTCTAAAACAAAGACTGCAACAGCATCTTGATGGCTACGACATTAAATCCTCACAGGATTTTGGGGTTGCTCCTGACTGGATAGAAGCCATGGCTTTTTCCTGGTTGGCACACCGCTGCATTAACCGGCTACCCGGCAACCTCCCAGCAGTGACTGGCGCTCGAAGCACTACAATTCTTGGTGCTATATTCGCTCCCTAAGCTATTCTCAGTAAGTTTCATTTGCCTATTTATTAGTCTTGTTGCATATTAGTTAATGCAAATTTGCATTAAGTGGCCAATATGTCAGATAAAAGCCTTTCCCCCATAGCCGTCAAGTGGCAACTGATACTCGACCAATCCATGGATCGTCTAATCGTTCTTTTGGCCTTGTGTACAGTTCCTGCGGTTGTCAGCTCTTTAGCCCGAATTCCAGAGATGGGATTTCAGCCCTCAATGCTCTTCCACATTGTGGTTGGGCTGTTGATGATTGGCGTCGCAGTGTTCCGCAACATTCTGTCATTCCACGTAAAAACCAACGTCGTTTTGACACTAAGCGTTACCATCAGCGTTGTAGGCTTATGGGACTGGGGTTTGGTGGGCAACGGTTTTGTCTGGATGTTGTTGAGTGCCAGCTTATTTGCGTTAATTTATGGCAGTCGGACCGTATTTATCTTTATCGCATTATTCATTGGTTACTCAATAGTCATAGCATATCTGTATATCAACGGAAGTTTGTCAATACCAGTATCACATAACCAGTACTCTCAATCATTAAGCGCATGGAGTACCGCTATCATTGGCGCTGCAATGCCACTGATTATTGTCAGCTATGCGATTGTCGCACTTGTCAAAAAAGCCGGTCTGCTGATTATCGCGCTAGAAGATCAAAAGCAACAGGCCACTCATCTGGCGGAGCGGGATCCCCTAACAGGCCTGTATAATTTACGTGTGCTGAATAATCGTCTGGAGCACGCAATCAATCTCGCTCAAAGACAGCCGATGCAAATTTATTTATTGAATATTGATTTGGATGACTTTAAACAGATAAATGATCAATACGGCCATGCCGCTGGTGATGTTGCGCTGGAGTATGTTGCGAAAACTCTGGTTAAAGTCACGAGAGAATCAGATACCGTTTGTCGAGTTGGCGGTGACGAGTTTTTAATACTGATTGATACTGCTTTGGAAGTCCCAATCAAACAGGTTGTATACAGAATTCGTAATGAGCTAGCGACCCGTATTACCTTTGAGGGCCATACCTTTCCAATTGAGGCCAGTATCGGAGTTGCTGAGTACAACCATAGCAGCCGTGAAGAAATCAGTAGCGACCGCATGATTCGTATGGCGGACCAGGCTATGTATAAAGAAAAAGCTTTGCGAAAACAAAAAAAGCTGACTCGAGGTAAACCCGATCCAGCTTTACAGTAATTTAACTTGGATTCAAGAAATGATGTAGCTCATGAGCTACACGGAGAATGAAGAACCGCAGCCACAAGTAGTTTTTGCCTGAGGATTGCTGATAATAAAACGAGAACCCTGCAAACCTTCTGTATAATCGACTTCTGAGCCCATAAGATACTGGAAGCTCAAAGCATCAATCAGAATTTTAACGCCATCCTGTTCGATCGCCATGTCGTTATCATTCTGTTTCTCGTCAAAAGTAAAGCCATACTGGAAGCCCGAGCAGCCACCACCGGTAACAAACACTCGCAGTTTTAACTGATCGTTCTGCTCTTCCTCGATCAACTGCTTCACTTTACGGCTTGCAGCTTCTGTAACTGTAATTGACATTCAAATCTACCTAAACACATTAATGTATCTATTATACCCGAATATGGGGGCCTTACTTCAAGATCTCAAGAGAATAGCTGTTATGTAAATAATAAGCATAAAAAAACGCTCGCCGCAGGCAAGCGCTTTATAGTTAACGAAATCAGGCTCTTACAGCTTCATTATCATCTGAATGAATTGAATCTTCAGATTTATTTTCGTCGGAGGACTCTTTGTTGACCTTCGGCTTTGAAACTACTTCGCTATGATCTGGCTTGTGCTCCAATGCATGTGGCTCACCAAGATTGACCATTTTGCCATTCACGGTAGCGCCCGCATTCATTTCCATTACCTTGTAGTACAAGTCACCATTTACTTTTGCGCCAGGTTTTAGCTCTACTTTCTGCGATACACGAACATCACCGTCTACCTGCCCAAAAATGATCACATAAGGTGACTCTATATTACCTTCAATTCTGCCATGAACCCCTACTGACAAAACTGACTGCTCGTGATTAGTACCATGAATATCACCTTCAATCACTCCATCGACAAACAAGGCACCTTCGAAAGTCAGGTCACCTTTGATGCTGGTTCCTTCCGCAATCAGTGTATCCACATTGTGTGATTTACTCTTATTACCCCACATTATTGTCTTCTACCTCATTTGGAGATTGCTGTTGAGAATCGATTTGCCATGGATAATCCTGCAATACCGTTTCACCACCTCTTCCAGAAGAAGTTACCTGCACCCGAACCAGCTCAGGTACAAAACCTTCCGGAATATTAAAGGTTCCTCTGTGGCTGGCCACATAACGGAACTTGAACTGCGTATCCTGCTGAGACAGCGCTTCCAGCTCTTTCAGGCTGTAAGTCTTTTCCTCTCCATTCTCTTTACCCACAAGGGTTATAGAGTAAGATCCGGAAACATCTCGCTGTTGCTGGCCAGACTGAATTAGCATTAATCGAAAGTTAAATTGATTAACATTTCCTGCTACAGACTCCCACACAAAGCTGGCTATTTGCAAGCCACTTTCTACAGCATTGGGATCGAATATACGTAAAAAAGCCTGCTTCTCTTTTTCCAGGTTATGGATCTGAGTATTCAGCTTCTGAATTTCTTTTTTCAGCTCTGCCGTAACCTGATGTTCAACCTGATATTGCTGTTGCCAATGTATCAGGCTATTGTTCGATTCTTCGAGCTGAGAACGCATATTTCCCAGCCGCTCATTAGCTGAGCCAAAGCCTCTGTACTGGCGTTCGCTAAGCCAGTATCCGAGACCTATGGCGCCTAACAAAATGATTAGCATAAAAGCCGACCAACTCCAGTACCAGCTGGCTTTGCGACGTTTACGAATTATATAATCTGGCTGATGGGAATCTTTAGTCATAAATCGTTGAAATCATTTGTTCTTGCGGCTGCATTTTCTTATTATGTAACTAATTGAATACAATGGCTAATTTTTTTAGCCGAAGCCGAAGCGATGATAATTTGCGATTAAAGCAAAATTATCGAGCACTGGGAATAAAACTCATCACAATTTCACAACGCCAATGACATTGATCGACCGCTTACGATTACGACTTGGGGGCTTTGACGCATTAGCCCTTATGGCGGTTATTGGTTTGATCTGCGGTCTTCTGGCTGGTGGCTCTAACATCCTGTTCCGACTCTTCACCGAGAGTTCTTTAGTTCTCTGGGCAACCGATCCCGACACTAAAACCGATTACGAAACCATGGACTGGTTATATCGACTGTTACTACCCACCATTGGTGGCCTCATCGTGGGTTTACTCCTTCAACAATTGAAGCCAGAAAATCGGCAGGTAGGTGTGTCGCACGTTCTTGAACGAATGGCTTACCACCAGGGACACCTGCCACCGAAAAATGCCTTCGTCCAATTCGCATTGGGTGGACTGACTATTGCTTCAGGCCAATCAGTTGGTCGTGAAGGCCCCGGTATTCACTTAGGGTCCGCCTCCGCCAGTTGGGTTGGGCAAAAACTCAAACTGCCTAATAACAGCACGCGTATTCTGGTTGGTTGCGGGTGCGCTGCTGCTATATCTGCAAACTTTAATACACCGCTCGCCGGGGTGATTTTCGCCATGGAAATCATCATTATGGAATACGCGGTAGCCAGCTTTATCCCCATTATTCTGGCATCAGTTGCGGGCGCGATTTTAACTCGGCTAGTATTTGGTGACGGCGCTTCGTTTGATGTACCTTCGAAGCTTGATATTCAGTCTCTGTGGGAAATGCCCTACTTCCTGTTAGTAGGTTTTGCTGGTGGCGTGTTAGCCAGCATCTTCATTATAGCCACCCGAAAAGTCAGGCAGGTATCGCGCGAATGGCCTGTTTGGCTCAAGACAACTGTCGCAGGAACCAGTGTCGGCATAATCGCAATAGGCATTCCGCAGGTCATGGGTATTGGCTATGACTCGGTAAACAGTGCCCTACAGGGTGAATTAGCGTTAACAATCCTTGTATTGGCGCTAGTAGGAAAAATCATAGCCACGATTATCTGTTCCGGGTTATCGCTACCGGGCGGTGTCATTGGCCCTGCCCTTTTCATGGGCGCCATGCTCGGCGGTGTCATGGGCAACATTGGCGGAGAATTATTCCCAGACCACGCCAGTTACACCGGCTTTTACGCCATGATCGGGATGGCTACGGTTATGGGCGCAGTTCTTCAGGCGCCACTAGCGGCCTTAATGGCATTATTGGAACTGACCAATAACCCCAACATTATTTTCCCAGGCATGTTCTCAATCGTTATCGGCAACCTGGTGGTAACGCAGCTGTTCAAGCAACAGTCATTCTGGGAAACCCAAATGACCGACCGTGGCCTCGACTTGCGCGTCAGCCCTATCAAGCAGGTATTACGCAGTATCGGTGTTGCAGGTGTAATGTCTCGCAGTATGACAACCCTTAACTTCCGTTCAACACCAGACGAAATTCAGGTAGCACTCAAAGACAAGCCACGCTGGGTTCTGGTTATGGAAGATGAACATGTGACTTCGTTGATGGTGGCCAGTGACCTGGTTCGCTATATGATGGAACGAGAAGAAAAACAGCGGGAAGAAACTCCAAAACCTGACGCAGAACAAAAACGCAAAGTAATTAATCTGTTAAAAATACCAGCCAATCGTCAGGATTTGGTTTCGGTCAACCTTCAGGCCACATTGGAGGAAGCCTTCGATAAGATGGAGCAGGCAAAAATGTCAGCCGCATATGTATACCGGATCACACACGATGGGCAAGAGCGTATTTATGGCGTTATCACTCGCGATATGATTACCGACCAATACGTTTATACACATAAACCTTAAGGCTTAACGCATGCTGTGGATTAAAACATTTCATATCTTTTTTATGGTCGCCTGGTTTGCAGGAATTTTTTATCTTCCTAGAATTTTCGTCAATCTGGCAATGACTGAAAATGATGGCGCCTTCAATCAACTCAATATCATGGCAGGCAAGCTGTATCGGTTTATTACTCCCTTCATGGTTCTAACCGTTATTTTTGGACTCTGGCTCGCTTCCTACAACTGGAGCTACTACATGAGCTCGGGCTGGTTCCATGCCAAGATGACACTGATCGTCTTATTGATCATTTATCACTTCATCTGTGGCATGTACCAAAAGCAATTTGCCGATGGCACCTGCAATAAAAGCCACACATATTTTCGCGTGTTTAACGAACTGCCGGTTCTGATTCTGCTAGGGGCTCTAATTCTGGCGATTGTGAAACCGTTTTAGATAACGATTGTTTTATACGATTCACCAAAGTCACCAAGACAAAACTCAACAGCATCAATAGATACCATGAAGACAGCTTGGCAAGTGGCACCATTTCCCAGGCTCCTTTTTGATTTGGATACAGCCAGATGTTGGCATAGGTCGCGATATTTTCAGCAAACCATATGAACAGTGCGACCAGGAACCAGCCAAATAACAGCGGCATTTTGCGATGGGTTTTAATGACTTTGAAATGGATCTGAGTCGTTAAGAAAAGATAAAAGGTCATAGCCAATATAATCCAGCGCAAGTCATACCAATAATGATGGCTAAAGAAGTTAATGTAGACTGCCGTTACCAAAATAACCGTTGTCCATTTCGGTGGATAATTAGTGTAACGAAAATCAAAGATTCGCCATACACGGGCTAGATAGCTACCCACCGCACTGTACATAAAGCCGGTAAATAGCGGCACATTGGCGATACCAAAAATAAATTCTTCAGGATAGTGCCACGATTGTATGGCATCAGAGGTTTTGAAAAGCTCCATCACCGTTGCCACCAGGTGAAAGACGATGATGACCAAGGCCTCCTTCCAGGTTTCCAGCTTAAAGGCCAGCATGAAAAGCTGAAAAGCAATAGCAGCCAGAAATATGAAGTCGTAACGATGCAGGCCTTCGATGGGATACCAGTATTTGGTCAGCAGCATTACTGCCAGTAGAAAACCGCCAAACATACAGGCATATGCCTGCTTCAAGCCAAAGACAAAGAACTCGTGTATAAAATGTTTGAACTTATTCATTTCGGTAGCTATCCCCCACGCTAATAGGATGATACTACCGAATTAATCAGACAAAATCCTGCGTAATTATGACCAAATCTGTTAACAGCTATTACAGATTAGCTCTGGGTACAAACTCAAGAACTGTGGCATTAATGCAGTAACGTGGCTTGCCATTTGGTCCATCATTAAATACATGACCCAAGTGAATGCCAGTGGATGCGGAACGAATCTCGGTTCGTTGCATACCAAAACTATTGTCTTCATGATAGGTCACAGAGCCATCAACCGGCTTGGTGAAGGATAACCAGCCCGTGCCTGAATTGAAGCGATCACGAGTATCGAAAAGCGGCTGCCCACTAAGCTTATCCACAAACACTCCATCCGGGGTGTTCTTAAAGATCTCATACTCCTTACAAAAGCGCCCATCCGTTCCTTTCTGGAATGCCACATTAAAAGCTTCCGAATCACCTAGCTTGAAATAACCAAGCGCCTTGTAGAACTCTTTAGCCGATAAATAGCCCTGGTAACCCAGCACTTCTTTACCGTTTTCCAGAAACAGAATAGTGGGCGTTGCCCAAGTTGGCGTTTTGATCTCAAGCCCATCTAATTGCGAAGCATAACGAAACGTCATCGGAATAGTGCCTTGATAATCATTGGCCACGTCTTTTTTGAACTTCTCGCAATAAGGGCAGTAATCCTGCGAATCGACAATCACAATCTGCTTACCAGTAAGTAGCGCTGAATTATCGATTTTCTCGCTTTCGGGTTTGCTATCAAATGTCACGCCCGTTGAAAAGTCCGGGCAATATCCATTGGGATTTTTCCGTAGATAATCCTGATGATAGTCTTCGGCGGGATGAAACTTATCAAGAGGTTTAATGACAGTAACGATTTTACCGTAACCTGCTTTGCTCATCAGTACTTGAAACTCATCTTTTAATCTATTGGCAATTTTTTCCTGCTCAGGACTGTTTGTTAGAATCGTAGAACGATACTGAGTCCCAACATCATTGCCCTGACGATTTAACTGAGTGGGATCATGTGATTCAAAATAATCCTTAATAATAGTCTCTAAGCTGATTTGCTGAGGATTAAACGTTACCTTCACCACTTCGGCATAATTATCGGGATTGAATTTATGTTTAGCCTTGGTGATTTCTGCATACGTTGGCTCATGACCACGACCATCTGCATAGCCAACTTCTGCATCGATCACACCCGGTAATGCTTCCAGCCGCTTCTCCGCGCCCCAGAAGCAACCTTCACCCAACACAATAGTATCCACCTGCTTGGTCGCAGGCATATCCTGCTCAAGGTTTGCAGGTTTTTCCTTATCAATAAAAGGCTGCTTGGATAAGCTTGCCGATTGAGCTCGCATCATCACAAAAGCCAGTCCAGCAACGACCAGCACCGTGATAATAAATATTAAAATATTTTTCATCTAACTCACACCATTGTTCTGGGATGGATTTAGTATGCACAACAGCTAATGAAAATTTAGTCAAAGTTCTAAGTAGCTTTTAGTACACAATGAGTTAGATGAACTTAACGCAGAAATGTTACATAGAGTTTTGTTATTGATTGATACCTTCCGGCTATAGTTTATTCCTTCTCCATCACTACCGCAGTACCAAAAGCCAACAATTCCGCGGCCATACTGGCGATCATGGAGGTTTCAAAGCGAACGCCGATTACTGCATTAGCACCCAATATCCTGGCTTCATCACACATGCGATCAATCGCCTGTTCACGGCTCTCAGCCATCAGCTTGGTATACTCCTGCACTTCACCGCCTACTAGGTTACGAAGTCCTGCCATAATGTCTTTGCCCACATGGCGAGTGCGTACTGAGTTTCCACGCGCCAAACCAATAACTTTAGTCACTTTATAGCCTGGCACCTGCTCTAGTGTATAAACGTCGATATTACTCATAGTCTTATCCTTCTTTTAAAATTTTACGTTTTTGTATTTATCTGTTTTTAATGCGATCAATCGTTGGCGCAACACACTACCTAACAGTAGCAACACGCCCGCCTCAATCAAAAAGACACCTGCTTTTAGCCAGAATGGCACTGACGGCTCAGTGTAGAAGGTAAACAACTGCCACACCATAAAACCGGCAAAGCCTAAAATTAAAATAAACCAGCCAATTATCGCCATACCATTTGCTACGGGTTCTTTCATAATTTTGTCCAATTGTGCCTCTTCGCATTCAGGGTACTGCAAGTTACCCATCTCCTGCTTAATCGCCAATAAATCGTCATAGACGGCTCGGCATTGGTCGCATGTTTCAAGATGCACGCGCACCTGTTGTCGATCCTGCTGGTTCAATTCATGATCGATATAACCGCTGATAAGTTCCTGGGTTTTATCACACAGATTCATGATTCACCTCGTTCAATTCGTTTTTCAAAAGTTCGCGTAACGCCATTCGTGCCCGATGTAATCTCGACATCACGGTGCCCGCCGGGATCGCCAGAATTTCCGCGATGTCTTCATAGCTATTGCCGTGATAATCGCGCAGTACAATTAATTCACGCTGCATGACCGGCAATGCACTGAGCGCCTGCATCAATCGGGTTTTAATTTGCAATTGCTCAAGCTGCCTTTCCGGAGATTGATTAGAAGTAATTTGTTGATCAGTATCCAGCTCATCTTCTCGCGACAGCTGTCGAATGCGATCAATCGCAGCATTACGCACGACGCGGTAAAGCCACTTCTGCAAATCGATACCGCCTTTGGGTGCTTTCGGATGAGCCAAAGCCTTTTCCACACTAGCCTGTACCACGTCCTCCGCATCGCTTTGGCTACCCAACAGCTGCACCGCAAAAATCAGGGCTTTTCGACTGTAATCAATCAATTCCTGCGACAATGACTTTACCCTCTTGTTGTAGTTCTCAATGGTTTAACGAGGAGTTAACGAATTTATTCCATAATTTTTATCTTTTATACCATGACTGACACGCATATCCATTATTTCAAGGACTTGAATGGTGTTAATGATATGAGAGTGGCATTATGCTAGCTTTACACAAATACTTATAAATATTGTCTGGAGCATACTATGAGCAATACTTCCGACTATACCCCACCCAAAGTCTGGCAATGGGAAAAAGAAAGTGGCGGCAAATTCGCCAAGATTAACCGTCCCATATCAGGCCCTACTCACGCCAAGGATTTACCCGTTGGTAAACACCCCTTGCAACTCTATTCTTTAGCCACCCCTAATGGGGTTAAAGTTACCATTATGCTTGAGGAACTCCTCGCCAAAGGCATAAAAGAAGCCGAGTATGATGCCTACTTGATCGATATCAGCGAAGGGGATCAGTTCAGCAGCGGTTTTGTGCAGGTTAACCCTAATTCCAAAATTCCGGCAATGGTCGATCACAGCACCAACCCGCCTACTCGAATTTTTGAATCAGGTGCGATTCTTTTATATCTGGCTGAAAAATTTGATGCTTTCCTACCGAGCAAACCCGAACAACGCGCTGAGCTTTTGTCATGGCTGTTCTGGCAAGTGGGTAGCGCTCCCTATCTGGGTGGCGGCTTTGGTCACTTCTATAAATACGCGCCGATTAAGATTGAATACTGTATTGACCGTTTCACTATGGAAGCTAAACGTCAGTTAGATGTGTTAGATAAACGTCTGGCTAATAATACTTACATTTGCGGTGATGAATATACTATTGCCGATATGGCGATCTGGCCCTGGTACGGTTGCCTTGTTTTGAATGAAGTCTATGAAGCTGCCGAGTTTTTGCAGGCGGATACCTACAAACACGTAATGCGCTGGGCCAAAGATATCGCTAAACGCGATGCGGTAAAGCGTGGGCGTATGGTCAATCGCACCTGGGGTGAACCGCACGAACAGCTGCATGAACGTCTTGATGCGAAAGACTTCGATACCAATACCGAAGACAAGAAAAGCGATTAAGGAAGGAACCGGCCATGCAGAAAAATAAAGTAGCGATCAGCATCTGGATTGCCATCTTCATGGCCGTTCTCATTTGGTCAGGGATAGGCCCCAAGGATCGAGTGACCTGGATGCTTGAAGTCGCGCCAGCAGTTATCGGTTTTATCGCGCTGGCTATCACCTATAAACAATTTCCGCTAACGCCTTTACTCTATGTTTTAATTTTAATTCACAGCATCATACTGATTGTCGGAGGTCACTACACCTATGCTGAAGTGCCCCTTTTCGACGATATGAAGGAATGGTTCGGCTGGGAACGCAATAACTACGATAAGCTGGGGCATTTTGTGCAAGGGTTTGTACCAGCCATGATTGCGCGAGAGCTTGTCATACGACTCAATGTCTTTAATAGCGCTAAATGGAGAAACTTTTTCATCATCAGTTTTTGTCTTGGCTTCAGTGCCTTTTACGAACTGATCGAATGGTGGGTCGCCCTGCTATCAGATCAGGCCGCCGAAGCCTTCCTCGGCACTCAAGGTTATGTCTGGGATACCCAGTCCGATATGTGGTGGTGCCTGCTCGGCGCAATAATTGCATTGGTAACTTTAAGCAAATGGCATGATAGTCAATTGGGAAGATTACTATCTTGTAAGGTTTAACTATAAGTGATAGCTTTATTTACAGTTTAATCTTTATATTAAGGATGCCCGTTGTTAGAAGTTGTTGAAATAATAAAACAAATGGAGCAGGGTTATACAAAACCTTACCTTTGCCAAGCTGACAACCAAGAAGAATATGTTGTAAAGGGAGCAAGCGCCAATGGGAAAGGTAGGATATGCGAATGGATTGCTGGTCACTTAGGAAAGAAGCTAGACCTTCCAATACCCGAATTTGAAATTATTGATGTTCCAGAATATCTCATTAGTGGTGATACTGACTTAATAATAGAAATGGGAGTTGGACCGGCGTTTGCCTCAAAATACATCCCTTTTACCCAAGAAATAAACCATACGCTTTTGGCATCAATGCGCGCTGATCAGCTTAGAGATATATTTATATTTGATTATTGGATTAAAAATGAAGACCGTAAGTTTACTAGTCACGGAGGCAACCCCAATCTTCTAGTCGACCTTTCCAATCAAAGCCTAATAGTTTTTGACCATAATCATGCCTTTGACCCAGAATTCAACCTTGAGGACTTCAAGTCCGAGCATATTGGTAGAAATCACTGGTTCCAAGAACAAATGGATTTACTTGTAATTGAAGAGTTAAAAGCTAAAATGCGTAGCGCTTTGACGCATTTAGATGATATTTTAAATAATATACCTCAGGAGTGGTTTAGTTGTAGTACTGTAACCTCCTCTTTACTTGACACGATTAGAGCAAACTTAGAATACTTTGAAGACAATCAATTTTGGGAGGCATTACAATGAGATACGCTTGCAAGTATGCCGTAATTAAATTCCAACCCTATGCAGAAACTGAAGAGTTTGCCAACGTGGGGATAGTGGTGTTTTGTCCAAAAAACAACTACTTCGACTTCAAAATAGCACCAAAGAAGTTTTCTAGGGTCACAAATTTCTTTGAAGACTTAGAAGGCAAAGTCTTCAAGTACACATTAGACATGCTAGAAACTGAATTATTGCATATTCAGAATTTCTTCTATTCTCTAGGTCAAAAGCGAAACGAGCAATTCTTTGATGAGGTTACCCGCTTACGTGAATCTGTCGTTAGATATGGCAACATAAAGATTGTTGGGACAGATAATCCGAAGTTATTACTTAATAAATTATATGATAGATATGTAGGTCGAAACTTCCTCACTAAAGAGTACCGAGAGCAAATTATGGTAAAAACCATAAAACAAGAGTTCAAATCTAAAAACATCGGTATTAATTACACTGAGAAGCTATTAACAACACAGCTACGTAATGTAAGACTACCTTTAGTTGCCGAGTTAGAAGAAAAGCATTTTAAAGCTATTAAGCCTCTTGCATTTACAGAGAAAAAAACCACTCAAATAATTGAGCATGGTGAATTATGGTTCAACAAAATAAAGTGGCTTTTGAAAGAAGATGTTTTAAAACCAGATGATATACTCTTGCCTATTGAAGGTCCTCAAGAGAAAGGCCTTACCAAAAAAGCTTTTAATGAAATCGTCCAAGAATTAAAGCAGTTAGAAATTAATATTGTTAATTACTCAGATACAACGGCTATTATTAACTTTGCGACGAACAAGCAAAGGCCGGCACCTTACATCGTTCACTAAATTTTTCACCCACAAAAAAAGCCTCACAATGGAGGCTTTTCTTACAATCTTTATCAACAAAGAATGACTTATAGACTTTTCTTAAACTCGTCGGTCATCAATTCAAAATCTTCTTTGCCTACGCCGCAATCTGGGCAGTACCAGTCTTCTGGCACATCTTCCCAACGGGTGCCAGGCGCGATGCCGTCTTCTTCCCAGCCTAACTCTTCGTCGTATACAAAATCACACACCAGGCAACGGTATTTTCTATATTCCACCAGCTAAACCTCTCGAATCTATTGTCTGTATGGGCTTTTCAGGCCCACATTGTAAGCATTTTGCGCCGAAATGCTAGCCAAGGGCTACCGAAAACGGTCAAAGATACACCAATTGGGTAACTTCATGTTAGAATTGCGCCAACTTAAAAGTCATAACAAACATTTGGGTGCACGCATGGTTTTTCAGGGACAACACATTCTCTCCATTGACCAATTAGACCGCGACGCGGTTGAGCGAATTCTTCAGGTAGCGGATTTAATGCACCCATACGTGGCACGCGAAAAGAGCTGTCGCGTTCTGGATGGTGCTGTCCTCGCTAACATGTTCTTCGAGCCTAGCACTCGTACCCGTATCAGCTTCGGTACTGCCTTTAATCTGCTGGGCGGCCATGTTCGTGAAACCGTTGGCATGTCTACCTCTTCTTTAGCCAAAGGCGAATCGTTATACGACACCGCGCAGGTACTCTCGACTTACGCTGACGTGGTAGCCATGCGCCATCCGCAGGCCGGCTCGGTAGCTGAGTTTGCAGCAGGCAGTAAAATTCCCGTGATCAATGGCGGCGACGGTCCGAATGAGCACCCGACTCAGGCGCTATTGGATATCTACACCATCTTCAATGAGCTGAACCGCATTCAAAAAGGCACCGAAAACCTGCGTATCGCCATGATGGGCGACCTGAAAAACGGCCGCACGGTTCATTCGCTGACTCAATTGCTGTGCGTCTTCCCGAATGTGGACTTTACCTTTGTCGCGCCTAATGCCTTGGCCATGCCAGATAAGGTCTTGGCAGTATGCGATAAACACAATCATCGTTTCACCATCACTGAAAGCCTTGAAGAAGGACTGCAAGGTCAGGATGTGGTGTATCAAACCCGCATTCAGGAAGAACGCTTTGAGTCACAACGTGAAGCGGATCTGTATCGCGGCAAATACCGCCTCAACCAGTCCGCCTACGAGCAGTTCTGCGATCCGAACACCATCATCATGCATCCGCTGCCGCGTGACTCGCGTCCGGAAGCCAATGAGTTGAGCGATGACATGAATGATAATCCGAATCTAGCGATTTTCCGTCAGGCCTATTTTGGCGTCAAAGTCCGCATGGCACTATTCGCATTAGTGCTGGGTGTTGAAGACAAACTCAGCCAACATGAAGCGCCGGTTACCTGGCACTCCAACAAGCTTTAATCTTTTTATTTTTATCTCTTATTTATCGGAATTTTTATGACCACATCAGATCAACTTTTTAATCGCGCCAAGCAGCACATCCCTGGTGGCGTAAACTCTCCTGTTCGTGCCTTCAACGGCGTTGGTGGCACTCCGATTTTCTTCAAATCTGCAAACGGTGCTTACTTCACTTCAGCTGAAGGTAAGCATTACGTTGATTACGTCGGCTCATGGGGCCCGATGATTCTCGGCCATAACCACCCGGCGATTTTAGAAGCGGTGATTAAAGCCGCTGAAAAAGGTTTGAGCTATGGTGCACCGACAGAAGTCGAAGCCGAAATGGCGGAGAAGATCTGCGAATTGATTCCATCCATTGAAATGGTGCGCATGGTTAACTCAGGCACCGAAGCGACCATGAGCGCCATTCGTCTGGCGCGTGGTTACACCCGTCGCGACAAAATCATCAAATTTGAAGGCTGCTATCACGGCCATGCCGACTGCCTGTTGGTTAAAGCAGGTTCGGGCGCATTAACTCTTGGTGAACCAACTTCACCGGGTGTGCCAGCGGATTTTGCCAAACACACGCTAACCGCTGAGTTTAATAATCTAGATAGCGTTAAGGCGCTACTGTCTGAATTTGGCGATGACGTGGCCTGTATTATTGTCGAACCGATTGCTGGTAACATGAACTGCATTCCGCCGGTTCCAGGTTTCCTCGAAGGCCTACGCGAACTGTGTGACCAACACGGTGCTGTGCTGATTTTCGATGAAGTGATGACCGGATTCAGAATGGGCGTGGATGGCGCGCAAGGCTATTACAATATCACACCAGACATGACCTGTTTAGGTAAGGTGATCGGCGGCGGTATGCCAGTCGGTGCCTTTGGTGGTAAACGCGAAATCTTTGAACAGCTGGCACCGCTCGGTCCTGTCTATCAGGCAGGTACCCTTTCCGGTAACCCAGTGGCCATGGCCGCAGGTCTGGCCGCTTTGAACGAATTATCAAAGCCCGGTTTCTACCAACCTCTATTCGACTACACCGAACAGCTGGTCGATGGTATGCGCTCAATTGCTCATGAAGCAGGCATCCCATTCACCACCAACCATGTTGGCTCCATGTTTGGCTTCTTCTTCAACGACGCCGAAACCGTGACCAGTTATCAGCAAGTAGCCAACGGTGATCTAGAGCGCTTTAAGAAGTTCTATCATGACATGCTAAACCAGCATATCTACCTGGCACCTTCGGCATTCGAAGCAGGTTTCGTCTCCGCCGCCCATGGCGAAAAAGAGCTCGACCTGACCTTGAGTGCCATGCGAAAAGCATTACTGTAAGCCCATTAAAAAATCCCGCAGCAATGCGGGATTTTTTTAGCTCAACAGTTATTAATAAGTAATTAATTGCAGTGTGCGTCGCGACAGAGGCTAAGTTAATTAACTTCACTAATCATAAGAGCATAAAAATTGCTATGAATAAAATTATTGTAAATACGATACTTCCATAAAGATCACTTTTATTTTTTTTCCTGTCTCCCTCTTTATTATCTTTTGAATCCAAATCTATTCTAATCCTTCCAACACTCTCTACTTCACCATCCTGAAAATTTTCTACCCAGTTTGGTTCATAATCCCCAATGACAAATCTATTTATATTTTTTATATTTGGTTTTATGCCTATGGCCACTTCTTTAAATGTCCCATTTATTTCTTCATAATTAGTCCTATACTCCCAGTTGTTATCTTCCCTTGGATCAATTGTTTTTGGCAACTTCTCCAAAGTTTCAAGAACTCTTTTCCGACTAAGGATTGGACAAAGTTCATTTTCCTTTATCGCTGACTCTAGTTCATCTTTGATTCGATCTTTATCAATATGCCAAACACCTGATTTATCAAATTCACCATAATCAAGCCACCCACCTCCCCATTCATAGACTGGCATGTTTAGTCTTTTACAGCCCCAAATATTAACCTCATAGTCCCTCTCTCCAAAACAATACTGTTGAGGATTGTAGGCCTTCAGCCTGCTTCTAAAGCATCCAACACCATAATATGTAAGATCTTTTTTAGTTGCTGTGTGTCCATTGATCAACATTTTTGATGATTTCCATCCGCCTACTAAGTCATATAAATTAATAATTAGATCCACTTCAGTTATTGGTAATACGACACTATGTGTTGCGGATTTTCCATCTCCTTTTACAGAGTAAGATGGAATATTTTTACTAATATTAACTGCCTTGCTGAAATTCTGGGATGAACTATATCCAAAAGCAATTTCAACATTTGCGATATTATTCTCTACAACTGGAATATTAACTCTGTCAGCATCAGTCACAGGGTCTCCGCACTGAGGGCAGAACTTTGAACCTTCAATTATTCCCGCACTACACTTATCACACACCAACATAAACACCCCTTAGACATTAAGTACCTGTTCCTTATATTTCATAATAATTAGCTTGCTATTAATTGCAATCTCCAATACTTGGCATTATTGAAGTTCATTTGAGTCCACCAAACCGATTAAAATCCCCGATGAAATATGCTTAAATGCTTCTTTTTACAGATTTCGATGATTTCCTATGATGAATTTAGATTTAACGGGTAAGAATGCTTTGGTCTGTGGCTCCAGTCAGGGCATGGGCAAGGCGATTGCTGAGCAGTTGGCGTCGCAGGGTGCGTCGGTGATTCTTCTGGCGCGTAATAAGGCGAAGCTTGAGGCGGTTCTCGAGGGTTTGGATAAATCCAAAGGTCAGAAGCACGTAGTTCTGGTGGCGGATTTTGCCTATCCTGAGCAGGTTAAAGCGACGGTCTTTGAATTTTTGAAAAGCGGCCGTCTGGTAGAAATTCTGGTCAATAATACTGGCGGTCCTGCGCCGGGTCCAGCTAACTCAGCTGAAACGGAAGATTTCCTGGCGGCTTTTAATCAGCATCTGATCTGTAACCATGAGCTGATGAAACTATTAACGCCGGGCATGAAAGAAGCGAATTACGGTCGTATTATTAATGTGATTTCGACTTCGGTTAAGCAACCGCTACACGGTCTTGGTGTGTCGAACACGGTACGCGGCGCGGTAGCAAACTGGGCAAAGACCTTAGCCAATGAGCTGGGTCAGTTTAATATCACGGTTAATAATGTATTGCCGGGAGCGACCAATACCGTTCGCCTGGAAGCGATTATCCAGAACAAGGCTAAGAAACAAGGCGTTTCCATCGAGGAGATGGAAGAAGAAGAAAAGTCGATTATACCAATGCGTCGTTTTGGCGAGCCGGAAGAATTCGCCAATGCAGTTGCCTTTTTAGCTTCTCCTGCAGCGGCTTATATCACCGGTATCAATTTGCCCGTTGATGGCGGACGCACCAGCTGTCTGTAATCAGCACTAGAGAACCACTATGCAAATCATCAAGAACTACGTTAATGGCCAACTGCTCGATCCGTTTGCCGGTCAATACATTGATAATGTCGAACCGGCCACTGGTCAGGTCTATAGCAAAATCCCTAACTCGGATGAGCATGATTTAGAACAGGCAGTGGTTGCCGCTGAACATGCGCAGAAAGGCTGGGCCAATACGTCACCAGAAAAGCGCGCGAAGATTCTGTGTCGTCTTGCTGACATCATCGATGCCAATGCCGATATGCTGGCGGAAGCGGAAGCGATTGATAACGGCAAGCCGATTACTTTGGCCAAGAATGTTGATATTTATCGAGCCTCGGCCAACATCCGTTTCTTCGCCCAGGCCATTACTCAGTTCGCCAGCGAAAGTCACGCCATGGAAGATGTCGCCATCAACTATACGCTGCGTGATCCGATTGGTGTGGTAGGTTGTATTTCTCCTTGGAACTTACCACTGTATCTTTTCACTTGGAAAATTGCGCCAGCGTTAGCCAGCGGTAACGCGGTTATTGCCAAGCCTTCGGAAATTACTCCGATGACAGCTTTCCTGTTTTCCAAATTGTGCATCGAGGCAGGTTTGCCGGATGGTGTTTTGAATATTCTGCATGGTACTGGCCCAAGCATTGGCGGCCCGTTGACCACACATCCGAAAATCAAAGCCATCAGCTTTACCGGCGGTACCGCAACCGGTGCCCAGATTACCAAGGTGACTGCGGGCATGTTCAAGAAACTATCGCTGGAACTGGGTGGTAAAAATCCGACCTTGGTGTTTGCCGATTGTGATTTTGAAGATACAGTCAACAATGTCGTTCGTGCCGCATTCTCGAATCAGGGTCAGATTTGTTTGTGTGGTTCTCGAATTTATATTGAACGCCCTATTTACGATAAGTTTAAGCAGGCTTTTGTCGAGAAAGTGAAGCAGATTAAGATTGGTGATCCATTGGATGCCGACACTCAGCACGGTGCGCTTGTCTCTAAGCCACACATGGATAAAGTATTGTCCTACATAGAATTGGCACAGGAAGAAGGCGGTACCGTTTTAACGGGTGGTAATCAGGTCACTATCGAAGGTCGTTGCGAAAATGGATACTTTGTTGAGCCTACCGTGATTGAAGGCCTGACCAACCACTGTCGTACCAATCAGGAAGAAATTTTTGGCCCTATCTGTACCATCATGCCATTTGATACTGACGATGAAGCAATCATGCTCGCCAATGGCACTGAGTACGGTTTAGCGTCCAGTGTCTGGACCAATGATCTGAAACGTGCCCATCGAGTGGCCAAAGAAATTGAAGCAGGCATTGTTTGGATTAACTGCTGGTTACTGCGCGATTTGCGTACCCCCTTCGGTGGCGTCAAAAGTTCAGGAGTCGGACGCGAAGGTGGGTTGGAAGCATTACGCTTTTTTACCGAAGCTAAGAATGTCTGTGTGAAGTACGGGTAGTTAATACTTTTCCTTTTAGCTAATTAACTATCCCTTTTTAAAAGTCACTGGATCCCGCAGTCAAAGCCGCGGGATGACGAAATCTGTAGATAACTCATTACCCAAAAGCTTGTCACTCCAGCCTCCAAGCGGAGACAAAATCGTCTGGAACGATTTTGAATGGCGAAGCCAGCCCCAAGGGCAAAATACTGGGATGTATTTTGTAATCCAGGGTCTTTTCTTTTTAGTGGGCCTAGGCCCACCCTACAACCAAAAGCAGATTCCGGCTCGAAGGCCGGAATGACAAAATATTGAGGTGAAATTAATCCTGTTAAGGATCTTTTTGGTAGGGGCAGATCTATGTGTCTGCCCTTTTTTACATAAAAAGGACGGCCACATTGGGCCGCCCTTTATTATTTAACCACCTATCAATTCACGCGAATCGGAATGTAGGTTGCGTTATTGCTTTCTTCGACTTCCGCGATGGTGTTATTCGGATCTAACAGAGCACCTAAGAAGTAGTTTTGACCAGAGTTCAACGTTGAAGGAATGGTTACCGTTCTAGTTGAAGTATAGACACTACCTTCTGGTTGAAGCGCGAATGACGTACTGGCAATCAGAGTGTCAGCGGTACTAATGAAGTTATTGGTTGAAACATAATAGTAAATTGTTGGTGCCTGACCGGATTCACCATTATTTTCATAGGTTAACTCCATACGAACCTGCTGTCCTTTGCTGACATTGTAACGACGCTCGCCATTGACGGTTGTGTAGGGCAGTTCAACACCGGAAGTGTTATACAACTTAGTGCGGATGTGTGAGCTATATGCACCACTGGCACCACTGTATTTCCAGTGAACCACACCGACGTCCTGAACGTTACCTGCATTGTTGCCATACAACTGACGTAGACCATAGTTAGCATCTTCGCCCATGTAAGCTAAGGCATACACATAGTTACGATGAATGTGATCCCAGTCCTGCCCCATGATGCTGTAACGACCATTTTCATGACCTAAGCCAGCGCCATGGCCAAACTCATGTAACGCAGTGGTTTTGAAGGGGCGCGAAGAGCCACCATAAGGAATCAGGTTTTCAGCTCGTGCTCGAATACCGTACTCTACACCAGGAATATAATTTACGGTGTTTTTGAACACTATGTCTGCTTCCGTAATTTTATTGGTCCAGCCAAAGAACCAGCTGCACGAACTCCAGGTATAAGCCACTGCCGGTGCGCTGATACTGCTTGACCACCAGACTTCATTCTGACCATTGTTCATGCCCACAGAAGGATCATCATACTGCATCGAAAAGCGGATCTTACTTGGGTTCTTATTGAACTGAGTAATGACATGACCTAACGCTGTACGGTAGTCATTGCCTGCTGGAAAGCCCACTGAGCTGGCGCGAAATGTTACGTTGTTAGTGTTCCATTTTTTATATACACCATTACATGAGGTGTCTAAAGTTGCTGCTTCAGCTTTCATACCTAGAAATGACGCAGCGATTACGCTAGAGATTAAAATTAATTTCTTCATTGTACTTCCTCCGTGAAGTCAAAATTATTGGTGGTCAACATCGTCAATGATGACTTGGTCAGACTGCTTAGCTCGCGCAGGAACAGCCGGTGCCGGCATTGCAACTGGCATTGCAGCCGAGAATCGTTGAGCAATATTTGCGCTCTTGATTTCTTTAGCTGGCTTACCTTTCATCGCAGACTGAACAGCTTTCTTAAATTGCTGAACTGAAGCGCCTTTTGCTTGAGCTTGCGCTGGCAATGTTTTACCGGCAATCTCGCCTTGCTCATCATCCATCATAACTGGACGTTGCGCTTTTTCAGCAGCCTTGCCGATCTGTACAGGTTTACCGCTTTCAGTAAAGACTTCTCCACTTTTCACTTTAAAGAAGCCTTCTGAACAGCGAACCAATGGACATTGACCATCATCTTTTTCAGCTAGCATCAAAATATTCTCTTCACCAAGATTGAACTCAGGAACATTCGATACTTCTAGTACATCATATTGAGTATCGCTGACTTTTTTGATGCCACCGATAAAGCGTAAGGTGACCTGGCGACCGTTTTGGCGCCCCTGGAAATCATCCTCGATTTGATAAGTCACGAAGGTGTGAGGAATACCTTCCACAGAGTCCTTGTAGTCAATGTTGACCACTTTTCCTTGAACAATGTGTTGAGCTTCTTTTGCGAGTGACTCAATTCCTTTTGAATCATTCATTGATGCTATGGTGGGTAGTGATGCAAATGTTAGAGCAGAAAGAACTGCGCCCAGCACTGCACTTTTTTTTGTCATTAAGTGGTTTTGTTTCATAAAACTTACTCCTTGTTGATTGATCGCTTATTCCATATAAGCAGGAGTTATATTATGAATTTTGCAGGTCTTGACAATATACCAAAATCTGTAACTTATTGATTTTCATATTTGCATTGGATTTTTGATATGTTTTCAGCGATTGCGGGTGCAATTGTGAGAAATTGCTTACAGCAGAACGGCTGATTTGCTCTGAGTTTATCGCTCATGAATTTTCTTGAAATAATTTTAGAACAAAAAAAGGCGAGCACATTGGCTCGCCCCTACCTATTTTAGCAACACTAATATCAATACTTCGATTTCTTACTTTCAATCCATGCATCAATTTTATCATTGAGCACCGACATGGGAACTGCGCCACCTAGTAATACCAGATCATGGAACTCTTTGATGTCGAATGCTTCGCCAAGTTCTTCCTTCGCTCTTTCACGCTGGTCTACAATGTTCAGCATACCCAGTTTGTAACCCAATGCCTGACCGGGCCAAACCATGTAGCGTTCAATTTCTGAAATTACGCTCGATTGAGCTGTGCCCGTTTTCTCAGCCATGTATTGAATGGCCTGTTCACGAGTCCACTTTTTGTGGTGTAGACCTGTATCAACAACCAGTCTTACCGCACGGAAAAGCTCAGCTTTCAAGCGCCCCAGATCACCATATGGGTCATCTTTATACATGCCCATTTCCCAAGCCACTAACTCTGAGTACAAAGCCCAACCTTCTACATATGCATTGTATGGAGCGATTCGGCGAATGAGCGGCAAACTTTCTTGCGCCATGTTCAGCGCTATCTGCCAATGATGCCCTGGATTGGCTTCATGGTAAGTCAGTGTCTTTAAATCAAACTTAGGATTGGCCTTCATATCTTTAAGGTTAATCCAATAAATCCCAGGCTCAGAACCATCTAACGGCGGCGGGGTATATTGGCCTCCTGGGGCACCATCCTGTCGCTCAACGGGGATACGACGAATTTCTACATCATAGGGAGGTATGGTTGCGAAACGCGTTGGCATCACTTCATTAATATCAGCAAGCATACCATTGAGATCATCCAACAGCTTCTGGCGGCCCTCGTCTGAATCTTCATAAATGAAACGCTCCTCTTCATTAAGCGCAGCCATCCGTTCGCCAACCGTGCCCTTGTCGTATCCTTCTGATTTAAGGATTGCATCCATTTCAGCAGTAATTCGTTCAACCTCATCAAGACCAATCTGATGCACTTGCTCAGGTGTCAGATCCGTGTTACCCAGCTCACTGACTGCATAACGATAAAACTCCGCACCGTTAGGTTGCGCCCAAATACCTGACTCTTCAGGTGCCTTTTCCAGCAAGTCTTCCATAACCATGGCAAGATTTTTGTAAGCAGGGTAAATTGTCGTTTTAGTGATGCTGACCGCATCAAACATCATCTTTTCTTTTTGCTCAGCTGTGAGATCAAGCTTATCCAACTTGTTCTGCAAGTTAGTCACCAGTGCATGTTGCTCCGGTTCAACAGCAATGAACCCATTAAGAAAGTTCAGCGCTCCTTTGATGATGACTTTAGGTGGAATCCAGCCTTTATCTGCGTCAGCCAGCACCTTAGATTTTACACTTTCTATCATGTCACCAAATTGCGCCATTCTGGCAATATAGTCTTTTGCATTCTGCTCATTCTTAATGGGGTGATTGTTTTGCAACAGATTGGGAACATCAATTGCCGGCCCATTAATCTGGCTGACAATAAAGGGAGAGTGCCCCATCCAGCCATCAATAAAGCCAATATCAAACTGCTTTTCGCCTGAATAATAATGAGCCAGATCGATAACAACTTTTCGGTTCTCTTCGCCCTGGATGGTGTCTGACTTTAACTCTGAAAGCTGATCTGCGTAATGGCGCAAGCTCTGGCGTAATGCCTTTTCAGCCGCCGGAGAATAATCTGGTAACTTGTCCTGATAGTAACCACCAGCAACCTCCTGACTAACACCATACATGGTTGCATCCATAGGTCGCGCAGCAAATAGAGTGGTGGTGATATTGTCAAACAGCATCTCTGGAGATGCTTCAGCCTGATCATGGGCCTGGTCTTTGGAAACGGCTGTTTTAACCTGCTGCTGTTGGTTTGCCTGCTCCTGCTGCTCTTCTTCCTGTTGGCAACCACTACTCAACAGAGCTGCGCTAACCAACAGGCTAACCATAGTTTTACGATTTATGTGTTTTATGAAAGACATGACCTACACCCTTTATATTGTTTGTGTGTGACGATTATTAACAATAATCGGACAAATGTCACATGCGCTGGTTCAAGGTAAACGAAGAAGCTTATTTGTTGTTGTAGAGCCGATCACAAATCCATGCATACATTCATTCAAAGCTGAACCGGATCAAAACTGGATTGGGGATATTTTTCGCTTATAATAGCCGCTATTCTTTATTTCATAGACAGGATTACTCATGCCTTCCTTTGACATTGTTTCTGAAGTGGATAAACACGAGATTACCAATACCGTCGATAATGCCAATCGTGAGCTTTCGACCCGCTTTGATTTTCGAGGTGTTGACGCTAGCTTTGAGCAAACAGGTGATAGCATCAAGATTACTGCAGAAGCTGAATTCCAGGTCGAGCAGATGATCGATATTTTGTATAAGGCTTGCGTCAAGCGCGATATTGATACCAATGCACTGGATATTAGCGAAGATGCCACTCACTCTGGTAAAACTTTCTATAAAACAGCCAGCTTCAAACAGGGCATCGAGAAAGATGTGGCCAAGAAAATTGTTAAGCTGATCAAAGACTCTAAGTTAAAAGTCCAAGCAGCAATTCAGGGTGAAGAGTTGCGTGTCACCGGGAAAAAACGTGATGACCTACAACAAGTTATGGCCCTGGTCAGACAGGCTGAATTAGGCCAGCCCTTTCAGTTTAAGAATTTTAGAGATTAGAAGGCCTGCGGGGCAGGTACAATCACCTGCCCAATGCCTTGCCTATTAAGGCCTTTTCGGCTATAAAAGAGCCCATGCATTATTTCCCTCACCAAAAAACATCAGGATTTATCTTTGCCCACCAAGGTGGCTGCAAATGGATCCTCGATTGAATACGCATTCCTTTCTTGCGCAGATTGCGCGCACCTGTTTTTCCTAGTATTTTCGTTTAATAACATCATTATTTTTTTCTAGCTATATCGTTGCACGTATGATGTAACCTATTGAAAATTAGTATAAGTCTAGCTAGCTAATATTAAGTTGAGGTTTTTATGAGTCAGAAAATTGTATCTTCGTCAGCTCCGGAGCCTGTTGGTCTCTACCCCCATGCACGTCGCGTTGGCCATCTACTATTTTTGTCAGGTGTTGGCCCACGTAAAAAAGACAGCAAAGATATCCCCGGTGTCACACTGGATGATGACGGTAATATTGTTGATTACTGTATCGAAACTCAGTGTCGTAGCGTGTTTGAAAATGTTCGAACTATTTTGCAGGAGTCTGGTTCAGGCTGGGATCAACTGGTTGACGTTCAGGTCTTTCTCACCAACATGAAAGATGACTTTAAAACCTATAACAAAGTCTATGCTGAATATTTTGCTGATAACCAGCCTTGCCGCACCACCATCGAAATCAGCTCCCTGCCCACTCCGATTGCGATTGAATTGAAATGCATCGCGACTATTTACGATGATTAAGGAGAATCGCCATGAGTGACCAAACTTTAACTCCGGTTCCGCCATTTAACTTTCAGAAATGGATAGATGAGAACCGTCATTTATTACAACCACCGGTTTGCAATAAGCAGGTTTTTGAGCAGGATGATTTTATTGTCATGGTCGTAGGCGGACCAAATGGCCGTCGCGATTATCACTATGATGAAGGGCCAGAGTTTTTCTACCAATTAGAGGGCGAGATGGAATTGCGCACCATTCAAAATGGTGAGCGTGTTAATTATCCAATCAAGGCCGGAGAAATCTTTTTGTTGCCACCGAAAGTTCCTCATTCACCAGTTCGTTTTGAAAACTCTATTGGCCTGGTTGTAGAACGCAAACGTCTCGAGCATGAAAACGATGGCTTAATGTGGTTTTGCGAGAACTGCGATACCAAGTTATATGAGGAATATTTTCACCTAACCAATGTTGAAAAAGATTTCATTCCTGTCTTTGAGCGTTTCTTAGAAAGTGAAGAGCATCGTACCTGCAGTAACTGTGGTACGGTCATGCCCAAACAAAATAAACTGGATCTTTAGTGTATGTCTGATTTAAAGATTGATATCCATACTCACATCCTTCCAAAAAATTGGCCGGACTTAAAAGAACGATACGGTTACGGCGGTTTTGTACAACTGGAGCATCATAAGTGCGACTGCGCTCGGATGATGGTTGATGGAAAATTTTTCCGCGAGGTTCAGGAAAACTGTTGGTCACCTGAAGTTCGTATGAAGGATTGCGATCATCACGGTGTGCATGTTCAGGTACTCTCTACTGTACCGATCATGTTTAACTACTGGGCCAAGCCAGAAGACACTCTGGATTTATCACGTTTTCTCAATGACCACATTGCTGAAGTGGTTGAGCGTTACCCTACCCGTTTTGTCGGCCTTGGCACTCTGCCAATGCAGTCGCCTAAATTGGCGATTCAGGAATTAGAGCGCTGTGTTAAGGAGCTTGGTCTGGCTGGCGTGCAAATCGGATCACACATCAATGACTGGAATTTGAGCGACGAGAATCTGTTTGATGTTTTCGCTGCAGCAGAAGAATTAGGTGCGGCGGTGTTTGTTCACCCATGGGATATGGTCGGCAAAGAGAAAATGCAGAAATATTGGATGCCATGGTTAGTCGGCATGCCTGCAGAGAGCTCACTCGCCATCTGTTCTATGATTTTTGGCGGTGTATTAGAGCGCCTTCCAAACCTGCGTATCGCTTTTGCGCATGGCGGCGGCAGTTTCCCTGCGACTCTGGGTCGCATTGAGCATGCCTATGAAGTTCGCCCTGATTTGATGCGCGTTGATAACCCTCACCACCCTCGTAAATACCTGGAACAAATCTATCTCGATACTCTGGTGCATGATCAAAAAATGCTTGAATACCTTGTCGATTTGATGGGTCCTCATAAATTGGCCTTGGGCACCGACTATCCATTCCCATTAGGTGAACTGGAACCCGGAAAACTGATCGAGTCAATGAATTATGATAAATCGATTTCTGCTCGCTTACTTCACGGTACTGCTCTTGAGTGGCTAAATCTTGAGAAGGGGCGTTTCGTTAAATGAGCAAGTTCAATTTAACCACTGAGTTTATGGGTAAACGCTATACAGTGGATACTGAACATCCGTACTCGATAGCAATTGCTTTGGACTTCGATGGTAAGCAGCCAAACCACTTTGGCGCAGAATCAGCTACACGACAACCGTTACAGGCGGGAAGCTTTGTTGGTGACACCACGCAAGGTGGCAGTTGCAATGTAGACTCAATTCAATTGGTACCGCATTGTAATGGCACGCATACAGAATCGGTTCACCATATCTGCGACCAGACAGTTTCAGTAGGTACTATTTTCAACAACAGTTTAAGTATCGCCTGTCTGATCAGCATCGAACCCAAATTGGCAGAGGAAACTAATGATAGCTATCGACCTTCACTTGAAGGAACCGACAAAGTTATCGACAAGTCATTGCTGCAATCAGCTCTCAGCAACGAGACCCTAAACAATATTGAAAGTCTCGTTGTGCGCTGTGTTCCGAATCATGCAGTTAAAAAATCCTGTCGTTATGATGAAACAAACCAGCCTCCATTTTTTACTCGAGAAGCAATGGAGTTATTGGCAGCAAGCAATATTAAACACTTGCTGGTGGACTTTCCTTCGGTCGATAAGATGTATGATGATGGCCATTTAACCAACCATCATATTTATTGGAACCTTGAAGCTGACAGCCATCAATTAACAGAACAAGCCCGTTGCGACAGAACGATTACCGAAATGGTATTTGTACCTGATGAAATAAACGACGGTATTTACTGCCTTAATCTGCAAATACCAGCATTTGAGTTGGACGCTGCTCCCAGCCGCCCTATTCTTTACCCCTTAATTGATTGTTCAGACCAGTAAGGTTGTGAGCAAAACAAAAGTATTAAGAAGACAAAAATTATGAACATTTATTCAATCGATTATGCACGCCAGCTGGATCAGCAGGATCCTCTCAATAGAATGCGTGAACAGTTTCATATCCCAAAACAAGACAATGGCGATGATGAAATTTATTTGTGTGGTAATTCATTGGGTTTGCAGCCTAAGCGTACTCAGGAATACCTCAACTATGAATTAAGCCAATGGCAAAAGCTGGGGGTTAAAGGTCACTTTTCCGGTGATTTTCCCTGGATGCCTTATCACGAGTTTCTGACCGAAGAGTCAGCAAAACTGGTCGGTGCCAAGAACTCGGAAGTGGTTTGCATGAACTCGCTGACGGCTAACCTGCATTTCATGATGGTCAGCTTTTATCGCCCCACTAAAACTCGTAATAAAATTCTAATCGAAGACCATGCGTTTCCTTCTGATCATTATGCGGTTGAGTCACAAGTTCGCTTTCATGGCTTTGATCCAGACCAAGCAATGCTGTTAGCTAAACCACGCGAGGGTGAAGAAACATTACGCACGGAAGATCTCTTAAACCTGATCGAACTGCATGGTGAAGAAATCGCGCTAATCATGCTGCCCGGCGTTCAGTATTACACTGGACAGGTTCTCGATATGAAGGCCATTACCGAAGCAGGTCATGCCAAAGGCTGCATGGTTGGTTTTGATCTGGCCCATGCCGCAGGTAACATTCCGATGCAACTGCATGACTGGGAAGTTGATTTTGCTGCCTGGTGTTCATACAAGTATTTAAATTCCGGACCGGGTTCCGTAGCAGGTTGCTTTGTTCATGAAAAACATCATACCAACCTGGAACTGCCACGGTTTGCGGGTTGGTGGGGGCATGACAAAGACTCTCGCTTTAAAATGGAAAACCACTTTATCCCAATGCAAAGCGCAGAAGCCTGGCAGCTTTCGAATCCACCGATTCTATCATTAGCTGCCATTCGCGCATCTTTAGATACCATCAAAGATGCCGGCGGTATCCATGCATTGCGCGACAAGTCATTAAAGTTAACTCGTTATCTGCGTGATCTTTTGGAGCAGGAGTTAGCAGATGAAATCAATATTCTAACGCCAGCTGATCTACAGGCATCGGGCTGCCAGTTATCTTTAACGGTAAACCTGCATGGTCTAGATGGAAAAACTGTTTTCGATCGAATTGAAGCAGCCGGGGTAACCTGTGACTTTAGACATCCCAACGTCATTCGTGTAGCGCCGGTACCTTTGTACAATTCTTTTGAAGATGCCTATCGTTTCGTTACCATTTTAAAAGACAGTTTGCAGTGAGGCCTGCCATGAGTTCTAAACAAGATAAACATATAACGTTAATTGGTGCAGGTCTGGTTGGCTCACTGGCCAGTATTTATCTGGGGCTGCGTGGCTATAAAGTCGATGTTTATGAGAAGCTACCGGACATCCGTCTTGAAGATATTCCAGCCGGTCGCTCAATTAACCTGGCATTAGCTAACCGAGGGATACGCCCTTTGCAGCAAGTTGGCATCATGGACAAGGTCGAAAAGCTTTTAATTCCAATGAAAGGCCGTATGCTGCATGATGAAAAAGGTGAACTGCAATTTCAGTCCTATGGTCAAAAGCCAGAAGAAGTGATTTATTCCGTTTCACGAGCGGGCCTGGTTAGCTTGTTACGTGATGAAGCTGAAGCCACTAGCAATGTGACTTTCCACTTTAAACATCCGCTTGTTGATATCGATTTTAATCAGCAGACCTTTATCGTTGAAGACGCCATGACTGGCCAACAACAAACTTTGAATTATGACGTTCTGTTAGCAACTGACGGGGCTGGCTCACCGGTTCGTCAATTCATGGAAGCGGCTAAAGTTGGTCATTTCAGTTCAGAATTACTTGAGCATAACTACAAAGAGTTAACCATCCCTTCGGATCAGGCCGGCAATTTTCAAATTGAAGAAGAAGCATTGCATATCTGGCCTCGCGGAGGCTATATGGTTATCGCGCTACCGAATCTTGATGGCTCATTTACCGTTACTCTGTTTATGCCAACCAACAATGGCGAAGCTAGCTTTGCTAATTTAAATACCCCAGAAAAGGTTGATAACTTCTTCAAGCAATACTTCAAAGATGCCTATGATCTCATTCCCAATTTAACCGAGTTGTTTTTTGAAAATCCAACCGGCGTGCTGGGTACGGTACGCAGCGAAAAATGGTTCCACGGTAATGCGCTGATCTTTGGCGACGCAGCTCATGCAATTGTGCCTTTCCACGGCCAAGGAATGAACTGTGGTTTTGAAGATTGCGCTGAGCTCAATTCATTGTTAAATCAGTTTGATGATGACTGGCAGCAAGTTTTCCCAGCCTTTAATGAAGCGCGTCGTGATAATGCCAATGCAATTGCAGATATGGCGCTGGATAATTACATTGAAATGCGTGACTCGGTACGTGACCCCAAGTTCCATCTTAAGAAGTCTATTGCTTTTGAACTTGAGAAACGCTTCCCGGAACAGTTCATCCCACGTTACTCGATGGTAATGTTCCATCATATTCCTTATGCTCAGGCACAAAGTCGCGGCGTTATTCAGGCAAACATTTTGCAACAACTTGCTAAAGAAATTGATAGCCTTGATCAGGTAGACTGGCAACTAGCAACTCAGCTGGTCCAAGACCAGTTAACCGTATTACCGAAGGATTACTTACAATGAAATCATTTCTAATACCTGGCCTATTGGTCCTATCAGGTTTATCACTTTCTACTGATGTTGCTGCCAACAATGTCCCTCAGTCGGCTGAGGAAGCACGCGTTGAGCATGCTCAGGAGTGGATAAACTTTCTTGCCAGCGACGAGCTAAAAGGCCGTAAAACCGGTACCCCCGAAATGAAAATGGTACATGCCTGGCTTGAACAACGCTTCACAGCGATTGGCTTGCAACCTCTACCAGACGCTGAGTCATACCGCCAGGAGTTTTCGTTTGAGGTAAAAGGCGAGTCTATTGATGGCGTTAATTACATCGGCTACCTGGACTGTCAGTGCGATAATGACAAGTACATCATGATTGGTGCGCATTATGACCACGTCGGCCAGAATCCTGCTCTGGAAGGTGATATTACCTTTAATGGTGCGGACGACGATGCCAGTGGCGTTGTTGCCAGCCTGGTAATTGCTGAATTGCTTTCACAAGAAAAATCTCTGCCATTTAATATCATCATCGCAGCTTGGGATGCAGAAGAAATGGGCCTTTTGGGGTCAAAGCATTTTGCCCAGAACCCTTTAGTTCCACTTGAACAAATTGAAACCGGCATCATGTTTGAACTGGTAGGAACTCCAGTAGAAGAGCATCCAAAAAGTGCCTGGATGACAGGTAACCAATATTCGAATCTACTGGAATTATTGCAGGATGATTTTGCTAAAGCTGGTTGGTCACTGGATGCTGACCCATTTGCTCAGATGGGTTTATTCATGCGCTCCGACAACGCCCCTTTTGCATTAATGAATTTAGATCGACAAAAGGCTGAGCAGGTATTTAAGCACGGACAGCAGGTGGATATTACTGGTATTCCGATGCATGCTATTTCAGTTTGGAGAGGTCAGGATCATTATCATCAGGTACATGATGAAGCTGAAATTATTGATGTACCGAACCTGGTGGCTCTATCAGAAGTGATTGCAGAAGCGATTGCCAATTTGCCAACGGACACCAAAGTTGTCTGGAAAGAAAATCCTCACTTTAAGTTTTCTCGTCCTTAATTCTTTAACGCTTACAGGTTGGGTTAGAGATTCCATCTCATAACCCAACACCTGGCTCCGATCTTTTCGCTTCACTTGATCTAAATTTCTTTAAATCCAAAGTTGCCCTTCAATTCCGCTAGTAGAGGGCTGACTTCTTTAATCAGCTCATTTTCACCATAATGAATGGGCTTCTTTACTCCCCAAATTGGCCCCGGCCATGCTGGGTCATCTTGATATCGTGCGATGTGATGAATATGCAATTGAGGAACCATGTTTCCCAGAGCCGCCACATTCATTTTATCCGCCTTGAAAACCCTGGCCATAGTTTCGAGTAAGAAGTTTGACTCCTCCATGGCGTTAATTTGTTGCGCAACTGACAGCTGGTATAACTCACGAATATCATTGACTCGGGGTACCAGCACCGCCCACGGATACTGCTTATCATTCATCCATAATAATTTGCATAAATTGAAATTGCCCAGCTCAACAGTGTCTCTGGCTAATGTGTCATTTAAAATAAAACTCATTAAAATTCCTTATTGTTGCGACAAAGTGGGCTGACAGTCGGCAGTTGCCTTTGGTGCTGTACCACGAAGATACGGTACGCTGACCGAGTTTTGGCACTCATCCGTTGCCAATAAGCCACTGCGATAATCCACCAGTTTCCATTCGATATTGTCATGATAGCCGATATCAATTGGCGCAGTGTTGATGCCGGCAAACAGGTCTGTGAACACTGGTAGCGCAGCAGTTGAACCTGTGATATTGGCATCCTTGTTATCATCTCGACCGACCCAGACGACCGCCAAATGCTCTCCTGACAGACCGACAAACCATGAATCTTTCAAATCATTAGTGGTGCCAGTTTTGCCTGCAAACGATGTGAATGGGTTAGAACGATGCAGGTACTTTGCCGTGCCCTCTTCAACTGCTAGTTGCATGGCAGCCTTTACTAAATAGACATTGATCTCACTGGCAACTCGCTCGGCGGTAACTGGGTAGCGCTCCAGCAATTGTCCGCTATTATCGGTTACAGCGATAATTGATGAAGGCTTGATTCTAAGTCCATTGCTGGCTATTGATTGGTACAGTTGTAACAGCTCAAGAGGGGTTAGTTCAAGGACGCCAAGTGGTAATGCATCCAGAGGGCGCACTTCTTTTTCAACTCCGGATTTCTCTACAAAGTCAGCCAGTCTTTGAATCCCAACTTCCTGACCTAAACGCGCCATTGCCACATTATAGGATTCACTCAGTGCACGATAGAGCGGTACCATGCCATGGAAATTACGATCAAAGTTTTGTGGCTCCCACATGGTTCCGTCCCGTTGCTCCAGTGACAATGGGAAGTCACTGATATTCGAGGAAAGGTTGTAGTCAGGATTCTGCTCAAGAGCCGCTAACATTACAAAAGGCTTAATTACAGAACCTATTTGTCTTCTGGCATCTATCGCTCGGTTGTAACCTGCAAAGCCTGCTTTCCGGTCACCAATCACTGCCAGAATATGACCACTTTGGCTATCACTGATAATCGCGGCCGCCTGCAAAGTTCCCTCTTCCTGTTGTCTTTGCTTTTCAACTTGAGCAATAGACTCTTCAACCGTTTTCTCGCTATACATCTGAATTACAGGATCTAGCGTGGTAAAAACATTAAGCCCTTCTGAATTGAGTTCCTGCTCGGAATATGAGTCTTGCAATTGACGACGAACCAGATCCATAAAGGCAGGCACATTGGATAGATGAATGCTTGGCTTTCTGACCAGCGATAAGGTTGTCTGCTTTTCCTGCTTAAGCTCGCGCTCCGTTAAGGTGCCTGATTGATGCATTAATTCCAGCACCAGGTTGCGACGCTTCATAGCGTTCTCAGGATGACGTCTTGGGTCATATACTGAAGGGCCTTTAAGTATTGCGACAAGTAAGGCCGATTGGGCAGGCGTTAAGTTCTCGACGTCTTTATCGAAAAAGAAACGACTGGCAAGGCCGACACCATGAATGGCTCGTGGCCCATCCTGGCCAAAATAAACTTCATTAAAATAGGCCTCTAGAATTTCATCTTTCTCATAATGAACTTCCAGCAACACCGACATGACTGCTTCTCTAAATTTGCGCCATAAACTGCGCTCATTTGTCAGGAAGTAGTTTTTCACCAGCTGCTGAGTCAAGGTGCTACCACCCTGTGTTCCACCATCCGAAGTTACGTTATGCCACAAGGCTCTGGCAATCGCTTTGGGAGAAACTCCACTATGCTCATAAAAGTCACGATCTTCAGTAATAATCAAAGCCTTTATCAGGTGTTCTGGGATTTGCTCCAGTTTGACCAGAATACGGTCTTCCAGTCGGTTCGGGTAAATCTGACCGATTAAAAGAGGATCGAGCCTTGCCATCTGCAACGGCTCACCCAGAACATGGTCTTTCAACTGGCTAACACGACCATTACGTAAACTAAATGCAATCTGGCGCGAGGCTTGAGTTTCATCCCAGAAGGTAAAGGGACGAACATGGATATAGTAATAATCACCATACTTCTCATAATCGCCTGCACGGGTTGCCTTGACGGCCTTACGGTAGCCCAACAGCTCCAATTCCTGTTCGAGACGAGTTGGCGTTAATGCTTTGCCATTCATCAGCTCCAGTGGCTGAGCATAAACTTTAGCCGGTAATTGCCAGCGATTGTCCTTAAATTGGCGCTGGATCACCATGTCGCAGTAAATCACGAAGGCAATGAACAAAGCCGTGAATATCAAGCCTCCACGCCAAAACACCTTTTTCCAAGGTATTTTGCGCCAGAATGTTTGTTTTACTTGCTTTGATTGCTTCTTTTTAGAGGATTTTGCGCTTTTCTTTACAGGTTTTTTAGCCATTTCACTTTATCGGTATCAATCTCATGACTATGATAGTAGCAAATTAAAGCCTACTAATGTTATGCCATCTATAGCAAAATCTGACAAAAATATGGCTCGACTATTCTTTGCCATAGACTTACCACAGGAGCTGAAGAACCAGCTTGAGTTATTGCAGAAGTTGTGTCCTTTTGCCGGACGCCCCGTCAGTCCTCATAATTTTCATATAACGCTGCTTTTCCTGGGCGAGGTTTCACGGAACCAGTTGGATGATATTCTAGAAGCCATAGAAATACCCGCCATCAAACCTTTTGAGATTGAATTCAGACAATTTGCCTACTTCCCTAAAGCAGAAGTGGGATGTCTTGAAATTGAAGCCAGCGAACAGCTTATACAATTACATCAACATATTAATCGCAACCTGAAACAGTCTGGCATTCATATTAAGCAATCAAGCAAGCCTTTCAGGCCTCATATCACACTATTCCGAGATGCTACTGTTCAGTCAGAAATTACGCAGACTGTAGATTTTGAGCTTAAAGTGGAACACTTCTGTCTAATGGAGTCGCAATTTAATCAGAAGGGGGTTTACTATGAAGTGATTGAAGAGTGGCCCACTTATGAGCCGACCATCAAAGAACAATTTTTTGGCATTAAAGATTAAGCTGCTTTACTCTGACTAAGTTGGTGCGTCAGGATATCAGCTGCTCAAATTCTTTTACAAAGCTATCCACCACAACTATCTGGTTGCGCCCTTTACTCTTAGCGCTGTACATAGCCTTGTCTGCATCGGCAATCAAGTCCATTAAATCGTAACCGGAAAGCTCGGTGCTGGTGACACCAAAGCTGGCTGATATATCAAAGCGATACCCGGTCTCGGTTGTATCTACCTGTGAGATGGCTTTGCGGCAGATTTCGGCAAGTTGTTGTGCTTTTTTAAGATTACAGGCTGGCAGGAAAATCGCAAACTCTTCACCTCCCAGACGGCCAGCAAGATCATTTTGGCGACAACTGGTTTTGACCACTTCAGCAGTATTCTGCAATACCCAATCACCGATAAGGTGACCGTACTTATCATTTATCGACTTGAAGTGATCCATGTCGAATAAAATGAAACCTACATCCTGCTGTTCAGACTCACTTCTCTGCAATATAGCTTTTGCAGTTTCGTAGAAGTGATGGCGGGAACTTAATCCAGTTAACTGATCAGTTTGTGACTGTTTACGCAAACGAATTTGATGTCTCTTTATTCGATAGGACCAAAATGCCAAGGTACCAAGTAGAACCAGAGCTAACGCCAAGACTAAACGATTATTAACAGCTTCTTTCTTGGCCAGATCTTGCTCTAACTTAAGTAAAAGATTTTGTTGATTTAATTGCTCAATTTTCTGCTGCTTGCTTTCTGTCTCATGCTCCACTAATTGATAGGCTAACTGTTTCGATGATTCATCATTTTTGTATCGGTTTATTTTAACCAGATACTCTTCCAGAAACTCTAATGCCAGCTCCATTTCACCTTTTTCTTTTAATAGCTGAGAATTTAAATAGTAAGCTTCTAATAACCAGGTAGTTACCGTGTCTCTGTTATTTTTTTCTGCGGTTTCAATTGCCTTGTCAGCATATAGTTGAGCTGAAGACTGGTCACCAATTCCACTCAAACTTAAAGCGTTTAAGGTATAGTATCCTGCGGTTAGATAACTGTAGCCAAGCTCCTCGACAATTTTTAGCTGATTGCTAATTTCTGAGCTAGCTTCTTTATAACGACCACTTCTGATCATATCCGCTAACCCGTAAAATTTTGCAGAGAGGGCGTAAACAGGCTCCTTTTCAGAACAGTTTTGGTAGGAAGTATCAATAAAGGCAGCTTCTTCTGTATTTATTTTTGAAAGCTCATACCAGGTTTGAGCCTTTACGGCAGCAAGCAGGCATTTGTCTTTTAAACCTGCCACAGTATTATCAATCTGAGTTAAATTACTTAAAGTCTGCTCTGCTAGCTCGTACTGACCTACTTCATTATAAACAATGGCTGCCACCTGATAGATATGATTACGTAGTGAGTCTTCTTGACCATGAGCGCTAGCCAGCACATTTTTTATAAGTTCAAGCGCCGCAGCATAGTCCTTGTTTAGCACTTGCAAGTTAGCCAAGGCTAACTTGGTTCTAATTATTAAGGGGTTATGGGCTCTACTGGCAATGACCTTATGATAATATCCAATTGCCTGTTCTGAGTTTCCTTTTAATGCAGCCGCATATCCCAATAAATAATTTCGTAATGCTTCATTCTCTTCATCGGGCAACTGAAGGTCTGCGACATAATCTATCTGCTCGAGAAACTGCTGAGGATTTGTAGTTCGTAAGTGGTTGGCAATTTTCAGTTCTTCAATATAAGTAATCTCAGTGGCCTTTAATAAGCCACCGAGAATACCGACAAGAATTATGGAAAACTTTGAAATCGAACGTGTGATACTACGCG